>JBPCPX010000141.1:0-6700 GCA_050998695.1 Actinomycetota bacterium
ACGGAAGAGGAGTTCCAGGCGCAGAAGCGCAGGATCCTCGGCTGACATGCCGCCCGAAGGGCCTCTCGAGGGCATCGACCACGTCTACTACTGGACGCGGGACATGGATCGGGCGGTGACCTTCTACGGGGATGTCCTCGGTCTCCCGGTGGCCCATCGGGCGGGCAACGAATGGGCGGAGTTCCAAGCCGGCCCCATCCGTCTCGCTCTGCACGGGACCGAGGACACATCGCTCGTCCCAAGCGGGACCGTGGTCTTCCGGGTCGATCACCTCGATGAGGCGAGATGGGCTCTGCAGCAACGCGGAGTGAGCTTTGACGGGCACGAGTCTGAGGTTCCCGGGTTCGCTCGATTCGCCACGTTCCACGATCCCGACGGGAACCCCCTGCAGCTGATCGAATACCTGCACTGACCTGGGCCCGAGAGGGGGCGTGCTCAAGTCGGCCACTCCTCACCGAGGATGGTTGCAAGGGGACCGGGGACTTGGCAGGCTGTGCGGACCGGTCCGCCCACCTTCCCTCGGGCCGGAGCCGATAGATGACCGACATCCAACGCCACTTCCCCGGAGTCACGCGTGCCGCTGTTCTCGCGGCGCTGTTGGCGTTGGTATCGGTCGCCGCGACCGTTGCCGTCGCCGCGCCACCTTCCAAGGAGGACGTGCAGGCCGCGAGAGATCGGCTCGAACGGATCGAGGACGCGCTGGGCGACATCCGGGCCCAGGTGGCCGGAACCCAACTCCGCCTGAACGACGCCGCGTCGAAGATCGAGCAGCAGCAGATCGCACTCGAGAAGGTCACCACCGATCTGGTTCGGACGCAGGCCGCGTTGGATCGAGCGCGAGCCCGCTATGAGAGGATCCGCGCCCGGCTCAACGAGCGAGCCGCGGTCGCTTACATGACGGGGCCTGCGTCGAGCATCGACTTCATCTTGGACGCCGACAACGTGTCGGACCTCACGGATCGGCTGGCGTACGTCGACGCCCTCGCTCGGTCGGACGCGGGGCTCGCCGTCCAGGTCGCGAATCAGAAGAACATCCTGACGGCGACCGAGGCCACGCTCGAGGACCAGCAGGCCCGAGAGATCCGTGAGCTCGAGAGGGTACGGGAGCAGCGACGTGATGTGGCCGAGCTCTTCGACCACCAGCAGGGGTTGCTCGACGAGCAGGAGCGGCTGGAGGCAGAGGCGGAGCGGACGTTCAAGAAGAGGAAGGCCGACTACGCGGACTGGCTCGAGGAACAGGCGGCCCAAGCAGCCGAAGAAGAGAAGGCGGACGCGAACGGCGGCGGGGTGTGGAACGGGGGCCCGCTGGTGCCCTTCGATCATCTCTTCGATCGTTGCCCGGTCGGCCAGCCTCGTGGGTACGGCGACGGCTTCGGGGCACCCCGCTACGCGGGCGGCTACCACCTCCACAAGGGGGTCGATATCGTGGCGCCGGAGGGAACCCCGATCTACGCCCCCTTCGACGGCCACGCCTACACGAGCGCCAACGGGCTCGGCGGCAACGTCGTGTTCGTCGTGGGCTCCGTAGGCACCGTATACAACGCCCACCTCTCGACGTACTCGGACAGCTCCAACAGCCTCGTGTCGGCCGGCGACGTGATCGGCTACGTCGGGAACACCGGGTCGAGCACCACGCCACACGATCACTTCGAGTTCCACCCCAACTCGATGCCCGGCCCTTGGCCGCCGAGCTATTACGGATACTCCTTGATCGAGGACGCGATCAACCCCTACCCGTTGCTGCTCCAGGCCTGCGGCTAACGGGCGCGCGTCCCCGCTTCTCCTCGCTTCTCTGAGCGTCTCCTATCCTGAGTCCATGCGAACCGCCGACGTCCGACACGTGGGAGTGGTCGGTGGTGGGCTCATGGGCTCGGGCATCGTCGAGGTCTGCGCTCGCGCCGGCCTCCGCGTCACCTTCGTCGAAGCATCGGACGAGCTCGTGGCCGCCGGCCGCGGCCGAGTCGAGCGGTCGGTCGCGAAGGCGGTCGAGCGGGGCAAGCTCGACACAGCCGCGGCCGAAGAGGCGCTCGGCCGGATCGACGCCGCCACGGAACTCGAGGCGCTCGCCGGCGTGGACCTCGTGATCGAGGCCGCCACGGAGGACCGGGACACGAAGGCCGTCATCTTCGCGCACCTCGGAACCGTCATCCGCCCGGAGGTCGTCCTGGCCTCCAACACCTCCTCGATCCCGATCCGCGAGCTCGGTGCCGCGAGCGGACGTCCCGAGATGGTGATCGGGATGCACTTCTTCAACCCGCCGCCGGTGATGGCACTGCTCGAGCTCACGACCTCCGACGACACGAGCGAGGTGACGTACGAGTTCGTTCGCGCATTCGGGACAGAGGTCCTCGGCAAGACGTGCGTGCGCTCCGGCGACGAGGCGGGATTCATCGTGAACCGGCTCCTGATCCCGTACCTGTTCGACGCGATCCGGCTGTACGAGTCGGGGTTCGCCACACGGGAGGACATCGACACCGCGATGCGCCTCGGGCTCGCACATCCGATGGGTCCGCTCACCCTGTCCGACCTGATCGGGCTGGACACGCTGCTCGCGATCGGTGAAGTGCTGCGGGAAGCCTTTCCCGGGGAGTCGAAGTACGAAGCGCCGAAGCTCCTCAGAGACCTGGTCGCCGAAGGCAAGCTCGGCAAGAAGTCGGACGGCGGGTTCTACGACGCCTGAACAGTGTCACCGAGACGCCTCCGCGCACTCGCACCCCTGTGGGCCGACGGTGGCGCTGTGCGACGTGCCCGGCTCCAGGTCCAATCGATCGCCTGCCGTCAGCTCGATGTCGCCGTCGTCGGTATGGAACACGATGGATCCGGAGAGGCAGAAGAGCACCTTGTGGAAGGCGTGGTCGTGCGGCCCATAGCGCTCCTCCGGACCGTTCCCCCAGGATCGAGGTGCGGAGCATCCTTCTGCCTCGAAGGCGGCAAGGGCGTCGGCGCGTGCCGCGTTCCCGGCTCGTCGGGTCGCACCCACGTTCAGAGCTCGATGCCCAAGATCTCCCGGGCGAGGTTCAGCTCCTCGATGGGGACGAGGATCGCCGCCTGGGTCCTTGCGGACGCTCGTTCCGCCTCGCCCGGAAGCTCGATCCGAACGTCGACGCCTCCCGCGCGGAGGCGGTTCGCCTGGACACCGACGTCCTGCAGGCGCGTCCAGGTGACGACAGCCATGTCGCTCGCGGGACCATCCTGGTCGGGATCGACGGCGATGTCGTCGACGAGCCCGACGTCGCCCGTGAACTCGACGAGGACCGCCTGCGCGTCGATCAGGTTCGACGCGTGCACGATGATCTCAACTCCGCCGTCCTCCAGCGTCTCCCCCCGCTGCGCACCGATCTCTTCCTCGTCGAGCAAGGCGAGGAAGGCGTCGACGTCCTCCTCGATCATGGAGGTGAGCAAGACCGGCTCCACTTCGAGGGCGAATCGGCCGAGCGACCCGGCCGCCGGGTCTTCACCACGCTCGACGACTTCCAGACCGCCGGGCTCAGCCTCCTCGGTCTCCTCTTGCGCAGGAGAGGGGCCGGGAACGAGCGCCGACCCGCAGTTGAGACAGGTGGTGGACCAGGTTCCGTACTCCGCCAGGCAGTTCGGGCAGTGCGTGTAGCTGCCCTCGGTGGTCAACGGACGTCGCCGCGGCCGTGGACCGGGGGCACGCCCTTGCGTGCGAACTCGACCCACTGTCCGTGCCAGGGTTCCCGGGCGAACCGCCTCACCTGGAGCGCGCCGAACCCCGTGGCGTCGATCCGCCCCTGGAGCACCCACGCGGGCGGCTTGGGGTTCTCGGCCGAGAAGTAGCGCTCGAGGGCCATCAGGATCGCGCGGTCCTCCTCGGGCGAGACCTCCTCCGAGATCTCGAAGCGCCGTTCGCCATCCGTGCCGTTCGTCACCGGGCGCCGTCCATCGCTTACAGGGGGATGTTCCCGTGCTTGCGTGCCGGGATCGTCTCGCGCTTCGTGGACAGCATCCGGAGGGCTTTGATCAGCCTGGGCCTCGTCTCCGCGGGCTCGATCACGTCGTCGATGAACCCTCGCTCCGCGGCCGCGTACGGCGTCGAGAACTTGTCGCGGTACTCGCGGATCAGCTCGGCTCGCTTGGCCTCCGGATCGGCGGCCTTCTCGATCTCCTTCTTGAACACCACGTTGACCGCTCCCTCGGCACCCATGACCGCGATCTCGGCGGTCGGCCACGCGAACGACACGTCGGCGCGCAGGTGCTTCGAGTTCATGACGAGATATGCCCCGCCGTACGCCTTGCGGGTGATCACCGTCATCCGGGGGACCGTCGCCTCCGCGAACGCGTACAGGAGCTTCGCGCCGTGGCGGATGATGCCGCCGAACTCCTGCTCGGTGCCCGGTAGGAATCCGGGAACGTCCACGAACGTGAGGATCGGGATGTTGAACGCGTCGCAGAACCGGACGAACCGGGAGGCCTTCTCCGATGCATCGATGTCCAGCGTCCCCGCGATCACCTTCGGCTGATTCCCGACGATCCCGATCGTGCGTCCGTCCAGGCGCGCGAACCCGACCACGATGTTCATCGCCCACAGCGGGAAGATCTCGAGGAACTCGCCGTCATCGACGACACGCCGGATCACCTCGTGCATGTCGTACGGCTCTTGCGCGCGGTCGGGGACGAGGTGCGTGAGGCCGTCGTCCACTCGGTCGGGGTCGTCCGTGGTCGCGTACGCGGGGGGATCCTCCAGGTTGTTCGAGGGGAGGAAGGAGAGCAGGTACCGAACGCGGTTCAGCACGTCCTCGTCGTCCTCACCGATCGAGGAGGCGACGCCCGACTTGGCGGAGTGGGTCATGGCGCCGCCGAGCTCCTCGAACGTGACCTCCTCACCTGTCACCGTCTTGATCACGTCGGGCCCGGTGATGAACATGTGGGATGTCTCCTTGACCATGAACGTGAAGTCGGTGATCGCGGGGGAGTACACCGCGCCGCCGGCGCATGGGCCCATGATCACGGAGATCTGCGGGATCACACCGCTCGCTCGCACGTTGCGTTCGAAGATGAAGCCGTACCCGGCGAGCGAGGCGGCGCCCTCCTGGATGCGGGCCCCTCCGGAGTCGTTGATCTGGACGAAGGGCGCGCCGGTGGAGATCGCCAGGTCCATCACCTTGCAGACCTTCTGCGCATGGACCTCACCCATGGAGCCCCCGAAGACCGCGAAGTCCTGCGATGCCACGAAGATCTTCCGCCCCCCCACGGTCCCGTAGCCGGTGACGACACCGTCGCCGGGCGGACGCTTGCGGTCCATCCCGAAGTCGTGCGCACGGTGTACGGCGAACGGGTCCGTCTCCACGAACGAGCCCTTGTCCATCAGCAGCTGGACCCGTTCTCGCGCGGTGAGCTTCCCTCGCTCGTGCTGCTTGGCGGCGGCGTCCCTGCCTCCCGGCGTGAGAGCCGCCTTCCTGCGCTTCCGCAGCTCGTCGATCCGTTCCTCGACGGTGGTCGTCTTCGCGGTCTCGACGTCCTTATCGGTGGTCGCCATAGGGCGGAGTCTATTCGTGGTGGGCGCGATCGGGGCAGTGCGGTAGAAAGCCACGCGGTAAAGAGCCATGCGGTAGGGAGCCACGCGGTGGGGAGCCGCTCGGCACGGAGCCGCGCGGCACGGAGTGGCTCGTCATCGCGCCGCTCAGCAGTCCTTCGGGGACCACCCGGCGTTCCGCCACGTCCCGATCTTGAACACCATCCGGATGGACACGATGGCGTTGGTGCGCCCGTTGAGGGCGCGCGGGGAGAGCTCCCAGGCCGGACGCGTGTACTCGGTGTATCGGGCAGGCCACATGTCCCGGTCGTGCTGGAACAGGCCTCGATATCGGCCCGTGGGCGACGTCGCGGACGGGTCGAGGCCGCTCTCGCGACGGACGATGCAGATCGCCCGTTCCTGACCGCCGGGGACCGGACCGAACCGCTCCACGGCGCAGACGATCCTTCGCTTCGCGAAGGCTTGGGTCGATTCGTCGGCCCGGCGATGGAAGTCGCACGGACCCGGGGCGTGATGAGCGAACACCGGCATCGCTTCGAGAAGGACGCCGACGATCAGCGCGAGGACCGCGATCGCGGATCGTGTTCGCACCAACGCCTCATCTCGGTGTGCACGTGCGGAACCGCCGATGGGAAGGTCCCGCTCGGCGGCTCTCGCGGACAGTAGCGGGTGCAGGCGCTTCGCGTCTACACGGCTACCCGTCGACCCGCCCTCCCGCGCGCCAGTAGACGCCCGCCTCCCTGTCCAGGAATCCTTCGTCGACGAGCGAGCGGCGGAGCGCGGCGTGATCGAGGAAGAAGCCTCCGACGATCGCGTTGACCTCTCGTTCGTCGTAGTGGACGCCGGGCTCGAACTCGATCGCGATCCGCCCGAGGACGATCCGTCGCTTCGAGGCCTTCGTCGGGATCTCGGTGAGACGCCCGTCGCGGAAGAACGCGCGGAGCACCGCTTCCTCGTCTTCGTTGGCCGCACCGAGCGCGATCTCTTCGGCTCGGCGCGGCCCAACCTGCTCGGCAGCCCACCGAAGGGTTTCCCGATCGAGCCGGTAGGTGCGATGGTCGGATCCCAGCCGGGCGACGCCGGCGGCCGCGAGTCGGGTCAGGTGCCGGCGCACCCGGGCGAGGGGCAGCTCCAGGTTCTCCGCCAGCGGCGGGGGGGGGGGGGGGGCAACCGCCAAGGGGACGGGGAACCGCAAGAAACCGGGAG
>JBPCPX010000153.1:0-12198 GCA_050998695.1 Actinomycetota bacterium
GGACGCGGGCCTGCGATCGTCGCATGCGCGCTCGGTGGCGTCATCGCCGGCCTGCTCTACGGTGCCATCGTCGGGTCATTCGCGGGACTCGAATCCCCAGACCCGGGACGGGAACCTTCCGACACGCCACACCCGCTGTCGGAACCCGCGATCGATGAGGAAGACGAGCCCGACCACCCCAGGTGATGCCGCGGGGGTACGACACCCCCCGTAGGGAACTTGGGTGCGAATGTGCGGACCCCGTCAGGTCCCCCTCAGTTGTCCTCGTTGCCCCTCCCAGAGCAACGGCACGGCGAACCAGGAGAAACCCAGAAGGGCGAGGGCGATCAGAGATACCGGAAGAGCTGCAGCGACTCCATAGAGCACGTTCGTGATGAGGAAGACCACGCTCGCCATCGCGAAGGTGAGAAGCACGAGTCCGCCGATCGCGAAAACGTTGGAGATGTGCAGCATCCGCTCCTTGTCTCCCTGGCGGAACCGGATGCGATGGTAGGCGGCGGGCATCGTGAGCGCACCGGTCGCCGCCACCGTGAGAAGGACCGTCACGAAGTACAGGCCCTGATCCACGGATGTCGTCTCCGCGAAGCGAGCCGAGAACGGGACGGTGAGCAGGAAGGCCAGGAGAACCTGCACCCCAGGCAGGATGACACGGAGGCCGTTGAGCAGCTCGATCAGCTCGCGGTCCACGCGCTCCTTCGGCGACTCGTCGGGCTCCGGTCCGGAGGTCGCCTGCCGGCTGGTGGAGTCCTCAGCCCCTTCTTCGGTCACGGCTCCTCGCTTACCCCCCGACGGTGCATGGGAATCGCTTCACGAGACCAGGTTGATCCCCGCGTCACGTCCCTGTCCGATTCCGGAGTTTCTCCAGCGATTGCGACACGAGTCGGGAGACGTGCATCTGCGAGATCCCGAGCTCGTCGGCGATCTCGGTCTGGGTCTTGCCTTCGAAGAAGCGGAGATACAGGATCGTGCGCTCTCGCTCGGGAAGGTCACGGAGCGCGGGTGCGACGCTCAACCATTCCTCGGAGACCTCGAAGCTCCGGTCCTCGCTCCCGATCGTCTCCGCTGCGGTCGTTGTCGCATCGCCCGTGGGTGCATCGAGTGAGTCGGTCGTGTATGCCTGCAGCGCGGCGAGAGCTTGCAGGACATCGTCCTCCCCGATGTCGGCGGCTGAAGCGATCTCGGCCACCGTCGGAGCTCTCCCGAGGTCCTGCCACATGCTCGACACGGTCCGGTTCACGAGGATGGCGGTTTCCTGCACGTTGCGAGGGACCCGAAGCGCCCACCCTCGATCCCGGAAATGACGCTTCAGCTCGCCGACGATGGTGGCGGCGGCGTATGTCGAGAAAGGCACACCGCGTTCCGCGTCGAACCGATCGATCGCGTTGAGCAGACCCAGCGAGGCGGTTTGCGTGAGGTCGTCGACGGGCTCCCCCCTGCCCGCGAAACGGCGAGCGAAGTACTCGGCCAGCGGCAGGAACTCCTTCGCAAGGTCCTCGCGGGCAGACGGGTCAGGGAGTCGCCCGAAGAGCTCCGCGATCTCCTCCTCGGGCCGGGAGGGTCCGGTACGGCTGCTCACCGATCCACACGCTCGTGACGCTTGGTGAAACGGATCGATGGACCCTCGCCGTCCGCCCGATCGGCTCGGATCTCATCCGTCAAGCCCTTGACGACGAGCCAGGGCCACGAGGCGAGCGCGCGCTCCGACGGCCAGGGATCCGCTTCCCCGTCTGAGCTCAGCGTGACGTTCAGGGCCTCCGCGTCGCGGCCGATCGTCATCCGCAGCATCGTCGCTTCCGCCTCGTCGAGCAGCAGGGAGGCTGCTTCCGTGACGGCGAGCCGGACCTCCTCGATCTGGTCGATGGGCATGTCGAGGCGGGCGGCAACACCCGCGACGACGTTGCGCAAGACCTGTACGGATCCAGGTGACGCGGGGACCTCGACGAAGACGACGGTGGGAAGATCAGTCACGGTGACGACCTATACTAGCGGCGAGTCATCAAGCAACCGACCCGGGAGGAGGACCGCACCTTGGACCTGTCCCTCGACAGGCGAACGCATGGAACCTGGGCGGTGATCGACGTCGGTGGCGAGCTCGACCTCTACACGGCCCCAAGTTTCCGGGAATCCGTCCTCGAGGCGGCTGGCGACAACAACCCTCCCAAGGTGATCGTGGACTTCCGTGGTCTTGGCTTCATCGACTCGTCCGGGCTCGGGGCTATCGTCGCCTGCCTGAAGCACCTCCGTGAGCGTGGGGGCGACCTCGCGCTCGCCGCTCCCGAGGGCTCGGGGCTCCGGCGGCTCCTGGACCTCACAGGTCTCGATCGGGTGCTCACGCTCTACGCGAGCACCGAAGAGATCCCGCAAGGCTGAAGCGCGCAGCCGTGGCGAGCTCCCGACTCAGGGTCGCGAGAGACCCCGCACTCGCGCTCATCGTTCGCATCTTCGTCGGTTCCGTGATGGAGCGCTGGGAGGTCTCCGAACCGGCCCGCGGCGACCTTCGCTTGGCCGCTTCGGAGCTCTTTTCCGGCGCGGTCGAGGCCGGGGAGGGAGACCTCGTGACCTTCGAGCTCACCTCCGACGACACCCAGATCGAGCTTCGAACCGAAGGGCTGCTTCCGGAGGAAGCGGCTCAGTCCGACGACGAGGTTTGGGCCGGGCGCTTCGATCTGATCCGAGCACTCTTCCCTGACGCGGAGATCGGGAAAGCGGTGCGGATCCGCATCCCTGTTCCCGCCTGAGGAGCGCTCGAGAGCAACACACATGGGGTGATTGGACCCACCCCACTCTGGGTATAGCCCTCCCCAGACGAGGCCGGAAGGAGGCCGAGAGATGCGTGCGACCCATCAGCACAACGACGCGGACGCGACATCTACGGAGACGAGGGCAGTGAGCGAGACGCCCTCGCCCTGGCTCGCGGTCCGCGTGATCCTTTCCGTAGGGGCCGCTGTGCTCCTGCTGCTCGGCAGCTTCCTCGAATGGTTCGACGGAACCGACGGTTCGGCTCTTGCCATCCAGGGGTTGTGGGAGACAGATGCGGGCACCGCGGGGTTCTTGTCCTCGGCCGGACTGGTCACCGCGGTCTGTGGGGCCGTCATCATCCTCGGCCTGGCCTTCAAGGGCGGCTGGCTCACTCGGTTCGCCGGCGCGGTGGCCCTGGTGGCGTTCACGCTCGTGGTGATCCAGCTTGGGCGCTCCGGTTCGCTGGATTCTCTCGAGAACGTGGGCATCGGCCTCTGGCTGGTGCTCGCCGGGGGTGTCCTCGCGCTCATCGGGGGATTCTTCCCCACCACGCGTGTCGTTGCCGCCGCGACCGCCGTGAACGACACCGACCACGACGAGACGACTCATGCTCATCACGACGACACCGACCACGACGAGACGACTCATGCTCATCACGACGACGACGACCACCACGACGACGACTGACTGACACGTCGCCGTATCAGATGGAGGGACTGTGACCCGGCCGTTTACGGCCGGGTCACGGTGATCCTGGTGCCAGTGCTGTCGCCGTCGGGGTCGTGGTTCCTGCTCGCGGCGTAGACGTACGACGTCTTCGAGAGACCCAGCACCACGAAGACGATGCTCGCGCGTGATCTCCTGAGATCCCGTGTCAGGTGCACGCGCCGCCCGGACCGTTCACAGAGATGACAGCGTTGACGTCAGCATCGGCATCCAGCCCGGGCCGCTGCACACGGATGCGTTTGCGGATGCGCTTCCGCATGGTTCAGCGGTACCCGCGGGAGTGACCCTGGAAACGCCTGTCTCACCTGAGGACTTGGCTCCTGCACGCATGGAGGGGCCTCTGTGAGGGAAAGGAGGCAAGAGCGCCGAGAGGCGACCGGATCGGAGGGACGAGATGACCGACAAGGAACGGGACCGGGCGCTCCTCGATGAGGAGCGGTCGCGCCTCCTAGGGCTGAAGGAGAGCCTGACCGAGGCCACCGAGGACGTCGAACGCGAGCCGACGGGAGACCCGAGCGCGGGAGGCCATCTCGCCGATGCCGGGTCGGAGATATTCGAGCGATCTCGAGACCTTTCGATCGTCCAGGACCTCGAGGCCCAGCTGGCCGATATCGAGCACGCCAAGGCACGGCTGGCGAACGGCAGCTACGGAACCTGTGAGGCCTGCGGCAAGCCGATCGGCGCGGCGCGACTGGCCGCTCGACCGGCAACCAGGTTCTGCATCGAGGACCAGCAGGGAGCGGAACGCGAGGTCCAAGCCGGGTGAACGCATGAGACGGAAGGACGAGATCACCATCGTTCGCGTGACAGCCGAGGGGCCTCTGCTCGTGCGAGGCCCGCTTCGCTTGCTGGACGAGCAGGGGAACGAGGTGTCGACGCGGCGGAAGGTCAATGCGCTCTGCCGCTGCGGCCGCTCCACCGCACAGCCATTCTGCGACGGTACCCACAAGATCGTTCCCTTCAGTCCGAGAGCGGTGCGCGGAGCCTCCGCCTCAGCACGTGGGGCGGGTTCGCCGCCCGGCCGATGACCGTCCCCGCGTAAGGGCATCCCCGGCCGAACAGCCTCCGGGCCAGAGCGACCCACACGAGGGCCGCCCGCTCGCCGACCCAGAGCGGAGCGAACAGTGGGGAGGCTCGATCGAAGACCTGCCGACCGCCGTTCCTCGCACGGCCGATCCCCGCGGCGAGGATCGTGGCTCCGGCCGCGAGGACGAGCCCTCGGGGTCGACGCCGTGCGATCGCTAGGAGGGCAGGAGCCGTGGCGAGGAAGGCTGCGAATCGGAGCGGCTGAGCCCAATCGTCGTAGGCCTGGCGGGGACGCTGCTCGAGGAATCGAGCGAAGGTCGGCGGTCGCCGGCGGACGAACAGCGTGGGCTCGTCGACGACGCGGCCTCCGGCGGCTGTCACGGTTCGCAGGAGCTCGAGATTCTCGAACAGGACGTCTCCGTCGTAGCCACCCACCGAGGTGAGGAACGAGCGTCGAACGCCAAGGGTGCCCGGGAAGTCGCTCCCGACCGCTCGGTTCATGAGGATCCGAGCCGTGTCCCATCGCGCGTGCCACGGGAGGGGATCGAAGTAGTTCTGAGGCCGAACCAGGTCGGCGTCCGCGAGTAGTCGAGCCATGCGCCTCAGCCCGTCGTCGTCATAGCGGACGTCGTCGTCCGCGATGACGACGAGCTCGCGCGTGGCCAACCGGAGGCCGGTCAGCACACCTCGGACCTTCCCGTTCGCGCACCGGATGTCGTCGGCCGGTGGGACGTGGGTGGAGAAGGGATCCCACAGAGCCCGATGGGCCCGGAACGCGGCCTTATCGGAACCGTCCACGATGACGAGCTCGACGCGCTCAGACAGCCATGCCAGGTAGCCGGTCAGCTCCTCCGTCCCCGCGTCGCCGGGCCGAGACCGGACCGGCAGGATGTAGGAGAGGGCGCCCTTCACGGTGTGATGGCCGTGGCCTCGAGCAACGTCGACGTCCCCGCGCTCCACGCGCGCAGGAGAGCGGCCGAGGATCGGCCTTCGAGGAGGTCGAGCGCCTGTGCTCCGAAGATGATGTCGCCCGCGAGGACGGGCTCACGCGACGCAACTTCGACCGCGAGGTCACACGCGAGCACCTCGTGCACCGAATCGGCGACGACATGCTCATCGAAGAAGCGCCGGGCCTCCGCATCGAATCCCAGCCGGCGGAAGCCGTTGCCATAGCCGCGATTCGGCAAGCTCGACGTCATCTCGAACGCCGCCAGATGACCGACCAGCGCTCCTCGCCAGCGGCGGTGGAGCCCGAAGAGGGAGATCAGATTCACGGTCGCGAGCGTCGTCCCGGGCAGCCGATCGATGTACGCCCCGTACGAGCCGTCGAGACCTGCCGCGATCATCGTCGAGCGGAACAGCTCGGCATGCATCCACGCAGGATCTCCGCTTCCGTATTCGTCGTACTGGATCTCCATCACCATCGTCTTCGCCGCACCCTCCAACCGCGGGATCACCCACGAATGCGGATCTGCCTCCTTCAGCTGATAGGCCGACCGGTGGATCAAGAACTCGCGGGCCTGGTCGACGGTGGCCTCTCGTTCCACGAACGCGGAGAGCGAGTCATCGCCCGGCGGTGACGCGATCGCGCGGAGGACGTCGGCCACTTCACCGGGCTCGACCTCAAGATGTCCGATCGTGCGACGGAGGCAGGCCTCGAACACCGACTCGAGTCGGCGACGGACCCCGAGGGTCGAAGCGTCCCACTCGAGGTCGTCGGGAACGCCCGGCAGTCCTCGGTAATGCAGCTCGTAGGCGAGGTAGAGCGCCAGGTGCAGGTCGTCGTCGCCCAAGGGGTCCTCGGGCGGCGACGGTCGTTCGGACCGCACCCCGCCTCCCGCGAGGAGACCGAGGATCTCCTCGCTGAACGGACCGCGGGCAGAGGGCAACGCCTCGGCATCCCACGTCCTCGACCGATCGAGCATCAGATCGCGCATGTGTCTCGGAGATACCCGAGCGGGAGCGGTCCTACTCGGACCGAGCGGGGGCGACGGCGGCCGCGCCCCCGGCACTCGACCCACGATGGGCGGGATCGAGCGTGTACACGGCGTAGCCCTGCTGGATCACCGCTTGTGCCACGTTGCGGACGGGGATCCCACCGGGCGTCCGCCCTCGTTCCACGCCCCGGTGGGCATGTCCGTGGAGCACCAGATCCACCCCGTGCCGATCCGCCAGCTCGGCGAACAGGTAGCTGCCGAGGAACGGGAAGATCTCCCGCGGCTCGCCGGTCAGGGTCTCGCGAACGGGGGCGTAGTGCAGCAACAGGACCGAAAGGTCGGCAGTGTCCATCTCCTTCAGGCACGCGTCCAGGCGATCGGCGAGCGAACGGGTGTGCTCGACGAAGCCCTTCATCTCGGGCTCCCCGAACGCCGTCGCGTGGGCCCCCTCGAAGCCTCCGCCGAAGCCCTTGGTGCCGGCGACCGCCACCCGCACCGATCCGATCTCCCACACGACGGAGCTCCCTTCGAGCATCTGGACGCCGGCGGATGCGAAGATCGCCCGCACCTCGTCCTGCAGGTTGCTCTGATAGTCGTGGTTGCCCAGGACCCCCGCGATCGGCATCCCCTGGAGATCCCGCAGGGCGTCGGCGAGCACCTCGGCCTCCTCGGGGAGCCCGAGCCTGGTCAGGTCTCCCGCGAGCAAGAGCGCATCCGCGTGGTCGGGCACCGACGCGAACTGAGCTCGGATCTGCGCGCGCACGTCCGTTCCGCAGTGCACGTCCCCGACGGCCGCCAACCGGATCACGTGATCCTCTCTTCGCCGCTCGGCTCATCCGTCGAAGCCACGGAGGCCCGGTTGTCCAGGGAGACGCCGGGAGCCACCTCCGCGACGACCGTGCCGATCGCTTCCCGTACCTTCTCGCTCGGCACGGATCCGGTCACCAGCACCCGTCCCGCGACCACGTCGACGCTCAGCTCCGGCTCTCCCACGCGCGGGTCCGTCGCGAGAGCCTGCCGGATCCGCTCCTGCTGGTACCGGGACTCACTCAACGGTTCGGCTCGCGAGCGGACGAACGGCGTCCACCAGGTCGTCGACGATCTCGTCGGGCACCAGGAGATCCATCGAGCGGGCGAAGAAGAGGAGCGCCAGCAGCCGTCCCGCACCGTGCTGCTTCGCGCGGCGGGCGAGATATGCCCAGTCCAGGTCGGGCCGGCCGAGCAGGCCCAGCGCGTCGAACCAGTACCGTGCGGTGTCCTCCGTCGTTGCAACCGCCTTCATCACGACCAGATCCTCGGGAGCCACGCAGGGAAGCCGTCGCCCGTGCACGTCCACCTCTCTGGCCTGCTCTAAGACCTCGTCCGTGAGCGTGATGTCGTGTGTCGACCGTGAGATGACATCCACGAGGACTTCGTCCTTGAAGCCTTTGGCGAGCCAATCCGGCGCGACGACCATCGTTTCGAATCCGGCATCTTCGAGCGCAGACAGCTCGGATCCGACGTCACGACCCCGGACAAAGAGATCGATGTCCGTTACGCCGCGGCTTCGTCCAAGTATCGACGTGGCGAGACCTCCCATGAGAAGGAAGGTGATGTCCGCGCGACGGAGAGCGGCGACGGCCTCGTCCAGCACCACGAGCAGTCGTTCCATCCCCGGTGCTTCTTCCGGATGAACTTCCTTGCGAGCCGATCCGACATCCATGTGTGGCTCCCGGGTCGATCCGAGGCTCCGGTGCACTCCTATCGATCGTCGGGTTCGTTGCTGATATCGGCGAGCACGGAGCCGGCATCTTGCTGGATGGCGAGATCGCCGAGGGAGACGACTCCGACGGGCTTGCCACCTTCGAGGACGGGAAGACGGCGTACGGCCTTCTCGCGCATCAACTCGAGCGCTCTCTCCACGGGATCATCGGGGGCGACCGACGTCAGGTCGCCGCTCAGGACCTGTCCGAGCCGCGTCGTGTTCGGATCTGCACCTTCTGCGACCCCGCGGATCACGATGTCTCGATCGGTCACGATCCCTTCGGCATCGTCGCCCTCGACGACGATCACGTCTCCGATACCCCGATCACGCATCAAGCGAGCTGCCTCCGCGAGTGAGGCATCGCGGTCGAGCGTGATCGGCCCGGGCGTCATGACCTCCTTCACCTGCTGACCCATGACTCCTCCTCATGCTGGACGACGAGCGTTCCTCCCGATGGAGGTCCCATTCCCATGACCCCACGATGAGAAACGGGGAGGAGGCCTTCGGTGCCGGATGGCCGCTATCGCGGCATGAGCACG
Source organism: Actinomycetota bacterium (assembly GCA_050998695.1). Classification (GTDB taxonomy): domain Bacteria; phylum Actinomycetota; class UBA4738; order UBA4738; family HRBIN12; genus JAJNBA01. The sequence goes on from JBPCPX010000153.1 coordinate 8,712, forward strand.
AGCATGAAGCCGGCCACCAGGGCCAGAGCGATGGCCGCGATCACCAGGGGCCTCGTGGACGGCTTGGCGTCGAGGTCCAGTGACAGCTCGGAACCCAGGGTCTCGTACCGCGTGGTGAGCTCGTCCGCCGTCTCGGCGGTGAAGGTCTCGCCGCCGCTCGTGGAGGCGATCACTTCGAGGGCCTCGAGGTTGGCTCCCGGGCCGCCGGTCCCTTCCTCCACCTGTCCCACCACCACGGTGAAGACCGGTACGGCGAGGGAACGTGCCCGTTCGGCCGCCTCCTCTGGAGGGGTCTCACTTCCCGTGTCACGGCCATCCGAGATCAGCACCGCTGCCGCCGGGGTTCCTTGCGCGTCTCGCCGGATCTCTTCGATGGCGTTGAGGGCCACGATGAGGCCGTCCCCGATGACTGTTCCGCGAGATGTCGTGAGCCCCCCGAGAGCCAGGACGACCTCTTGATGTTCCTGGGTCGGGGACACGACGAGTTGGGCGTCGCCCGCGAACGTCGCGAGACCGACGCGGAAGTCGGGTGGAAGCTCCTCCAGGAACGCGTTCGCAGCCGCCTCGGCGGCGGTCAGTCGGTTGGGCGCGACGTCGGTCTCGTTCATCGAATCCGAGACGTCCATCACGAGGAGGATCGTCGGCGACGTCTCCGTGAAGTCGAACCGGAAGCCCGTGAACGCGAGGACGAGGCACCCGACCGCTGCCACAAGCGGGATGAGCGGCAGGACCTTCCGCCACTTGGAGCGACGTCGGAGGATCCCGGGCGTCGGCCGGCGACCACGAACGGGGTCGGGTTTGAGACCGACGAGGTACGTGACGACGATCAGCACGACCACGACCAGCACGATGACCAGGACAGGAGACATGTGTGCGACAACCGTAGCGCGCCCGTCACCACCTGCGGGTGAACCATGCGGTCGGCTGGCGCTGACGGCGGTGCCGGCCGCGCGCTCGGACTACGTGGACGCGTGCACGACCTTGAAGGAGTTGGAGATCGCGAGGAGCCGATACCCGTCATCCATCAGGAGTCGGATCTCGTACGTCCCGACCTTCAAGGGCCAGGTTCGATACCCCGCGAACGACGCCGGTCCGATCAGCGTGGAACCCTGGATACGCGTCTCCGTGTAGTCGTAGAGCAGGTAATGGCCGTTGCCGCAGAGTCCCGCGTTGCACTCCTCGGCGTTCTGCGCGGGGCCGCGCCCGGGCGCGAACACCCCCATCCAGTCCCATCGGTACCCGGGCGCGGCCCGCCACCGCACGCGGATGGGCTCCCCGACCTCATAGACCACTCTGGAGGTCCGCAGGCTCGGCGACGTCCCGGCCGCGTAGAGCCAGAACGGACTTCGGGACAAGACGGTGCCGCCCGAGCTCACCAGGAGCGCTTCGTGCACCCCCGGCGCGAGACCGCCCATCGGGAACGTGAGAGCGCCGTCGGCTGCCCCACCGGTCGGTCGCGATGCCAGTGCGGCGCCCGGTCCGTTCCCGGCGCGCACGAGGACGATCCGGGCGCCGGGCCCGTGGAACCGAACGGTCAGATCCTCCCCCACGAAGACACGGCGCGCCGCCACCGCCGCGAACGGAGCGGGGTTCGCGGGCTCGACGCGGAAGGTCGACACGACCCCGCGGTGATCGGTGGGGTACGGATCCCGCTCCACGTCGACGTCGGGGCCGCCGGCCTCGCCGACCAGCTTCGTCCCGAGCGTCTCGGCGGCACCCTGGACCAGGACCCAGTCGATCCGGTCGTGGACCTCGTCGGGAACCGATTCGAGCGTCCCCGGTGGCGTCCATGTGAATCCCGGCACGGCAACCGGATCGGGATGCACCTCACGGTAGGAGTCGCGGAAGCCGGCATCGGCCAGCGCCTTCGAGACGGGCCACACCACCGGGTAGCGAACCTGTTCCCTCACCGCATCGACCGCGGGGGTCCAGTCGAGGTGCGACGGCGAGTTGAAGTCGCCCGTCAGGAAGACAGGCATCCCGCTCGCCGCCAGTCCGGGCAGGACGTCGAGCTGCCGCTGGATGGCGGGCAGTCGCGTCGAACGCTCGAGGTCGAGCACGGCCGATCTCGGCTCGCCGTCGCGCACCCAGTAGGGCCCGTACGGGTCGGAAGGCAGGTGGACGTTGGAGATCGCGACGAAGCGACCGGACGCCACCTCGGCGAGGATGTAGACGCCGTTCGCACCCGGAGGGTCGATCAATGGGAATCGAGAGATCAGTTGGAGGCGAGGCTCGCAGTACCAGCCGAGCATGTCGGCCAGCACGCACTCGTTCGCGGTGGCTTCCTGGAGACCGATGATGTCGGGGTCGGCGGCCTCGATCGTCGAGACAACGTGCTGCATCGTCTCCGAACAACCCGCGTGGTCGACGCACCACTGTCCGGTGTCCAGGTTCCACTCGTCGCCGCCATAGAAGATGTTGAGCGTCATCACCTTCACAGTGACGGGGCTCGCCGCGGCAGGGGAAGCGAGCAGCACGATGGCCAGGCCGAGCGCGCCGACGAGGGCGATGAGGCGTCGCGACATTCCGAACCTCCTGTGGGGGGTGAGCGTTCGGCGAAGCCTATCCCGCAGCGACCGTACGCGATACCGGTGGCACACGTTCGGGCCGCGACAGGCCGTCGTGAGACCCCGCGGAGAGTCGTAACGTCCCACCTACATGGGGACACCGTTGGACGTGGGGAAGGAGCAGGCTGCGACCTCGGCGCCCGGTGCGCGGCGTGTGGGCGCGGCAGCCGGGGTGCTCGCGGCCGGGGTCGCGCTCGGGACGGCGGAGCTGCTCGCGGCCCTGTTCGGACCCGGCTCCTCCCCGATCGTCGCCGTGGGAGGGGCGGCGGTCGACGCGAGCCCGGAGTGGCTGAAGTCGTTCGCGATCCGGACGTTCGGCGAACAGGACAAGGTGGTCCTCCTGATCGGGATCGGGGTCGTGCTCACGATCGTCGTCGCCGTTCTGGGCGCCGCGTCGGTGCGGCGGCCGCGCCTCGACATCGTCGGGTCCGTGGTCCTGGGGGCGATCGGCGCGGCCGCCGCCGTCACGCGACCGACGAACGACCTCGCGGACGCGATCCCGTCCATCGCAGGTGCCGTGGCCGGCGTCGTGACCATCCGATGGCTCCGGCACGTATCCGGACTTCCGGATGCGACGTCCTCAGAGCCCGGGCCCCCGCCGGCGATCCGCGGCTACGACCGCCGACGGTTCCTCCGGGCCGGTGCCGCGGCGGTAGGCATCGCCGCCGTCTCCGGAGGTCTCGGCCGGCTGCTGACCAGCCGGGCGGACGCCTCGGCGTCGCGGGCGGCCGCGACGATCCCCCTACCGGTCGACGCCCTTCCGCCGCTCCCTGCTGGGGCCGATCTCGACGTGCCCGGAGTGGCTCCGTTCCTCACACCGAACCCCGACTTCTATCGGGTCGATACGGCGCTGTTCGTGCCCGCGATCGACGCGGCCACGTGGACGCTCCGGGTGCACGGGATGGTCGATCGCGAGATCA
>JBPCPX010000164.1:0-5207 GCA_050998695.1 Actinomycetota bacterium
TGTCTCTCCTTGTCGCGTTTCACGGCGTTTTTGTGGGTGGTCCGTGGTCTTCTCCTGGGCCCTCCCCCCTACGTCGTTGGTGCGTTCTGCGCCAAGCTGCAGATCTACGCCGAGTACCACGCCGTCGCGGCCGTCGCGGCTCGGCTCGGCCGGCCGGTGCGATGGCAGGAGACGCGTTCGGAATCGATGGTCTCGCTCACGCACGGCAGGGCGCAGGTCCAGACCGTGGAGCTCGGCGCTCGCCGTGACGGGACGCTCGTGGGGATCCGGGCCGAGATCCTGGCCGACATGGGCGCGTATCCGATCGGCGCGTTCATGCCCGGGACGACCCAGGAGATGCTGTGCGGCGTCTATCGGATCCCCCGAGTCGCGTGCAGCGGGCGGAGCGTGGTCACGAACACGACGCCGGTGGCTCCCTACCGAGGCGCGGGACGGCCCGAGGCGACCGCTCTCATCGAGCGCGCGATGGACATGCTCGCCACGGAGTTGGAGATGGATCCCGTGGAGCTCCGACGGAGGAACTTCATCCCGCCAGAGGAGTTCCCCCACACGACCGTCACGGGTGTGACGTACGACTCCGGGGACTACGAGAAGTCGCTCGACGAGGCGCTCAGCCTGGTCGGGTACGACACGCTCAGGGCCGAGCAAGCGGCGCGTCGGGCACGCGGCGACGGGGTTTGTCTCGGCGTCGGTGTGGCGACCTACGTCGAGATCACGGCGTTCGGGGGGCGCGAGTTCGCGGCCGTCGAGATCGGCGAGGACGGCCTCGCGACGGTGTCGGTCGGAACGACACCGGCCGGACACGGGCACGAGACCGCGTTCGCACAACTTGCCTCCGCGTCGCTCGGGATCCCGTTCGAACACGTCACCGTCGTCCATTCGGACACGGGACTGGTGGCTCGCGGCGAGGGGACGTGGGGCTCGCGCTCGCTGCAGATCGGCGGTTCGTCGGTCTTCGAGCAGGTCGAAGCGGTCGTCGAGAAGGGTCGCGAGGTCGCCGCCGCCCTGCTGGAGGTGGATCCGGTGGATGTCGAGCGCGTCGAGGGCGGGTTCGCGGTCCTCGGCGCGCCCGAACGCAGCATCGGGTGGGCCGAGGTCGCCGCCGCGAGCGACGGCGGTTCGCTCCGGGCGGAAGGTCGCTTCCGGCAACGCGGGTCGACGTTCCCGTTCGGAGCACACGTCGCGGTGGTCGAGGTCGACACCGCGACGGGCCACGTGCGGTTGCTCCGCCACGTCGCGGTCGACGACTGCGGCCGGATCCTGAACCCGGCGCTCGTGCAGGGACAGCAGCACGGTGGCCTCGGACAGGGGATCGCGCAGGCTCTGTTCGAAGAGGTCCTGTACGACGAGAGCGGGAACCCCGTGACGTCGACGCTCGCGACGTATCAGATGCCCAGCGCGGCGGATCTTCCATCCTTCGAGACGTCGAACACGGAGACACCCACGGACCTCAATCCCCTGGGCGCGAAGGGGATCGGTGAGTCGGCCACGATCGGTTCGACTCCGGCGGTGCAGAATGCGGTCGTCGATGCGCTATCCCATCTCGGTGTGCGCCACATCGACCTGCCGCTCACCCCGGAACGTGTGTGGCGAAGCCTCCTCGCGGTCCGGGGGGAACGTCCGATACCTCCCTGATCTCGTTCCACGGCACCAGCGAAGACGGCGGGACGCTGAAAGGACGGATCGTGCCGACGCGCGACTGGGCCTTCTAGATCGCCTCCTCGAGCGAAGACGCGGCTGCAGAACTTGCGCAGATGGTGGACCAACACCTCGCACGCCTGGATGGGCATCCGACTGACCGAGGGTGGCAAGGATCGGATAGCCCGAGCACGAGCTGGCCTGGCGTGGCGATATCGAGCCTCGCTATCGTGGTTCCGTGGCGACGGTCATGCCGATCAGCGACCGGCGGGCTCGGCTCGCGCTCATCCTCGCCGTGCTCGGTGTGCCTTCGCTGGGCATCACGGTGCCGTCGGCGATCTGGCTCGGGTTCCGGGCCGTTCGTCAGCAGCGCCTCTCGAGTGGAGGGGAGCCGGCGATGGGCTTCATCGCGCTCGTGATCGCCGGGCTGGACATCCTGACACTCAACTCCGTGCTCCTGAAGACATTCGACATCGTCGATCCGCGACTGGCGTGGACCGGTATCGGCTGGGGCGTGGGGCTCGCGACGGCGGTCGCGATCTGCACCGCGTCCACACTCCGGATCCACCCCGAGCGGCGGGGCGCTCTGCTGGTGGCGAGGACGGGACTGATCGGCGCCATGGTCGGCGGCACCGCTCTCTTCGTGCGGCTGATCGCCGTCATCGACTGAATCGGGCGCTGATACGGTGGCGACATGACGTCGCGCTGGGAACGCCGCTTCCACGCGCCCATGATCACGTACCCGGATTGGTCGCCCGCCGCTCCTCAACGGCTCGCGTACGAGTCGACGGAGAGCGGCATCTGGCAGCTCCACGTGGTGGATCTCGACGCCGGAGTTCGCAGGCGCGTCACGGACCATCCCGTCGGGGTGATCTCGGCTGCCTGGTCGCCCGACGGCGCCGAGATCTGCTGGTGGCAGGACGAGACCGGGGACGAGTCCGGCCGTTGGTACGTGCAGCCCTTCGAGGGCGGCGAGTCACGGCTCCTTTTCCCCGAGCTGGAACGAGGATGGAATGAGGGCATCTCGTGGGTGCCGGGGATGCTCGCCGTCTCGATCAGCGGACCCGACGGATTCGCGGTCTACGTGAGCGAGGACGGCGGCGCCACGGTGAAGGAGGCTGCCCGGAGCGCCGAACATATGAGCGTCGCCGGCCAGCCTGGCGGTTACAACCGGGGCGGTCTCTCCGCCGACGGGACGCTGCTCTGCCTGCAGCACGCCGAGCACGGCGACGAGATCCACGAGGCGCTTCGCGTGATCGATCCCCGGACGGGGGGAACGGTCGCCGACCTGGTCGATGAGGGGAGACAGCTCCTTTCCTCGGCGTGGTCGCCGATCGTCGGCGACCGTCGCCTGGCGGTCGTGCACGAGCGAGGCGGGATCCCGCAACCCGCCCTGTGGGATCCGGTCACCGGTGAGTGGACGGAGATCTCCACGGGCCTCGACGGCGAGGTCTCGGTCGCGGACTGGTGGCCGGATGCGAGCGCCCTCCTTCTCTCCCAGCTCCACGACGGCCGCCACCGGCTCCACCGCTACGACCTCACGACGGGCGAGCTCACGGCGCTCGAGCACCCCGAGGGTCAGCTCGAGTGGGCGCAGGTGCGGCCGAACGGCGCGGTCTGGTACCGCCACTCGAGCGGAGCGTCTCCGCAGCGGATCCTCGACGATGCCGACGCGGAGGTCCTGCCGCTCGAAGGCGAGCCGGCGCCGCCCGGCCGACCGTACCGGTCGTTCCGGTTCGACAACCGGCACGGCGACTCGGTGCAGGGGTTCATCGTGACTCCCGAGAGCGAGGGGCCGTGGCCGATCCTGATCCGCCCACACGGGGGCCCGACGTGGCTCGACGAGGACCGCTGGAACCCCGAGGTGCAGTCCTACGTGGACGCCGGGTTCGCGGTGGCCGCCGTCAACTACCGGGGTTCGACCGGGCGGGGCGCCGAGTGGCGCGACGCGCTGATCGGCGACATCGGCGGTCCCGAGCTCGAGGACTTGAACGACGCCCTGGATCATCTCGTCGTGAAGGGCGTCGCCGATCCGGAGCGCGCGGTGGTGGGCGGATGGTCCTGGGGCGGCTACCTGACGCTGATGATGCTGAGCAAGCATCCCGAGCGTGGCTGGCGATGCGGGATCGCCGGTATCCCGGTGGGTGACTACGAGCTCTCCTACGACGACATGTCGCCGCTCCTGCAGGCCTACGACCGGGCTCTGCTCGGCGGCCGTCCCGACGAGGTCCCGGAGCTGATGGCCGACCGCAACCCGATCAACTCGGCCGACCGGGTCGAAGCGCCCGTGCTGTTCCTGATCGGCGAGCACGATTCGCGGTGCCCGCTCCGGCAGGCGATGGCCTACGTCGACCGGCTCGCGGCTCGGGATCACCCGCACGAGCTCTATCTCTTCTCGACGGGCCACGGTTCCCACGACATCGACGAGGAGATCCGCCAGCAACGGGTGATCCTGGACTTCCTCGCCGAGCACGTGCCGGGCGTGACGGTCCCTCAGGACTGAGTCGCTATCGTGGGTAGGTGCCCTCGTGGATCGTCGTCCTCACCGCGCTCCTCGTCGCGTTCGTGATCTGGCGCGTGGGGATCGCGATGCTCCGCTCCCTCACGCTGACGGATCCGGGGTCCGATTCGGATGAGCCTGCTCCTGCGGAGGCGGAGGACGTCGACGACCTTGACGTCTACCTCGTCTGCGGGGAGTGCGGCACCGAGCTCAAGATCTCGCGTCTCGGGGAGCTCCAGATCCCACGTCACTGCGGCGAGAAGATGCAGGTCGTGCGCCGGTCGGAGCCCGCTTGAGGGCACTTTGTCCACCGATTCCCACAGCTTTCCCCTATGTCTCCACGAGGTTTTCCACACCCGCGTGAAAGATGCGTGAAGGTCGCACTTCGACGGAGGGCTTCTCCACGATGTGGAGATCCGATGTGGAAGATCACACGGCTGTTATTCGTGGTGCCCGGTCTACTTCCAGAAAGTGAGGCCCACGAAGCCGGCGCCGATGATGCCGAGACCGGCCCAGAGCACGCCGTTCGTCGCGAAGTCACCCCGGAGGTAGTTCCAGATGACCACGACGACCCCCAGGCCGATCACGCCGAGGACGAGCGGGCCGTACCAGCGAGGGCTCGCCTTCGAGCGCTTCTTGCGCTGCGGATCGATCTGGTAGCGCTGGTTGGTTCGCTTCTTCCGGGAGCGGGACTCCGGCATGGCGCAGATGGTACCCGGGCGATGGGTCAGCCGGGCGCGATGGTGAGTCGCTCCAGGGCGGCGGCCTCGACGGCGGCCCGGGTGAACGGGAGGGGACGGAGCCCCCCGGCCGCCCACGCGTCGGTCTGGTCGTTCCAGTGCGGGGAAGCCGGGTTGCCCGACTGACCCGTCGGGAGGATGCCCATGCTGTCGTCGAGGTTCGAGAGGCCGTACACCGCCCGCCAGGAGGGGACGACGTAGACCTCGAAGGGACCGTCGCCTTCGAAGCCGGCGTTGTTGGCGGTTTGTTCGTCGCCGCCGAGCGGCAGCTCGGCTGCAACGAACAACGGCTCGAGCCCGGGCATGCGGCCGAGCGGATGGATGAACCG
>JBPCPX010000034.1:0-18451 GCA_050998695.1 Actinomycetota bacterium
GGCGGGCAGGTACGTCACCGAAGGTGGTCAGGCGACCATCGCTACCCATCAGGGCGTCGCGATCTCGGTCGACCTCCCCGCCTCGATGGTGCTCGCCGTGACCAACACGGATCCGGCCGCCAAAGGCGACACACGCACGAACGCGCTCAAACCGGCGACGCTCGAGACCGGTGTGGTGGTGCAGGTCCCCCTGTTCGTCGAGGAAGGCGATCGGGTGAAGGTGGACACACGCTCGGGCGAGTACATCGAGCGCGTGAAGGCGTGACGTCGCGTCGCGACGCTCGCCGACACGCGATCCAGATCCTCTACCAAGCGGACATCACGGAGGCGGATCCCACCGTGGTGCTGGCGGAGTGGATCGACGCCGGCCGTCTCCTCTCGCCGTTCACCGCCGAGCTCGTCGAGGGGGTGGAGGAGCATCTCCCGGAGATCGACATGCTCCTCGAGGAGCACACGGAGGGTTGGACCGTGTCGCGCATGGCGGCGCTCGACCGCACGATCCTTCGCGTCGGCGTACACGAGCTCTGTCACCGCCCCGACATCCCTCCGTCCGTGGCGATCAGCGAGGCGGTGGAAGCGGCGACGGCCCTGTCCGCCGAGGGAGCGCCGAGGTTCGTGAACGGGATCCTCGGGAAGATCGCGAGCGAGCCACGGCCCGCCGCGGCCGAAGATCCGGGCGCGGGCTAGAGGGTCGTCTCGGGTCGGCGCTCGTCCCCGTCCGGAGTCAGTCCCGGCGGGGTCGTCGCGGAGCCCGGCCTCACGGTCGACGAGGGCGGTGTGCTCTCCATGTCGTCCGGGAGCTCGTTGCCCTCCTTGAGGCCCTTCTTGAACTCGCCCGAGGAACGGCCGAGGTTCCGCGCGATGTCGGGCAGCTTGCTGGCGCCGAAGACGACGGCTACCGCGAGCACGATCCATCCCCAGTCAGGCATCTCCACCGCTCCTTCGTTCGTTCGATGTCCATAGTCTACGCCGGGCTCCGTGACCGACCGCCGCGCCGCCGTTGCTCGGCCGCCGCCGCCGGGGTATCCTCAGACGGTACTTCCCCTTTAAGTCCGGTCCCGTGAGGCCGGGAAGGGAGCCAACCGGATGCAGCACAACCTGTACGCCTCCTCGTCTGCTCGAGGAGGCGTTCCCGTGTGAGCAGGATCCTGGGCCCCGACGACGTGCGACGGGCGCTCGCCCGGATCGCCCACGAGATCGTCGAGCGGGAACGGACCGACGGCTTGGTGCTCGTGGGGATCGCCGATCGCGGGGACCACCTCGCCTTCCGCCTGTCCCTTGAGATCGCCAAGATCGAGGACGCCGAGGTCCCGGTCGGCGTCTTGGACATCAGCTTCTATCGCGACGACATCGGTCTCACCGCGGAGGCGCCGGAGGTCCACGAGACGAGGATCCCGTTCGACGTCACCGGCCGCACGGTCGTGCTGGTCGACGACGTCCTCTATACGGGTCGCACGATCCGTGCGGCGATGGACGCGCTGATGGATCTCGGGAGGCCCCGCCGGATCCGCCTCGCCGTTCTGGTCGACCGCGGGCACCGTGAGCTGCCGATCCGAGCGGACTTCGTCGGGAAGAACGTGCCCACGCAGCACGGCGACGACGTCCGCGTGATGGTCACCGAGGTCGACGGCGAGGACGGTGCCCTCGTCCAGGAGGGGTCGCCCGGACCGGCTTTCAGGGGAGCCCCGGCCGTCGCCGGTCGAGAGGAGAGCGCGTGAACGAGCATCTGCTGTCGATGCACGACGTGACCGCGGAGGACGTCGTTCGCATCCTCGATACGGCCGAGTCCTTCCGGGAGGTGGGCACACGGGTGATCAAGAAGGTTCCCGCCCTGCGCGGACGAACGGTCGTCAACCTCTTCTACGAGAGCTCCACCCGGACGCGGATCTCCTTCGAGCTGGCGGCCAAGCGCCTATCGGCCGACGTGATCAACTTCGCCTCCGGCGGCTCGAGCGTCTCGAAGGGGGAATCCCTCAAGGACACGGCGCTCACCCTGCAGGCGATGGGCGCCGACGCGATCGTGATCCGCCACTCGTCCTCCGGTTCGCCCTACCAGCTCACGAAGTGGGTTCGCGGGCACGTGTTGAACGCGGGGGACGGCACGCACGAGCATCCGACGCAGGCGCTCCTCGACCTCTACACCATGCGTGAGCGACTCGGCCGCCTGGAAGGGTTGCGCGTGGCGATCGTCGGGGACGTCCTGCACTCGCGGGTCGCGCGGTCGCTGTCCTTCGGTCTGGTGAAGATGGGCGCCGACGTGACGCTGGTGGGTCCGGCCACCCTGATCCCGCCGGACGCCCCCGTATGGGGGGTCCAGGTCAGCCACGACGTCGACGAGGTCCTGCCGAAGCTCGACGTGTGCTACCTGCTGCGGGTGCAGACGGAGCGACAACGCCTCGAGTACTTCCCGTCCGTGCGAGAGTACGCACGACTGTTCGGCCTGAACCGCTCGAGGGTCGGATCCCTGCCCGAGGGCTCTCTGATCATGCACCCCGGTCCCATGAATCGCGGTGTGGAGATCGACTCCGACGTGGCCGACCTTCCCCAGAGCGTGATTGAGGACCAGGTCACGAACGGCATCGCGGTCCGGATGGCGCTCCTGTACCTGCTCCTGGGGGGTCGAGGAGAGTCGGGCGAGGAGGTGTCCGGTGGGTAGCCCGAAGCTGCTCTTCCGGGGGGCTCGTGTGGTTGACCCGGCGGGGGGTCGCGACGAGGTGGCGGACGTGCTCGTGCGAGACGGGGCGGTCGCCGACGTCGGCGGAGGTCTCGACGCGGCGTCGGCGGAGATCGTCGAGTGTGACGGGCTCGTGCTCGCTCCGGGACTGGTGGACATGCACACGCATCTCCGGGAGCCCGGCTTCGAGCAGAAGGAGACGGTCGAGACCGGGACGCGGGCGGCCGCGGTCGGCGGCTACACGGCGGTCGCACCGATGGCCAATACCGACCCCGTCGCCGACGACGCCTCCGTGATCGCCGAGGTCCGAGCCGCGGCCGCCCGGGCCGACCTCGCCGACGTCTTCCCGGTCGGGGCGATCACCAAGGGCCTCGAAGGTGAGGTCCTCGCGGAGATCGGCGAGATGGTCGAGGCCGGGGTCCGGGTGTTCAGCGACGACGGTCGCTGCGTTCCCACGGCGCGGACGCTCCGGAACGCGCTCACCTACGCTCGGGCGTTCGACGACGTGGTCCTCGCGGATCATTGCGAGGATGCCTCGCTCTCGACGGGCCAGCAGATGCACGAGGGCATCAGCTCCTACTCCCTGGGTCTGGCCGGGCAGCCGGCCGCCGCCGAGGTTTCGATCGTCTTCCGCGACATCGAGATGGCCCGCCTCACCGGCGGACGTCTTCACATCTGCCACCTCTCTTCCGCTCGATCGGTGGAGCTGGTGCGCCGTGCCAAAGCCGACGGCATCCGGGTGTCGGCGGAGGTGACGCCGCATCACCTCGTATTCACCGACGAGGACCTCCGCACGTACGACACGAACCTCAAGGTGAATCCCCCACTCCGATCGGCCGAGGATCGGGAGGCCCTCCGGGAGGGTCTCGCCGACGGCACGATCGATGCGATCGCCACCGACCACGCGCCGCACGCGGTGGAGGAGAAGGAGGCGGAGTTCGACCGTGCTCCCCACGGCACGATCGGGCTCGAGACCGCGCTGGCGGTCGCGTTGACGGAGCTCGTCGCGCCCGGTCTGCTCGACCTCTCACGGGCGCTGGAGGCGTTGTCCTGCTCTCCGGCGCGCCTCCTCGGCGCGAGGGACCACGGCGGTCCGATCGCGGCGGGACGGCCGGCCAACCTCGTCCTCTTCGACCCCGAGGAGCGCTGGGTCGTCGAGCCGCCGTTCGTCTCCAGATCGAGGAACAGCGCCTTCATGGGGAGAGCGATGGTCGGGCGGGTCCGGCACACGGTCCGGCACGGGATGCTCATGGTCTCGGAGGGGAAGGCAACGCGGTGAGGGCGCCTCCCACACTGCTCGCCCTGGAGGATGGGACGGTCTTCCGAGGTTCGGGCTTCGGGGCAGTGGGAGAGGCATTCGGGGAAGCCGTCTTCAACACCGGCATGGGCGGCTATCAGGAGGTCCTCACCGACCCGTCGTACGCCGGTCAGATCGTGACCATGACCGCTCCTCAGCAGGGCAACTACGGCATGCACGCCGGTGACGCCGAGAGCGGCCGCGTCCACGTTGCCGGTTTCGCGGCCCGCGAGGCATCCCGGCGTGCGTCGGGTCCGAGGGCGGAGAAGACCCTCGGCGAAGCGCTCGAGTCGGCTGGGGTGATCGGGATCGAGGGGATCGACACGCGGAAGCTCACCCTGCGGATCCGCGAGGCGGGGGCGATGAGGGCGGCGATCTCCACGACGGACCTCGAACCGCCGTCCCTGGTCGACCGGATCCGGGAGACGCCGGGGATGGCCGGTGCCGACCTGGCGCGGACGGTGACGACGGGGGAGCCGTATCAGGCGAGCGCGGTGGTGGGACCCGCGGACACGTCACGTGGGCGAGCGTTGCGGATCGCGGTCTACGACTTCGGGGTCAAGCGGAACATCCTTCGCATGGCGGCGGCGACCGGGCTCGATGCCACCGTGGTGCCGGCGGAGACGCCGGCCGCCGACGTCGCGGCCGGCGGCTTCGACGGGGTGCTCCTGTCGAACGGACCGGGCGACACGGGGGAGGACCCATACGGGGTCGCCTACGACACGGGGATGCTCGGCCGGCTCCCCCTTTTCGGGATCTGCCTCGGACACCAACTCCTGGGCCTAGCGCTCGGCGGCCGAACCTACAAGATGCCCTTCGGTCACCGGGGCGCGAACCAGCCGGTGCGGGACACGCGAACGGGCGAGGTGCACATCACCAGCCACAATCACGGGTTCGCGGTCGATCCCGCCGGGTGGGAACGCGGTCCGGACGCAGTCGTCCGCACCGCGTTCGGCCGGGTGGAGATGAGCCACCACAACCTCAACGACGACACGTTGGAGGGACTCCGCTGCCTCGACGTCCCCGCCTTCTCCGTCCAGTACCACCCGGAAGCGGCGCCGGGGCCACGCGACGCCCGAGGCCTATTCCAGGAGTTCCGGAGTCTGATGGAGGCGACCCCTTCCGCATGACCAAGCGGACGGACCTGTCGTCGATCCTGGTGATCGGATCGGGTCCGATCGTCATCGGGCAGGCGTGCGAGTTCGATTACTCCGGCACGCAGGCATGTCGCGTCCTTCGCCAGGAGGGGTATCGCGTCGCGCTCGTGAACTCCAACCCCGCCACGATCATGACCGACCCCGAGTTCGCCGACCGGACGTACATCGAGCCGCTCACGCCGGAGTCGGTGCTCGCCGTGATCGAACGGGAACGGCCGGACGCGCTGCTGCCGACGATCGGGGGCCAGACCGGATTGAACGTGAGCGTCGCGCTCGCCGAGGCGGGCGATCTCGACCGACTCGGCGTCGAGCTGATCGGCGCCAGCCTGGAGACGATCCACCGGGCGGAGGACCGCAGCCGCTTCAAGGAGACCATGACGAAGGCGGGGCTGGACGTGCCCCGCGCCGGGATCGCACACGCCCTCGAGGAAGCGCTGGCGCTCGGGGACGAGCTGGGGTTCCCGGTGATCGTCAGGCCGTCGTTCACGCTGGGCGGGGGAGGGAGCGGGTTCGCGGCCTCGCGAGAGGAGCTCACGGTGCTGGCACGGCGTTCCCTCGCCGCGAGCCCCGTCTCAGAGATCCTCGTCGAAGAGTCGATCGCGGGCTGGAAGGAGTTCGAGCTCGAGGTGATGCGTGACCACGCCGACAACGCGGTGGTCGTCTGCTCGATCGAGAACGTCGACCCGATGGGCGTGCACACGGGTGACTCCATCACCGTCGCGCCGCAGCAGACCCTCACGGATCGCGACTACCAGGCGATGCGCGATGACGCCCTCGCCTGCCTGCGGGCGATCGGTGTCGAGACGGGCGGGTCGAACGTGCAGTTCGCCGTCGATCCCGTCAGCGGGCGCCGCGTGCTGATCGAGATGAACCCGCGTGTGAGCCGTTCGTCCGCGCTCGCCTCGAAGGCCACCGGGTTCCCCATCGCGAAGATCGCGGCGCTCTTGGCGGTGGGCTACCGACTGGACGAGATCCGCAACGACATCACGGGCGCGACACCCGCCTCCTTCGAGCCGACGCTCGACTACGTGGTGGTGAAGATCCCGCGGTTCGCGTTCGAGAAGTTCCCCGAAGCGGACGCCGCCCTCACGTCGACGATGAAGTCGGTCGGAGAGGTGATGGCGATCGGGCGGACGTTCAAGGAGGCGCTCGGGAAGGCGTGGCGCGGTCTCGAGCGGACGGGCTCGGATCTCGGCGCCGTGTACGTGGAGTCCTTCGACGGCGATGTGATGACGGCCCTTCGCGAAGGAAGCGAGGGCCGGTTCCACCTGATCGAGCGCGCGCTCGACGCCGGCCACGACGTGGACGAGATCGCCGCGGCGTCGTCGGTCGATCCGTGGTTCGTCGACCAGATGGTCCAGGTGTGGGAGCGCGCCAAGGAGCTCCGTGGGACCTCGCTGGAGGTACTGGGGCTCGATCGCCTCCTCGAGGCCAAGCGCTCCGGCCTGTCGGACCTACGGATCGCCCGGGAGACGGGGTCGACGGAAACGGACGTGCGGGCACGGCGCGAGGAGCTCGCCGTCCTGCCCGTCTTCAAGTCGGTGGACACGTGCGGAGGCGAGTTCCCCGCGCAGACGCCGTACCACTACTCCACCTATGAGGAGGAGTCCGAGGTCACGGAGGCGACGCGGCCTCGCGTCGTGATCCTGGGGGCCGGGCCCAACCGGATCGGTCAAGGCATCGAGTTCGACTACGTGTGCGTGCACGCCGCGTTCGCGCTGGAGGATGCCGGGTTCGAGTCGGTGATGATCAACTCGAATCCGGAGACCGTCTCGACGGACTACGACACATCGAGCCGGCTCTATTTCGAGCCCCTCACCGCCGAGGACGTCCTCGCGGTCTGCCGAACGGAACGACCGGTCGGTGTGATCGCGCAGTTCGGCGGCCAGACACCGCTGGAGCTGGCGCGGATCCTCCAGGGTGCCGGGTTCACGATCTTGGGGACCTCGCCTGATGCGATCGACCTCGCGGAGGATCGGGGACGGTTCGCGGAGCTCCTCCAGGAGATGGAGATCCCCGCCCCTCCGCACGGAGAGGCGCGGACGATCGAGGAGGCTCGCGTCGTCGCTCGCCGGATCGGCTATCCGGTCGTCGTGAGGCCGTCGTACGTCCTCGGGGGGCGCGCGATGGAGATCGTCTACGGCGACGACGAGCTCGAGACCTTCGTCCGGTCGGCGGCCGAAGCCTCACGCGAGCACCCGGTCCCGATCGACCGGTTCCTCGAGGGGGCGATCGAGGTCGACGTCGACGCCGTGTGCGACGGCGTCGACGTCTTCATCGGCGCGGTGATGGAGCACATCGAGGAAGCGGGCGTGCATTCCGGGGATTCCTCGTGTCAGATCCCACCGGCGACGCTATCCGACGAGGAGCTCGACCGGATCGAGGACATCGCCCGCCGGCTGGCGCGCCGGATCGGTGTCGTGGGTCTCCTGAACCTACAGCTCGCGGTCAAGGACGAGAAGATCTGGGTCCTCGAGGCGAATCCTCGCGCGTCGCGTACCGTGCCGTTCGTGTCCAAGGTGATCGGTGTCTCGCTCGCCCGTGTCGCGACGCTGGTACTGGCCGGGAGGACGCTCGCCGAACTGGAGTCCGAGGGAGTCATCCCGGCGGATGCCGGGCACTACCGTGGTCTGCCGTTCACGGCCGTCAAGGCGGCGGTGCTTCCGTTCGGCCGGTTCCCCGGCGTGGACACGGTGCTGGGGCCCGAGATGCGCTCGACCGGAGAGGTGATGGGCATCGATACGGATCCGGGGACGGCACTCGCCAAGGCCATGGTGGCGGCAGGGCATGCGCTCCCGACATCCGGGACCGTCTTCGTGAGCGTGGCGAACCGGGACAAGCGCGCGATCGTGTTCCCTGCGAAGCGACTCGCCGACCTCGGCTTCGGATTGTTGGCGACGACGGGGACGGCGGGCGTGCTCCGGCGGGCGGGCATCCCGGTCGAGGCGGTCGCGAAGGTGAGCGAAGCTCCGGACAACGTCGCCGAGATGATCCGCGCGGGGCGGGTCGACCTCGTGATCAACACCCCGTTCGGGCGAGGCCCGAGGACCGACGGCTATCACATCCGAACCGCGTCGGCGGCCGCAGGGGTTCCCTGTCTCACGACGATGCCCGGCGCGTTCGCTGCCGTCCGCGGGATCGAAGCACTGCTCGCGGGCGCGACAGAGCCTATGTCGATCCAGGAGCACCACGCCGGTGTGCGGGCGCGGCCGGTGCAGGAGCGATTCGGATTCGAGGTGGGCCGCGCCCCCGCGCGCGGGAGCGGGGTGGCATGAAGCGCGTCCGCGCCGAGGTGCTCTCGACGCGCAAGCTCGGGGCGTATCACCAGCTCACGGTGGTGGCGCCCGAGATCGCGGAGAAGGCAAGGCCCGGACAGTTCGTCGCCGTCCAGATGCCGGTAGGGCGGGAGTTCCTGCTCAGACGCCATCTCGCGATCCACGACGCGTCGCGTCGCGGTGGCTGGGCGGGCACGCTGGAGTTCGTGATCGACCCGGCGGGGCCCGGGACGTCGTGGCTCGCGTCCACCCGAGCCCACTCCTTCCTGGATCTGATCGGCCCTCTCGGCAAGGGGTTCTCCCATCCGCGCCGCCTGTCGAACTGCCTCCTCGTGGCGGAGCGTCACGGGGCCGCGACCCTCTATTTCCTCGCCCAAGAGCTCGTGGCCGCCGGCAAGCGGGTCGACATGGTCGTCGGTGCCGAGACCCTCGAGCGGGTGCTGAAGCCCATCGACGCGAAGCGGCTGTCGCAGACCGTCGCGATCGTCACCGCCGACGGGACCCTCGGCGACCGAGGCGGGGTGATGGACGTCCTCGCGGAGGCGGCCGAGCGGAGCAAGGCACAGGTGGTGTACGCGGCCGGTCCCGCACGCACCTTGGAGCGCATCGCCGCCTTCTGCAAGGAGCGAGGGCTGCCGGCGCAGATGGCGCTCGAGGAACGGATGGGGTGCGGATACGGGCTGTGTCAGACCTGCGTGGTGCCGGTGGCACGCAAGGACGGCAGTGGCTACGACAATCTCCGGACCTGCATGGATGGTCCGGTCTTCAACCCGGCGCGCGTGTTGTGGGATCGATGGCTCGGTGAGCGACCCACGATGCTGCCGACCCCACCTGAGGGCCTCCCGGTGGTCCGAGCGTGGCCAGGATGAGCATCGATGACAGAGGGGTCGTGAGGACATGAGCCCCGCGAATCGCACGCTCGCGGTTGACCTCGGGGCCGGCCTCGTGCTGCCCACCCCCGTGATGGTCGCCTCGGGATGCGCCGGCACGGGTCGAGAGCTGAGCGGGCTGGTCGATCTCCGCAAGGTGGGCGGGCTGGTGACCCGCAGCATCACACTGGAAGCCCGGAAGGGATCCCCACCCCCGCGGATCGCCGAGACGCCGTCCGGAACGGTGTGGACCACCGGACTCCAGAACCCCGGGATCCACGTGTTCCTGGACGCGGAGCTGCCGCGCCTCGCGAGAGGAGGGGCGCCGGTGATCGTGTCGATCGCCGGCGGATCCCTGGAGGAATTCGTCCGTCTGATCGGGGCGCTGCAGACGCGGCCGGAGGTCGCGGCGATCGAGCTCCACCTGTCCGGACCGGACGATGAGCTTCGTCGTGACGTACTGGGGGCGCACGTCGACCGCACCGGCGAGATCGTAGGCGCGGTGGCGCGGATGTCGCTGGTACCGGTCTTCGCCAAGCTGCCGATGTCGGCATCGGATCTGCCGGAGCTCGCCAAGGCGGCCGTGCGAGCGGGCGCGCACGGCCTGACGATCGGGGGACCGCCGCCGGCGCTCGGAGTGCGATCGGCGACGCTCCGTCCTGCGCTCGGCGCCGTCACGGGGTGGATGTCGGGGCCCGCCCTGAAGCCGCTCACGCTCCGAGCCGTGTTCGAGGTCGCGCGTGCGGTTCCCGAGGCGCCGATCATCGCGGTCGGTGGCGTCCGGACCGCGGAGGACGCGGTGGAGATGCTGCTGGCCGGCGCCTCGGCCGTCCAGATGGGCACCGCCGTGCTCGTCGATCCCGCCTCGCCGGTCGACGTCGCGAAGGGGATCGTGGGGTATCTCCAGGCGAAGGGTCTCGAGTCGCCGCGGGATCTACGGGCGCGCTTGAGGGTGCCCGCGGGGTTCGGGACGCCCGACGAGTCGTGATCCCGCACCCCCCGGATCCGCTGGTCGCGGCTCTCGACGTCTCGACGCTCGAGGAGGCCGAACGCCTCGCGGCGCTCCTGTCGCCTCACGTCGGCATGCTGAAGGTCGGGCTGGAGCTCGCGTGGGGCGTCGGCCCCCAGGCCGTGCGACGCATCGGGGCCCACGGCCCCGTCTTCGTGGACTGCAAGCTCCACGACATCCCCAACACCGTAGAGCGAGCCGCGGCCAACGTCGCCCGACTCGGGGTGGCGATGCTCAACGTGCACGCGTTGGGAGGGGAAGCGATGATGGCAGCCGCGCGGAGCGGAGCGGACCGTGGCGCGTCGGCCACCGGGGTGGACCCGCCACTGGTGGTAGCCGTCACGGTGCTGTCTAGTCACGCGGGGGAGGGGCTCGCCAGTCCCGCATCGCTCGCGTTCGAAGCGAAAGCGGCGGGTTTGGACGGCGTCGTCGTCTCCGGCGAGGACGTCGAGGACGTTCGAGCGGCGTGCGGCGACGAGTTCTGCCTCGTCGTTCCCGGGGTCCGTCCTGCGGGATCCAACGGACACGATCAGGTGCGGGTGCTGACACCCGTCGAGGCGATCGAGGCGGGCGCCGACTACTTGGTGATCGGTCGTCCGCTGATCGAGGCGGCCGACCCGGTCGGTGTCGCGCGAGGGATCCTCCGTGATCTTCGCTGACGTCTCGATCGACGAAACCGCAGGCCACACGCGATAGCGCGCTTGTCACGCCGCCGCGAGCCGTGCGTATACTCGCGCCCTCACGCTTCACCGAGCAGAAGGAGCATGGCATGGCACTCCCGATCCTCACCCCGGAACAGCGCGCGCAGGCCCTCGCGAAGGCTGCGGAGGCGCGGAAGAAGCGCGCCGAGCTCAAGGGCGAGCTCAAGTCCGGGAAGCGGACACTGGGTGACGTGTTGATGCGGTCGACGGAGGACACCGTCGGGAAGATGAAGGTGTCGGCGGTCCTCGAGTCGCTCCCAGGTGTCGGCAAGGTTCGGGCGCAGAAGCTGATGGAAGAACTCGACATCTCGGCCAGCCGCCGCGTTCGGGGACTCGGCGCGAAGCAGCGCGCGCAGCTCCTCGACCGATTCAAGAAGTAAGCCGGCCATCCGCACGGGGAAGCTCTTCGTCCTCGCGGGTCCCTCGGGGGTGGGCAAGGGCAGCATCGTTCGGGTGTTGGTCGCCCGTGACCCGGAGGGACTCTCGCTGTCGGTCTCGGTGACCACGCGTGCCCCCCGGCCGGGAGAGGTCGACGGGGCCGACTACTTCTTCATCGACGACGACGCCTTCGAGCGGATGATCCGCGCACGCGAGCTCCTGGAATGGGCGGAGATCGTCGGACATCGATCCGGGACACCCGGCGGTTTCGTCGAAGACCGGCTTGCCGCCGGGCGTGACGTGGTCCTGGAGATCGATGTGGTCGGTGCATCCCAAGTCCGGGAGCGGGTTCCCGGATCGGTCCTGGTCTACATCGAGCCACCGTCGATGGAGGAGCTCGAGCGGCGCCTCCGCGGGCGAGGCACCGAGACGGAGGAGCGGATCCAACTCCGGCTCGAGACCGCGGCGTGGGAGTTGGAGCAGCGGGATTGGTTCGACCACGTGGTCGTGAACGACGACCTCGAACGAGCATCTGCGCAGGTCGCTGCTATCATCGAGGCATCCCGCTCCCCTTCCTAAGGGAAAGGCCTCTTCTGTGATCGAACCCAAGATCGACGACCTGCTCGCCGCCGTGGATTCGAAGTACTCGCTGGTGATCCTTGCTGCCAAGCGCGCGCGCGAGATCAACTCGTACTACAACCAGCTCGGCGAGGGCCGTGGCGAGTTCGTGCCGCCCCTGGTGGAAACCGGCTTCTCGAACAAGCCGCTCTCGATCGCCCTCGAGGAGATCGCCGAAGGGAAGATCGACTACGAGCGACCCGAGGAGCCCGAAGCCGAGTAGCGACCCGCTCTCCGGGCGACGGGTGTTGCTCGGTGTCTCCGGCGGGATCGCCGCCTACAAGGCTGCGCTCGTCGCCCGCCTCCTGAAGGCCGCAGGTGCCGACGTGACGGTCATGATGACCGAGGCCGCGACGCGGTTCATCGGCCCCGACACGTTCTCGGGGCTCACGGGAGAGCCGGCGCACACGTCGCTCTGGGAACGGCCAGGCGAGATGGTGCACGTGCGACTCGCTCGGGAAGCCGATGTCGCGGTCGTGGTGCCCGCGACCGCCAACGTCCTGGCCAAGCTCGCGCACGGTCACGCCGACGACCTGGTCTCGGCCACGTTGCTCGAGGCGACGTGTCCGTTGGTGATCGCGCCCGCGATGCACTCGGGGATGTGGGAGCACCCAGCAACCCAGGCGAACGTCGACACCCTTCGGGACCGCGGCGTCACCTTCGTGGGGCCGGCCACCGGCGCCCTCGCACACGGGGACGAAGGGATCGGCCGGCTCGAGGAACCCGAGCACGTCGTCGCCGCGGTTCGTGGAGCGCTCGCGCCGCAGGACCTCGCCGGGCGCAGACTGTTGCTCACGTCCGGACCGACCCACGAGCCGATCGACCCGGTGCGGTTCGTCGGCAACCGTTCGACCGGCAAGATGGGAGCCGCGCTCGCGGCCGAGGCGCTCGGCCGTGGTGCGTCCGTGACCGTCGTCCTCGGTCCCGGCGCGGTGGTGCCGCGGGGCGTCGAGGTCGTGCCTGTCCAGACCGCGGAGGAGATGCGCGACGCGGTGGTCGCGAGGTTCGACGACGCGGACGTGGTCGTGATGGCTGCGGCCGTCGCGGACTTCCGTCCCAAGGCCGTGGCCGACGAGAAGCTGAAGAAGGACGCGGGGGTTCCCGAGCTGCATCTCGAGCCGACTCCGGACATCCTGTCGGAGCTGGGCGAGCGGCGTACGGATCAACTGTTGATCGGATTCGCCGCCGAGACCGAGGACCTCGAGCAGGCCGGCCGGAGGAAGCTCGAGTCCAAGCGACTCGATCTGGTCGTGGTCAACCTCGTCGGACGCGACGGCACGGGATTCGGCTCGGACACGAACGAGGCCATGATCCTGGCCGCCGACGGGAACGACATCCCGCTCCGGCGCTGGACCAAGCGCGAGTTGGCAGCGGCGGTGATCGAGCGTGTGGCGAGGTTGATCCCAGGTCCTCCAACGGCCGTCCGACCCGGCGGCTAGACTCGCGCCCGCATGAGTCGGTCCTACCTCTTCTCGTCGGAGTCGGTCACCGAGGGTCACCCGGACAAGCTCGCCGACAGGATCTCGGACTCGATCCTGGACGCCATGCTCCGTGAGGACCCTCGGTCGCGTGTGGCGTGCGAGACCCTTGTGACGACGGGGTTCGTGATGGTGTCGGGAGAGATCACCACCGAGGGCTGGGTCGACATCCCCTCGGTCGTTCGCGCCACGATCACCGATGTCGGCTACACGGACGCCAAGTTCGGACTCGACGGCGAGACGTGCGGCGTCGTGACCGCGATCCAGGAGCAGTCCCCGGACATCGCCCGCGGGGTCGAGGATTCGTTCGAGCATCGCGAGGGCCATTCCGGCGACGAGCTGGACCTGCTCGGGGCCGGAGACCAGGGGATGATGTTCGGCTTCGCGTGCCGCGAGACCGAGGAGCTGATGCCGCTCCCGATCGCGATGGCCCACAGACTCTCGCGGCGGCTGGCCGACGTTCGCAAGGCGGGCGTCGTTCCGTATCTGCGACCTGACGGGAAGAGCCAGGTGTCCATCGAATACGCGGACGGCAAACCCGTACGGGTCGACTCCGTCCTCATCTCCGCCCAGCATCGGGAAGAGGTCGACGTCGAGACGTTGCTCAAGCCGGACATCATCGCCGAGGTGATCGATCCGGTGCTCCGGGAGTTCCCCGAGATCGATGCGGCAGGGATGAAGCCCCCCATGGTCAATCCCACGGGCCGGTTCGAGATCGGCGGGCCCAAGGCCGACACGGGTCTCACCGGACGCAAGATCATCGTCGACAGCTACGGCGGCATGGCGCCACACGGCGGCGGAGCCTTCAGCGGGAAGGATCCGACCAAGGTGGACCGATCGGCCGCGTACATGGCCCGCTACGCCACCAAGAACATCGTCGCTGCCGGCCTGGCGGACCGCGCGCAGCTTCAAGTGGCCTACGCGATCGGCACGGCGCATCCCACCTCGATGAACCTCGACACGTTCGGCACCGAGCACGCGGACCCCGACGCGATCCTGGCCGCCGTCCAGGACGTGTTCGACTTCCGCCCGGCGGCGATCATCCGGGACCTCGATCTTTCCCGGCCCATCTACGCGGAGACCGCCGCCTACGGACACTTCGGGCGCAAAGAGTTCCCCTGGGAGGGGACGGAACGCGCCGATGACCTCCGCCGGCTCGTCGGCTGAGGGCCTGTCGGGCCCGGTCGACGTCTGTATCGATCGGCCGCTGCTGTCGCTCGACAGACCCTTCACCTACGACCTCCCTGCCGAACTGGGGGCGGGCGTGGGCTCGCTCGTCCAGGTGCCGTTCCACGGGCGGGCGACGCGCGGCTGGGTCCTCGGACCGACCGATGACCTCCCGACGCGGATGCTCGCTGTCAAGAAGGTCGTCTCGCCGGTCAGGTTCTTCGATGAGCGCCAGCTCGCGCTGTTCCGCTGGGTGGGCGAGCGGTACGTGGCGCCCCTCGCCGCGGTGATCGCACGTGCGGTGCCTCCTCGGGTGGCGTCCGAGGAGGTGGGGAGGGATCTGCCCGACGCCGGCGCGACCTTGACCGGAGCGCATGATCCGTCGGCCGGTTCCGTGCTGGCCGGATATAGGGGCGGAGATCGAGCGCTCGAGGCCCTGGATGGCGGGCACGGTGCGTTCGTGGCACGCCCGGCTCCGGACGACGAGCAGTCGCTCGCCGTCGATGCGGTGGCCGCATGCCTCGCAGGCGGACGTCGCGCGATCGTCATCGTGCCGGAAGCGATACCCGTGCCGGCGACGGCGAGCGCGCTCGCCGACGCCTTCGCTGACCGCGCCGCGCTGTTCCTCGGCGGGGGGAAGCGCTCCCGCTACCGACGCTGGCTCGAGATCGGCGCCGGCCGATTCGACGTCGTGATCGGCACGCGCCCGGCGGTGTTCGCGCCGGTGGACAACCTGGGTCTGATCTACCTCGCGAGGGAGAGTCATCCCGCGCACCGGGAGGACCGTGCCCCCTACTACCACGGCCGAGACGTCGCGCTCGCTCGGTCTCGCCTCGAGGGAGCCGCCTGCGTCCTGGCCTCCGCATGCCCGTCGGCGGAGGCGTCGGCGCTGGGGTTGCCGACGATCTCGCCCGCCACCCGGCGCTGGCCTCCCGTCGAGGTCGTCCGGCCGGGACCCGCCGGCCGCGCCCCGAGACTCGTCAAGGCGCTCGAGACCACACGCCGCGGGTTCGTGTTCTCGCCACTCCCCGGCTACGGGATCGCCCAGGTCTGCCGATCGTGTGGCGATCCGGCGGCCTGCGCGTCGTGCGGCGGGCTCCTCCGCGCCGCCGCGGGGGCGGTCACTTGCGTCGTCTGCGCTGCCTCGGGGCGCTGCCGGTCCTGCGGCGGCACGTCCTTCGGGGTCCGACGCGGCGGCGCCGAGGATGTCGAGGCGTGGGCCGGGCGTGCCGCTCCCGTGCCGGTGCGACGGCTCCGCGACGAGGAGCCCGCCCGTCTGCCCGGCAGCGACGAGATCCTGGTCGGCGGTGCGGACGACGTCCGGGACCTGGGGGCGGGAGGTCTCGATCTCGTGGCGATCCTCGATGTCGACCTGGCCGACCGAAGGCCGGGGCTCGCGGCGCGCGAGCGGAGCCTGGCAACCTGGATGGAGGCGATCGGGTGGGCCCGGCCGCAGGGGCGGGCGATCGTGCAGGCGTCGTCGCCGGGAGACCCGATCGTGCAGGCGCTCGTCCGAGGGAACCCGGACCGCTTCCATGTTGAGGAGACGAGGAAGCGCCAGGAGGCGGGGCTTCCCGTCGGTGCCGCCGTCTTCCGTGTCACCGGGTCCGCCGCCCTGGAGGCAGAGCTGCGTGCGTTCGATCCCTCGACCCTCCTCGTCAGCCCATCGGAGGGAGGGACGGTATGCTTGCTCGCCCTCGACCCCGAGCGGGTGATGGCGTTCGGGACACGGCTCCGTGAGCTCGCAGCCGACGGCGTCGTGGACCGCGTCGAGGCGGAGCCGCACCTGTAGGAGACCGACGTGATCCTCCGTATCCGAACGCTGGGCGACCCGGCCCTTCGCGAGCCGGCGAAGCCGGTCACCGAGTTCGATCAATCCCTGCGCACGCTCTTCGACGACATGGTGAAAACCATGGTCGCGGCGCCCGGCGTCGGCCTGGCGGCTCCCCAGGTGGGCCTCTCGCTTCGGCTCTTCGTCTTCGACGACGGCGAGACCGGTCCGAGGTTCATGGCCAATCCCGAGCTCTCGGAGCCGGTGGGTGAGCTGCTCGAGGATGAAGGATGTCTCTCGATCCCCGGCCCGTACTACCCAACGCCTCGTCACGCGCGCATCCGGTGCGCGGGGCAGGATCTCGAAGGCATGCCGTACGAGATGATCGGGGAGGGATTGCTCGCACGCATCTTTCAGCACGAGACCGACCACCTGGACGGGATGCTCTACATCGACCGGCTCGGCGAAGAGGGACGTCGCGACGTGATGGCGCAGCTGCGGCGGATCGAGATGGGCCTCTCCGAGCCAGGGCGAACCGCGCAGGACTGACCGCCGTATCCTCGCCGCATGCGGGTCGCGTTCCTCGGGAACGATGCTTGGTCGGTTCCCCCACTCCGGGCACTCGCCGATGCGTCGGACATCGACGTCGATCTCGTCGTCACGAACCCGCCGCGTCCCGCGGGCCGTGGATCGAAGCTGACACCGACGGCCGTGGCGAGGGCCGCGCGGAGCCTGGATCTCACGATCCTCGAGGTGGACCGGATCCGAGACGGCGAAGGCTTCCACGCCCTCGATGCGAAGGAGCCCGACGCGATCGTGGTGGTCGCCTACGGCGAGATCCTCACCCCCGACATCCTGGACATCCCGCGGCTCGGCGCCGTGAACCTCCACTTCTCGCTCCTCCCTCGGTGGCGAGGTGCGGCGCCGGTCCAGCGCGCCATCCTGGAAGGAGATGTGACGACCGGCGTGACCGTGATGCTGATGGATGAGGGCATGGACACCGGTCCGATCCTCGCGACGGTCGACACGGCGATCGGAGCCGAGGAAGGTGCGGGATCGCTTGGCGAACGTCTCGCGGAGCTGGGTGGGCCGCTTCTGGTCGAGACCCTCCACGGGCTGGACGATGGCACCGTGGAGGCGAAGTCGCAGGAACACACGGGGGCGACGTACGCGCCGAAACTCCTGCCCGACGAAAGAGCGATCGACTGGGGTCAACCCGCGGACGCGATCGTCCGGCGGGTGCGTGCGTTCGCCCCGGACCCGGGGGCGGTGACGACGTTCCGTCAGGGGCGGCTGAAGGTGGTTGTCGCACGGGCGCATGCGCAGTCCGATGGCGGTGGGATGCTTGCGGATGCGACCCGTCCGGGCGCGATCCTGGGAGTGGACGGCAACCCGCGGGTCCACGCATGGCCGGGCTTGGTGGAGCTCGTCGAGGTCGCGCCGGCGGGCCGGAGGCAGATGACGGGAGTGGAATGGGCGCGCGGCGCGCGGATCGAGCCGCTCGAACACCTCGGATGAGCTCGAGCGCCCGGGCGGTCGCGCTCGAGGTCATCCGTCGCGTCGCCGACGAGGGCGCGTACTCGAACCGCGTGCTCCCCGCCGCCCTCGCGCGATCCGAGCTGGACCAGCGAGATCGGGCGCTCGCCACCGAGCTCGCCTACGGCACGCTCCGCCACGTACCCGAGCTCGATGCCGCGATCGGGGCGCGCGCCGCGAGACCGATCGCACGGATGACGCCGGGCGCGCGTGCCGCGCTCCGTCTCGGCGCCTACCAGCTGCTGCACACGCGGATCCCGACCCATGCGGCCGTCGGCGAGACCGTCGGCGTCGTGGTGCCCCGGGAGCGCGGGTTCGTGAACGCGATCCTGCGACGACTGGTGAAAGAGCCACCGGAGCTTCCCGCAGGAGGAGACCATCATGCGATCGGCCTCCGGAGCGGCATGGCTCCCTGGGCCGTGAAGGAGCTGGGGAAGCTCCTGGGCCCGGCGGAGGTCGAGCGGGGGGCGGGGTGCCTTGGCTGGCCGGGTACACCATCCCCCGCCGTCCCAAACCCCCCT
>JBPCPX010000066.1:0-7870 GCA_050998695.1 Actinomycetota bacterium
ATGCTCGACCAGGCCGACGTCCTGTGGGAGCGGGGACTCCTCGACTACCTGCTGCTCCGGGCGCGCAAGCCCGGATGAGTCGGCCCCGGTTCGCCGGGACTAACCGAGCTCGCGGCGGAGCGCCTGCAAGGGCAGTTGTCCGAGCGCGAGGAGCCGGTCGTGGAAGCCCTTGAGGTCGAAGGCGGCTCCCTCTTTCTCCTCGGTGCGGTGGCGTGCGTCCTCGATCTCGACCATGCCGACCATGTACGCGAGCGCCTGGGCAGGCAGCGCGATGTAGCGATCGACCTCCGTCTCCGACTCGCCTCGCGGTGAGCCCCCCGCAACCAACTTCTCGATCGAGTCCTGTCTCGACCACCCGAAGGCGTGGATGCCGGTGTCGGTCACGAGGCGCGCGGCACGATGCGCCTGGCCCGCGAGCATCCCGAGTCGCTCCCAGTCGTCCAGGTACAGGCCCATCTCGTCCGCGAGCCGCTCGCTGTAGAGTCCCCAGCCCTCGGCGAAGGAAGAGCCTGCCAGGAGTCCCCCGAACCGACGTAGCGCGGGGCGCTCGTCGAACTCCATCTCGAGGGCGATCTGGAAGTGGTGCCCAGGATTCGCCTCGTGATAGGTGACCGCGGCGATCTGGTGGAGCGCCTTGCCCGGGAGGTCGTGCGTGTTGATGTAGTAGGTCCCGGGCCGCTGCCCGTCCGCCGTCGGCGGCATGTAGAAGGCGCCCGCCATATCTGCCGCGCGGTAGGCCTCGACCTCGCGGACGCGGCAGTTGGCCTTCGGGAGCCTGCCGAACCATCGAGGAGCGATGTCCCAGCTCCGCCGCACCTGATCCTCGACGAGCTCGACGATGGCCTCCGCCGAAGCCGGGGTGTCCTTCCCCGACGCCTTCCGATCCGCGGTCGCTTCCGCAGGGTCGTTGTACCCGAGCCGCGCGGCGACCTCGAACCGTTCCGTCTGGATCGCATCCCACCGCTCGTTCCCGAGCTCGTGCACCTCTTCCGGATCGAGGGGGAGCGTGGTCCACGAGCGGATCTCCGCGGCGTAGATGGCGTCCCCGCCCGGGAGGTCCGTGACGGCGTTGCTCTCCGCCGCGTGCGGGAGATACTCGCGGAGCACGTCGAGGTACCGGGCGAACGCCGGGGCCACGACGTCGCTCCACGCACCGGCGATCCGGTCGCGTGCCGCCGCGTCGTCCTCGGCGACGGCAGCGAGCGGCGGTGCCTCCTCGGCCGGCATCGCGACGATGCGTTCCACCTGCGCGACGGCGCGCTCGACGACCGTCCGGGGCGACACGACGCCGGTCGCGATCCCCTCGCGCGCGATCTCCGCGCTCGCCTCCAGGTATCGGGGGTAGGCGCGGAGCCGCCGCTCGTAGCGCTCGACGTGCTCCGGCGTATCGGTCCGCTGGATCGACGCGATGTCTCCGAGCGCCACGCCCGGTCCCACGAAGTGGTTAGCCACGTAGATCCGGTCGGTTCGGAGCTCGACGGCGGCGAGGGTCTGGGTCGCGATCGCCTCGAGGATGTCCATCGTCGTGCGGAGGGTGAGGTCGAGCCCTTCGCGGTCGATGGTGGCGAGCTCGTCGAGGGCCGCACGGTTCCTGGACTCCGAGAGCGCGCGGCCTTCCTCGCCGATATCGGGGAGACGGTCGTCGTAGCGTTCGTCGCCGATCGCCGTGGCGAAGACCGGCTCCCGTTCGAGCAGCTCTTCCCAGAAGCGGTCGGCCAGCGCCTGCGCGCGAGCGGCATCGTTCACGTCTTCAGCCCTCTCGGTCGGGGATTCACAAGAGGCCAAGCGTACCCGCGCCGTCCACCTGCAACGCCGCGCCGGAGACGAAGCCGGCGGGTTGTGAGCAGAGGAACGCGACCACGCGCCCGAAGTCGGCCGGATCGCCGAGTGGACCGGCGAAACCGAGGTCCTTGATCCGATCCGTCGCGTGGAGTCCCGGGCAGGCGAGGTTCAGCGTGATGCCCTCATCGACCAGGTCTTGCGCCGCGGTCTTCGCCCACCCCCAGAGACCCGCGCGAGCCGTGTTCGACGTGGCGAGGTTCGGGATGGGTTGTTTCACCGAGCTCGACGCGATCAGGCAGATGCGGCCCCAACCGGCGGCCCGCATGTGCGGCACGGATTCGCGGACGAGACGGATCGATGTGAGGAGGTTCGCGTTGATCGCGGCTTCGAGGGTGGCTTCGTCCACGTCGAGGGCAGTTCCCTTCGGTGGCCCGCCCGCGTTCGCGACGAGGACGTGCAGCGCCCCGAACCGTTCCACGGTCGCCTCGACGAGACGACGCGGTGCGTCTGCCTCCGTCACGTCCGCGGGCAGGGTGAGCACGTCGTGGCCGAGCTCCTCTGCCGTGGACCGCAGGCGCTCCGGATCTCGGGAGTTGATCGCGACCAACGCTCCTTCGTCCACCAGCGCCCGTGCCGACGCCCGGCCGAGTCCCCTCGACGCCGCCGTGACGAGTGCCACCTTCCCTGCGAGCCCGAGGTCCATAGCGTCCGATGCTACGCTCCCGCGCGGTGCCATCGGGAACCCCCCCACGCCCGACGCTCGTCTTCCTCCTGTTGGTCACGGTGGTGGTCGGAAGTTGTGCCGCCCGGACCTTGCACACGGATCAGCTCGAACGACGGCTCGGCCGTCAGCTCTCGGATCGGCTCGGCGTCTCGGGGATCGACGCACAGTGCCCGGAAGGCATGGAGGTCGAGCGAGGGATGATGTTCGTGTGCACCGCCCGGGCGCCCGGTGAGGACGCCCGACTGCGGGTCGAGGTCACCCAGGTCGACGACGACGGAAGCGTGACCTGGGAGATCGCCGGCACCGCCGGGTAAGGTTTGCCGATGCTGCTCGAGGGCAAGAAGCTCCTCATCACCGGCGTGCTCACCCCGCAGTCGATCGCCTTCTCCGCGGCCCAGGTCGCCCAGGAGCAGGGCGCGGAGATCGTCCTCACCAACTTCGGGAGGACGGTCAGCCTCACCGAGAAGACGGCGAAGCGACTCCCCGATCCCCCCGACGTCCTCGAGATGGACGTGAACGAGCCCGAGCAGATCGAGGCGGTGCGTGCGGAGCTCGAACGGCGCTGGGGACGCCTCGACGGCTTCCTGCACGCGATCGCGTTCGCTCCCCAGGACGCGCTCGGCGGGAACTTCCTGCACACACCGTGGGAGAGCGTCGCGACCGCGTTCAAGACGAGCGCGTTCTCTCTGAAATCGGTCGCGGTCGGCATGCTGCCGCTGATGGAAGCGAACGGCGGAGCGATCGTGTCGCTCGATTTCGACGCGAGGGTCGCGTGGCCCATCTACGATTGGATGGGTGTCGCGAAGGCGGGGCTCGAATCGGTCACGCGATACCTGGCGAGGGACCTCGGTCCGAAGAAGATCAGGGTGAACACGGTGTCGGCCGGACCCATGAAGACGATGGCCGGCAGGGGCATCCCGGGTTTCGACACGATCGCGGGAAGCTGGGCCGACCGCGCGCCTCTCGGCTGGGACACGACCGACCCTCGACCCGTCGCCGGCGCGGTCGCGTTCCTGCTGTCGGACCTGTCGGCCGGCATCACGGGCGAGCTGCTCCACGTCGACGGCGGCTTCCACGCGATGGGGACCGAGCCCGGCGAGTCCGCATCCGATGGCGACTGAGACGGTCTCCTCGGAGCGGCGCCTTACGAGCTTCAGCCACGGCGCGGGCTGCGGCTGCAAGCTCGGCCCGGACGATCTGCGCACGGTCCTGCGGGACGTGAAGCTGCCGCCGGTCTCGGCCGATGTGCTCGTCGCGGCCGACACCGGCGACGACGCGGCCGTGTACCGATTGCCGTCGGGAGAGGGACTGATCGCGACCCTCGACTTCTTCACGCCGATCGTCGACGACCCGTACGACTGGGGGAGGATCGCCGCGACGAATGCCCTCTCCGACGTCTACGCGATGGGGGGCCGGCCGCTCCTCGCGCTCAACATCGTCAACTGGCCGGTGGACGACCTCCCGCTGGAGATGCTCGCGCAGGTCCTCCAGGGCGGGGTGGACGTCGCCGCGGCTGAGGGCGTGGTCGTCGCGGGAGGTCACTCGATCACCGACCCCGAGCCGAAGTACGGGATGGTGGCGATCGGCCTCGTGGCGCCCGATGAGGTCGTGCGCAACTCGACGGCCCCCGCCGGCGCGGCTCTCTACCTCACGAAACCACTCGGCCTCGGGATCGTCTCGACCGCGATCAAACGAGGGCAGGCGGACGACGACCTCGTCCGAACGGCGATCGGGCTGATGACGACGACCAATCGGTCGGCCTCCGAGGCGATGCGACACGCGGACGCCGAGGCGGCCACCGACGTCACCGGGTTCGGGTTGCTCGGCCATCTCCACCGGATGCTCGAGGCATCCCGTGTGGCGGCCGAGCTCGATGCCACCGCGATCCCGCTGATGGATCCGCGCATCCTCGAGCTCGCTCGCCGCGACGTCGTCCCCAGCGGTACGAAGCGGAACCTCGCCTACGTCCGTGCGCACACCGACTTCGGCGACCTCCCGGAGCCCGAGCGGATGATCCTGGCCGACGCGCAGACCTCGGGCGGATTGCTGGTCGCGGCCAAGCACAAGCTGTCGATGGAATCGGCTTTCGCGGAGCACGACGTGCCGTTCGCGCGGATCGGCACGGTCGTTGCCGGCGAGCCCGGCCGGATCACGGTCTCCGGCGCTCTCGGCGTCTAGTTCTGGTCGAAGGGAACCAGGCAAGCGGCACGCCCGTTATCTTGCGGGAGGAGGGTCGCGTGGAGAGGCCGAAGACACCGCCGGGCGATTGGGCCGAGGGAGACCCGGGGCTCCCGATCGAGTTCGGACCTGCATCCAATGCCGAGTACGACCCTGAACCGGTCCTACCGCCGGTCCTCCGGGAGACGATCCGTCGCGCCCGCGACGACGCCGAGAGGAACGCCCGCCGGCTCGGGATGAGCCGGCGAGAGTTCCTGCTCTCGGCCTGCGGCGCGGCCACGACATTCCTCGCCTTGAACGCCTGCACGCGAGAGGAGCACCGCGCGAACCCGTCGTCGACGACGAGCGAGCCGGGCGGGTCCTACGAGATTCCGCCGAGCGCCTCGGTGGAGCCGCCGAGCGCGTACGAGGCGCTCGGCGGCGAGGAGTTCATCTT
Source organism: Actinomycetota bacterium (assembly GCA_050998695.1). Taxonomy (GTDB): domain Bacteria; phylum Actinomycetota; class UBA4738; order UBA4738; family HRBIN12; genus JAJNBA01. The sequence goes on from JBPCPX010000066.1 coordinate 5,121, forward strand.
CGACGTGCAAGGACACCTGCTCGAGTACCACCTGAATCCGGTTCTCAACGGCCAGACCTTCTGGCAGGGCTTCCCGCAGAAGGACTGCGGCGAGGACGACCCTCGCGTGTGCTACTCGATCGAGCACTTCCTCGAGCTGATGTTCCTGCGCTCGGACACCAACATGCTGGTGCTGTCGTCGCTCCCGATCTTCCCGGAGGGCAGCCCGCTTTCGCCGGAGATCATGGATCTGACCCGCCAGACCGTCGAGGGACTCTGCCGGGACGAGCGGATCCTGCTGCATGCCCAAGCTCTCCCCAACGTGGGGACGCACCGGGCGGCCCTGGACGCGATGGAGCACACGGCGAGCCGCTACCCGGTCGCGGCGTGGAAGACGTTCACGCATTTCCCGGGCGCCTTCGAGGGCGACGGCAACGTCTGGTGGCTCGACGATCGTGACGGCGGTGACCTCGGGGAGCGATTCATCCGGAAGACCGTGGAGCTCAAGATCCCGACGATCTGTACCCACAAGGGGCTGTCGCTCGGCTCGCCGAACGCTTCGCCCGACGACATCGGATCTGCCGCGAGGCGGCACCGGGACGTGAACTTCGTCGCGTACCACTCCGGTTTCGAGGCAGGGACGACCGAGGGGCCGTACACGTCGGAGACGGCGCACCTCGGCGTGAACCGCCTGATCGCCTCGATGGACCGGGCGGGCATCGGGCCGAACGAGAACGTCTACGCGGAGATCGGCTCCACGTGGTGGTACGTGATGCGGTACCCGGACCAGGCGGCGCACGTCCTCGGCAAGCTCCTGAAGCACGTGGGACAGGACAACGTGCTCTGGGGAACCGACTGTCTCTTCTACGGCTCACCCCAGCCGCTGATCCAGGCGATGCGCACGTTCCAGATCTCCCAGGAGTTCCGGGAGCGCTACGGCTACCCGAAGCTCACCAAGGAGCTGAAGGCGAAGATCCTCGGACTGAACGGCGCCGCGCTGTACCGGCGCTGTACCGGGTGGAACCGAACACCTCCACCTGCGAGTTCACGCGGCGCGAGCTGGAGCAGATCCGCCGGAGCCTGCCGGGCACGAACCTCGCTCTCGGCCCCACCACCCTGGCCGCCGTCCGGGCGTTCCGCGACGACGACCGTGAACTCTGGGCGACGACCGCGAACCTGCTGCGGTAGACGAGGTTCGTATCCTGGAGCGATGCCCAGGCGCCGGATCCGGCTGACTGCGCCCGCTGAGGCGCTCAGCTCGACCTTCCGGGACATCCGCGCCGAGATCGGGATCCCTGAGTCCTTCCGGCCCGAGGTGCTCTCCGAGGCCGAGTCGTCGTCGAGGTCCCATCGACTGCCGGACGTCGACCGCACCGAGATCCCTCTCGTCACGCTCGACCCTCCCGAGTCGATGGACCTCGATCAAGCGTTCCATCTGAAGCGGAGGGGCAGTGGGTTCCGGCTCCACTACGCGATCGCCGACCCATCCGCGTTCGTCATACCGGGCGGAGCGATCGACCTGGAGGCGCACCGCAGGGCTGAGACCGCCTACAGCCCGGATGTACGGACGCCGTTGTACCCGCCGGCGATCTCCGAGGCGGCGGCCTCGCTGTTGCCCGATGGTCCGCGTCCGGCCGCCCTGTGGCGCATCGACGTCGACGCGAACGGGCTCGCGGTGGACGCCCAGGTCGAGCGCGCGCTGGTCTCGAGCCGGGCGAAGCTCGGCTACGCGGAGACGCAGGCAGCGATCGACCGGGGGACCGCGGACCCGATGCTGGAGCTGCTGCCCGAGATCGGCTCGACCCTGCAGGAGGCGGAGCGCGCCAGGGGTGGAGCCAGCCTCGGCCTGCCCACTCAGGAGGTCGTGCCGGGCGCCGGTGGCTTCGGCCTGACCTTCACCTCGCCGTTGCCGGTCGAGACGTGGAACGCGCAGCTCTCCCTGCTGACCGGCCGGGTCGCGGCCCGGATCATGCTGGACGGTCGCGTCGGCGTGATCCGGACGATGCCGCCGCCCGATCCGCACGACGTCGAGCGGCTGCGCCGGGTGGCGACCGGACTCGGTGTGGACTGGCCGGAGGCCATGACCTATCCGGAGCTCTTGCACACGATCGACGCGAGCCGTTCGACGGCCCAGTCGGTCTTCCTCCAGGAAGCCGCGGTCTTGTTCCGCGCCGCCGCGTACACCGCGTTCGACGGGGAGCCACCTCCGGACGAGGAGCACGCCGCGATCGCTGCCCCCTACGCCCATTGCACCGCGCCGTTGCGGCGCCTGGTCGACCGTTACGTGAACGAGGTCTGCCTCGCTCTCGTCTCCGGGAGCGACGTGCCTCCGTGGGCGCGCGGGGCGCTCCCGGCGCTGCCGATCGAGATGGCGCTCGGTGGGGAGAAGACCGGCCGTCTCGAGCGGACGATCGTCGACGCCGTGGAGGCAGCCGTGCTCGCGCCCCTCGTGGGCCGCCAAGCGGACGCGGTGGTCGTCGACCTGTGGAAGCACGGCCGCGGCGAGGTCGCCCTGCGCGATCCCGCGGTGATCGGACCGTGCGACGATGTGCACGAGCTCGGGGCCCAGGTCCGGGTTCGCCTCGAGGAGGCTGATCTCGAACGCCGCGAGGTCCGCTTCGTCCGTGTGTAGATCAGGGCCGCGCCGACAGGTCTGCCGACGTGAGCTGGCCGCCCGTCGGGCCGCGGGAGACCCGGGGGGGCAAGGCGCACCGAGCAGCAAAAAGAAACGACCCCGCCACCCCCAAAACCGCTCCCCACCCCCCCGCGGC
>JBPCPX010000079.1:0-10812 GCA_050998695.1 Actinomycetota bacterium
GCACTCCGGCCAGGACGGGACCGGTCAGCGCCGCCGACTGGTAGTAGACGACCTCCAGCGCGAGCGCCGACGTGTAGAGATCGGGCGTCAACAGCCGCGCCGGCCACGCCCGTAGTGCCGGGGAGTAAAGGGAGTACGCCGACGCCCACAGGAACGAGAACAAGAACAAGATCCATACACGTGGCTCCGGGAGGAAGGCGTTCACCGCGAGCGCGATGGAGAGCGCAGCCGTGACCGCATGCGCGATCATGAGCATCCTGCGCCGCTCGACGGCGTCGGCATCGCGCCGCCGACGATCGGCAGCACGACGAGCGGGATCAACTCCGTGAGTGCGAGCAAGCCGACCATGGCGGTCGACCGCGTCTCCACGTAGACCTGGAAAGGCACCGCCACGAACGTGATCTGGGTACCGAACTCCGAGATCGCCTGTCCGACGAACAGCCGCCGGAAGTCCTGGGAGACCCTGAACGGCGTGAGGTCCATCCGGTGTCCACGGATCCGGGCGAGGGATCGGGCTACGAGACCGGGAGGGCGCGCCCCCGGGGGCACCGGCGGCGGGAGCGGGTCGTCGTTCCCGCCGGGGCGATCGGTGTCCTCGTCCGTCACGCCGCCGGACGCTAGCGGATGAGGCGGGACAGACGCCGGTCGGCGAGGATCTTCCCCCCCGTCTGGCAGTCCGGGCAGTACGTGACTTCGTGCGACTCGTAGGAGACGCGGCGGAGGTCGGCGCCGCAGCGGGGGCACGGCTGGCCCCAGCGCCCGTGGACGGTGAAGTGATCACCCAGCTTGTTCGGGAGGCCCCCGCTGCGGCGCCGCTCCACCTCCAGGGCGTCGGTGAGGATCGCCTTCAGTGCCTCCACGAGCCGCTCGCGTTCGCCCGCGTCGAGCTTGCCCAGCGCCGCGTACGGGGAGAGCGTCGCGTGATGCAGGGCATCGTCGGAGTATCCGCGCCCGACACCCGCAACCGTCCTCTGGTCCCGAAGGATCGTGTGCACACGGCGGGCGTCGGTGCTCTCGAGGAAGAACGCCGTGGCCTCGTCCGAAAGCGCCTCGGGCCCCAGGGCCGTTAACGGGCCGTCGTCTCCGGCCGCGAGCGTCCACACGCCGGCCTTCCGCTCCTTCCCGAACTCCTTCACCAGGAGCGAGGTCCCGGCGGAGAACAGGAACCGCGCGACGGCGCCCCGCGGCTTCGTCGACTTCGGCGGCGCCTCCACGTCGAGCCGACCGCCCTGCGAGAGATGCACCAACATCCGGTCATCACCCTCGAAAGCGAGGACCACGTACTTCCCACGTCGACCGACGCGCTCCAGCAGGCGTCCTACCAGCTCCGCGGGCCGCGGCGTCACGGTCTTCAGCGAGGAGAACTGCAGGAGGTCGAAGCGTTCGAGCGTCACTCCCCCGACGGCTTCGTCCAGCCGCTCGGCGAGCGCCTGGATCTCGGGCATCTCGGGCATGCGCCTGTGGTCAACCCCACGTCCGAGCCGCGGCGCCACGAGTGGCGGCGCCATGGATGGCGCCACGGATGATCTCGATCGCCTCGTCGATCCGGTCGCGGTGCGTGCGGTGGCTCACGATGCACGCACGGATGATGTGGCGCCCGTCGATCGTCGTGCTGGAGAGATACACCCGTTTCGGCTCGTTGATCCTCGCCAGGAACGCGCGGTTCTCGTCGTCGCTCGCTCCCGCCAGGCGGAACGGCACGACGGAGAGCTGCGGTGACCACGGCAGCTCGATCTCCGGCATCTCGGAGAGCGCGGCGTACAGGTGCTCCGCGAGGTCGAGCTTCTCGTCCAGCGCCTCCCGGAACGCGTTCACACCGTGCAGGACCAGTGGGAGCCACACGCGGAACCCCCGATGGTCCCTCGAGAGCTCCGGCGAGTACTCGTTCCAGTTGGGCAGCTCTGCCTCGGGCGCGCGGTCCTGGAGGTACTCCGCACCCACGTAGTGGGCGTCGCGCAGCGCGGCGCCGTCACGGACCACGAGCGATCCGGTCCCGTAGGGCAGGAACATCCCCTTGTGCGGATCCAACGTGATCGAGTCCGCTCGCTCGATCCCGCCGAAGCGCTCCCGGCCGCGATCCGTGAGGTGGAAGAAACCGCCGTAGGCGGCATCCACGTGCATCCAGAGATCCTCGGCCTCGGCCACGTCGGCAACCGCATCCATCGGATCGACGGCGCCAGTGTTGGTGGTCCCGGCGGCCGGGACGACCAGGAACGGGCGATGGCCTGACCCGCGATCCTCGGCCACCATCGACTTCAAGGCCTCCGCGTCCATCCGGAGCTCGGCGTCCACGGGCACCAGCCGCATCGCGCGGCGAGGCAGGCCGGCGATCGCCGCGGCCTTGGGCACCGAGGCGTGAGCTTGCTCGCTCACGTAATACGTACCGTCCGCGAAGTCCTCGCCGAGCTTCACGTGACGGGCGGTCACGACGGCAGAGAGATTCGCGATCGAGCCGCCGGTCGTGAGGATCCCGCGGGCGTCCTCGGGGAACCCGAACAGATCGCAGAGCCACCGGATCACGTTCTGCTCGATCTGGGCCAGTCCGGGCGCGACCTCCCAGAGGTTGGGGAAGCGGTTGACCGACATCGCGAGGAACTGCCCCAAGGCCGAGGCATAGAGGCCGCCGCCCGGGATGTACGGCAGGTAGCCCGGACCGCAGGTCTCGTATGCCCGGGCTGCCGCGTCGCGGAACTGGGCGAAGACGTCCTCGAACGAGCCGCCCTCCTCGGGCGGTGCCGCCTTCAGCGTGAGCGCAGCCTCCAGGGCCCCGTCGACGTTCTGGGCGGGCGCCTCGGAGAGACCGTGGATGAAGTCGATCACGTAATCGACCGCGGCCTCACCCATCGCCCGCATCTCCTCGGGCGAGGGGTCGAGGGCGTAACCGGTCACGCGGTGCTCCGCAGGGTGGCGTCGATCGTCTCGAGGAGCCGCCGGGACGCGTCCGTGACCTCGTCGACGGCCGCCTCGAACGCCTCGACGTGTCGCGCCGAAGGGGTCCCGAACCCACTCACCTTGCGAACGAACTGACGCGCAGCCTCCCGGATCTCCTCCTCCGTGGCATGGCCCTGTCCGTGTGGTTCCCGCAGTCGCTTGATGCTTCGGCACATGAGCGGGAGGGTACCGCGCGAGGCGCGTTCAGCCCCGTCGAGCCGCGAGGGCGCTGATCGCCTCCATGATGACGTTGGTCGCGAGCATCGCCGTGATCTCCGCATGGTCGTAGGGCGGCGAGACCTCTACGACGTCCATCCCCGCGAGGTCCACCGACCCGACGATGCGACGGACCGCTCGGAGCAGCTCGCGACCCAGCATCCCCCCGGACTCGGGAGTACCCGTGCCCGGGGCCATACCCGGATCCACGACATCGATGTCCACGGACAGGTAGACGCGGTCCGGCCCGTCCAGGGCCTGGGCGATCGCCTCGTCGATCACGGCCTCGACCCCGCGCTCTTCCAACTCGACCTGGGTGTGCCAGCGGAAACCCTGATCTCGCATCCAGTCGAACGTCTCTGCATCCGGCCAGTACCCGCGGAGCCCCACCTGGACGAAGTTCGGCCCCGCGACCCAGCCCTCCTCGATCAGGCGCCGCATCGGCTGGCCGTGCCCGATCAGCGAGCCCCACTGGTCCATCCCCGTGTCGGCGTGCGCGTCGAAGTGCACGATGCCGATCGTGGCCGGGTCATGAACCCGGGCCACGGCCGCCGCCGACGGGTACGTGATCGAGTGATCTCCACCGAGCACGATCGGGATCGCGCCGGCGCGGGTGACGCGCCGGACCTTCTCGTGGATCACCCGCAGACTCCGCTCCGGCCGCCCCGGGACCACCGGCGCGTCGCCCGCGTCCACCACCGTCAGGACGTCGAACGGCCGCACCCCGGTTTGGATCGACCAGGACCACGGGCTGCCGCTGGTGACGTGAGCCCCTCGGATAGCCATGGGTCCGAACCGCGCGCCGGGGCGGGAGGAGACCCCCTCGTCGTACGGGGCTCCCACGATCGCGACGTCTGCGGCAGCATCCCGGATCGCATCCTCGTCCACCGCCCACGGCACCTTGTAGAACGTGCCCCGCCAGTCCGAGTACGAAGGCAGGTCGTTCGATCCGAACTCTTCGAACTCATCGGCCTCTGAGGGATAGAGCGTACTCTCGGGGATCCGGAAGGGGCGATCGGCGTCGGACATCGGGCGCAGTGTCCCACCCCCGACCCTGGGAGGCTATCGGCGGCCGGCGTCCTTGCGGATCTGCCTCGCCGCGTTCGCTCCTGGACCGCCGGTGATGCCCCCACCGGGGTGCGCCCCCGACCCGGCCAGATACAGGCCGTCCAGCACGAATCGGTAGCGTGCCTCGCCGTTCAGCGGACGCCACGCGAAGAACTGATCCAGTCCGGGCTCGGCGTGCTGGACGTGCCCACCCGTGAGTCCGTAGTCGGTCTCGAAGTCCTCCGGCGTGATGACCAGGCGCGCCTCGACCAGCTCACCGAGACCCGGCGCGAACCGTTCGAGGGTCTTCACCGTGACATCCCCGAGGCGTTCTCGCTCGCTCGCCCAGTCCCCCTCCCGCAGGTCACGGGGTGCGGCCTGGACGAGTGCGCTCATCACGTGTCGCCCCTCGGGTGCCAGGGACGGATCCACGAGCGACGGGATCGTGGCTTCGATCCACGGGTCTTCCGCGAGATGACCGTACTTGTGGGCATCCGACGCCATCTCGACGTAGTCGGTCGAGGGACCGATGACGATCCGCCCGCGGAGCCGCTCCGGATCCTCGTGGAAAGCCGGAAGACCGGAGAGCGCGAGATCGACCTTCGCCGTCGTCCCGGGCTGGCGGATGTTGCCCGCCCGCCAGATCATCGTGGGCCCCAGCTCCACCGGGTCACAGAGCGCGAGGGTCCGCTTCGGGTCCGCGGCGGAGACCACGAGACCGGCGTCGATCTCCGTCCCGTCGGCGAGGGTGATCCCGAGCACACGCCTGTCTCGCGAACGGATCCCGGTCACCTCCGCGTCCGTCCGGATCTCGGCGCCGGCCGCGCTCGCGGCCGACGCGAGCGCGGCAGCCAGCGCCTGCGAGCCGCCGCGGGCGAAGACGGCGGTGCCTGCGGCTCCGCCGTCATTGCCTGCGGAGTCGTTCAGGAACACCGCCGCCGTGCCGGCCGACCACGGGCCGCACGCCGTGAAGAGCACCCCGCGGGTCGAGAGCGGTCCTCGGATCGCCTCTTCTTCGAACACCTCTTGGACGAGATCGGCCACCGCCATCGGCATCGCGCGGATCGCTTCCCGACCGATCTTCGCGCCGAGCCCCCTGAACGCCCAGCCGACCCTGAGACCCGAGATCGCGTCGGCGATGGTCGGCGCGCTGATGTCGGGTGGCGTCGCCGCGTTGACGTAGGCGAGGAAGGACGCGACCGCTCGCACCTTCCGATCGAAGGAGACGAACGCGTCCGCGTCCCGCCGATTCCGCTCCCGGAGCTCCTCGGCGGTCCGGGCGACGTCGCCCCAGAAGGTGACCGACGAGCCGTCGGACTGAGGGGCGAAGAGTCGGACGGCCGGCGTGAGCAGGTCCAGCCCGTGGCGGGCGAGCTCCAGATCCTCGACGACCGAGCGCCGGAACCGGCCGACGGTGTGCGCGATCCCGGGTGCGGTGAACCCGGGCGCGATCTCACTGCCGCGGAGGATCCCGCCCACCTCGGCGGCCCGCTCGAGGACGGTGACCCGGCGGCCAGCCTTCGCCAGATACGCAGCCGCGACCAGCCCGTTGTGACCGGCGCCGATCACGACGACGTCGGACCGTGAACCCATCGCTACGCGGCCCTCCGGGGGCGCTTGCGCCCCTTCAGCACCTCGAGCGCCGCGATACGCCCCGGGGCACCCATGATGCCGCCACCGGGATGCGTCGCCGACCCGCACATCCACAGGTCGCGGATCGGCGTGCGGTAGCGGGACCAGCCGGGCACGGGGCGATTGAAGAACAGCTGCTCGAGCGAGAGCTCTCCCTGGAAGATGTTCCCCTCGGTCAGACCCGTGATGTCTTCGATGTCCTTCGGGGTGATGAACTGCGACCCCACGATGTGCTCACGGATCGTGGGCATCCGTTCCGAGATCGTCTCGATCACCGTCTGGCCGAACGCCTCCCGAGCCGCGTCGTCCCAGATGGCGTTCCCGGCGAGCCGGTACGGCGCGTACTGCACGAAGCAGCTCATCACGTGGCCTCCGGGCGGTGCCATCGTGGGATCGACCAACGTCGGGATGATCATGTCGATGTACGGACGCCGCGACGGACGGCCGTACTTCGCGTCGTCATATGCCCGCTCCATGTAGTCGATGGACGGCGAGAACGAGATCGCTCCCCGGAGCCACTCCCCCGTGCCCGGCTTGCACGCGAGCTCGGGGAGCCCGTCGAGCGCGAGATTCACCTTGCCGCTCGAGCCCCGGTACTTGTAGCGCAGGACCTCTTCCTTGAACGCGGGATCCAGGACGCCGTCCTCCAGCAGCTTGATGAACGTCCAGCGTGAGTCGAGCGACGAAAGCACGATCCCCGCTTCGATCTGTTCGCCCGTTCCGATGGTGACGCCGGTGGCGCGGTCGCCGTGCACGTCGATCCTCGCCACAGGCGTCTCCATCCGGATCTCGGCACCGTGGGCGAGCGCGGCGTTCCCGATCGCATCGGAGATGCTCCCGGTCCCCCCGCGCGGCACGCCCCACGCGCGGAACGCACCGTCGATCTCCCCCATGTAGTGGTGGAGCAGGACGTAGGCCGTGCCCGGCGAGCGTGGGCCCTGGAACGTCCCGATGATCCCCGACGCGCTCATCGTGGCCTTGAGCGGCTCCGTCTCGAACCATTGGTCGAGGAAATCGGCCGCGGACATCGTCATCAGCTGGATGAACGTCGTCTGCAGACGCCTGGGCAGGTCCTTGAAGGTCTTCGCGAGCGGCGTGAGCGGGAGCCAGTCCCGGACCGAAACCTTCCCGGGATCCGGCGGCACGATCGAGAGGATCGGCTTGATGAACCGGGCCATCTCGGCCATCAGCGGCCCGTACTCCTCGTAGGCCTCGGCGTCGCGCAGCGACCAGCGCCTGAGCTCGCGGACGGTGCGCCCGTGATCGTTCACGCGCCAGAGGTAGTCGTCGTCGAGCGGCGTGATCGTCCCGTCGAGAGGCAGGATCTCGAGGCCGTACTTCGGAAGCTCGAGCTCGCGGATGATCTCCGGGCGAAGCAGGGAGACGACGTAGGAGAAGACGCTGAAGCGGTACCCGGGCACGATCTCCTCCGAGACCGCGGCGCCGCCCAGCAGATGTCGGCGCTCGAGCACGAGCACCTTCTTGCCGGCCTTGGCCAGGTACGCCGCGGTCACGAGGCCGTTGTGACCTCCTCCGATCACGACTGCGTCGTAGCGCTCTGGCATCGCTCGCTTCCTCTCGGCTGGGATCCCGCTGCGAAGAAGGCTATCCGAACGCCTGCGGGCGCACGGTCGCCGATGCTAGCCGTGGCCTGAGACGACACCCCACCCGCACCTGACCAGTAGTCAGGGCGCCGACCGAGCCCGAGAGAGCCGCCGACGATACGCTTGGACTCGATGAGTGTCGGCACGGCCTTCTTCGAGCGCCAGCGCGAGCTGAACACGAAGCTCTCATGGGGCGAGTGGTCGGGCTACCACGCCGCCGCCGTCTTCGCGGACTTCGTGGACATCGAGTACAACGCGATCCGCGAGGCCGCTGCCGTGATCGACGTCACGCCCCTCTACAAGTACGAGGTGAGCGGCGCCGATGCGGCCACGCTCCTCGATCGCGTCGTGACCCGGGACATCTCACAGGTCGGGCTCGACCAGGTGATCTACACGCCCTGGTGCGACGAGGAGGGCAAGGTCATCGACGACGGTACGGTGACACGCCTGGCACAGGACCGGTTCCGGGTGACCGCGGCCGATCCCTCGTACCGCTGGTTCGCCATGAACGCGACGGGGCTGGACGTGCGGATCGACGACATCTCGCAGGCGACGGCCGGGTTGGCGCTCCAGGGCCGGCTGTCCCGCCACGTGCTGGAGAAGGCGACCGGTCAGGACTGGTTCGACCTCCGCTACTTCCGGCGTCGACCGACGACGATCGGGGGCGTCGACGTCGACGTCACGCGGACCGGCTACACGGGTGACCTCGGCTACGAGCTCTGGATCCCCGTGGAGGGAGCCCTCGCCGTCTGGGACCGGCTGTTCGACGTGGGCGCGGACTACGGCATCCGGCCGGCGGGCATCCAGGCCCTGGACATCTGCCGGCTCGAAGCGAGCCTGATCCTGATCGAGGCGGAGTACACGAGCGCGCGGCATGCGTTCGCTCCGGAGCTCAAGTACTCGCCGTTCGAGATCGGCCTCGGGCGACTCGTGAAGTTCGACAAGGCTGCCGAGTTCACGGGCAAACGCGCGCTTCTCGCCGAGCACGACGCCGGCGGACCCCAGCGGAGGCTGGTGGGCCTCGAGCTGGATTGGCTCGCGATCGAGGCGATGTACGCGCGTCACGGTTTGGCGCCGCAGATCTCGCCGCACGTGCAGCGCGCCCCGGTCCCCGTCTACCGGGAGGGAACACAGGTGGGGCGGGCGACCTCCGTCGGCTGGGGACCGACGATCAAGAAGATGGTCGGCTTCGGCTCCGTGGACAAGGGGCTCACGAAGCTCGGGACGCGCCTGTCCGTCGAGTGGACCGTGGAGGGTGAGCGTGGAAGGGTGGGCACGACGGTGATCCCGATGCCCTTCCTCGATCTCGACCGCAAGCGCTCCTAGCTCGGCTCTTCGCCACGTGCGAGAAACTGGGTCCGTGAGGTCCCGTCGAACCCCGATCTTCATCGCGCTCGTGCTCCTCGCGGCCCTGGTCGCCTTGGGGGTGGCCGTTGCCGGGAGCGCCCTCCTCGGTGCCGTCACGGGGCTCGTGTGCCTGACCGTCGCCCTCCTGGCCACCTGGTCGGTGGACCGCATGGAGGCCCCTACGGACCCGTCGCGGCGGCGGCTGCTGACGCTCGCCGCGCTGCTCGGAGCCGCTGCCGCGACGGGCGGAGCCGCCGTGGGCCGGACCATCCGCAGGGTCACTCGCCCCGATCCTCGACCGATCCAGGAAACGATGGCCAGGGAGCTCGGTGCGGAGTACATGGGATTGGTCGCGCGGGCCTACCACCCGGACCGGAGCGGCGACCTCCAGCTCTTGGTCGCCCCCTACAACAGCGCGAACTATCCACAGGAGTCGCGGTCGCTGGCGCCGCGGGATCCCCGGACCAGCCACGCGAGCGTCTGGATGTACCTCGAGCGGATCCCGCTCGTCGTCTACGGTGCCGGAGTCCAGCCCTCCGACTCCGAGGAGCGCGTCTCCCTCGCCGACGTCGCCCCGACGATCGCGGAGCTGATCGGCTTCGACGACTTCCTCGATCTCGGCCGCGAGGGCCGCCCGTTACCGGGGATCTCGCGGCCGGCGGATCGGCCCGAGATCGTCGTGACGTTCGTGATCGACGGCGGCGGCTGGAACGTCCTCCAGGAGTTCCCCGACGCGTGGCCCAACCTGAAGCGCTTGATGCGGCAAGGCGCGAACTTCCGCAACGCGATCCATGGTTCGTTCCCGGCCGTCACGGCCTCGGCGCATGCCACGATCGGCACCGGCGCGTTCCCTCGCACGCACGGGATCACGGGACACAACCTCCGCGATGGCACGAGGGTCCGGAAGGCCTACGGGGAGCCCGGGCACGCGTTGCCCGGCGACATCCTCGTGCCGACCCTCGCGGACCTGTGGAGCGACGCCACCGACAACCGGGCATGGGTCGGCGAGCTCGGGTACCAGATCTGGCATCTGGGGATGCTGGGGCGCGGAGGGCGTTCCCGCCGAGGTGAAGAGCGCCCCATCGCGATCTACTGGGACGAGTTGGCCGAAACGCAGGACTGGCGGAGCCTGAACGAGGAGCTCTACCGGCTGCCGGACGGGATGCCGTCCCTCGACACCTTCGCCGGGTATCGCGACGACTACGTGCCCAACCCCGACCGCGATCCCGCCTTCGATCCCATCAAGCCGAGGAACCTCCATTGCTGCAGCACCCCGGTGATCCGGTACGAGGGGGACGTGGTCGAGGCGACGCTCTCGAACGAGCCGGTCGGTTCGTCCGAGGCGCCCGGGCTGCTCTTCATCAACTACAAGGCGCCCGACTACACCGGCCACGTCTACGGGATGTTCGATCCGATGACGGGGGACGCGCTCCGTGACGTCGATGAGCAGCTCGGACGACTCGTCACGCAGCTGGACACGCTCTATCCGGACCGGTACGCGCTCATCGTGACGGCCGATCACGGCCAGTGCCCGCTTCCCGACACCTCCGGAGGTGTCCGCCTCGACCCCATCCAGCTCTGGGACGACCTCGAGCACGAGTTCGGCGGCGGTCTGTTCGGCCTGGTGCAGAACGTGGTGCCGTCGGAGGTGTACCTGCACTCGGACGTGCTGTGGGACGCGGGCGTGAGCCGCGAGGACGTTGCCTCGTACCTCCGGGACTATCCGTATCGGCGGAACATCGGTCCGTACGTGCCGCGGGACGCGATCGAGCAGGAGCTGCTGGACCGGCAGCAGTTCGCCGCGGTGTTCGCGACTTCCTTCCTCGACACCCTGGCCGGTCGCGAGCTCACCGCCTTCGGTCCCGGCATCTATCCGGAAGGGGATCCCTTCGGCGTCCCGCCCCCGGTCCGGTAGATGACCGTCGAGCTGGAGGACGGAGATCGTGCGCTCCTCGACGAGCAGGGCGGCGGGGGGGGGGGTGCCGGAGAGCGATGCGGGGCCAGCCCGGCTCCCCATCCGCCCCCCCCCCCCCAC
>JBPCPX010000177.1:0-21179 GCA_050998695.1 Actinomycetota bacterium
GTCTCGGTGGCCGACGTGGCCGGACCCGTCGGGCTCATGACCCCGCACGTGCTGCGGTTGCTGGTCGGCGCCGACCACCGCCGGTTGCTGCCGGCGGTGTTGCTCGGCGGGCCGCTCTTCGTCGTGCTCGCGGACCTGGCTGCGCGGACGGCGCTCGTGGATGCGTCCTTCTTCCTCTGGCTCCTCCGACATGAGCTTGGGAGGGCCGCCGGTTTCGCCTGAGCCGGCTCTCGCGTTCGTGGGCGTTCGCGCGGGCTACGGAGCCGCAGACGTGCTCAAGGGCATGTCGCTCGCCGTCCGGCCTGGCGAGGTCCTCGGGCTCGTGGGCCCGAACGGCTGCGGGAAAACGACGCTGGTGCGGGTTGCCTCGAGAGCGCTCGAACCGACCGGCGGCTCCGTGCGGGTGGTGGGACGCGATCCCTACGAGCTGTCGTCGAAGGAGGCCGCCCGCCTCGTCGCGGTGGTTCCGCAGGACGTGATCCCGGCGTTCCCGTTCGATGTCCTCGAGTTCGTCTTGATGGGCCGGGCGCCCTACCTCTCGCGTTGGACGGGCGGCGGTTCCGTGGACTGGGCGACGGCACGGGAGGCGATGGAAGCGGTCGGGGTCCAGCACCTCGCGGACCGGCCGATGGATGAGCTCTCCGGGGGAGAGCGGCGCCGAGCCGTCCTGGCGCAGGCGCTCGCCCAGGACGCACCCGTGCTCCTCCTCGACGAACCCACGACGCATCTCGACATCCGCCACGTCGTCGAGCTGCACCAGGTGATACGGCGTCTCGCAGACGAACGCGACGTCGCGGTCGTGGCCGTCCTGCACGACCTGACCCTCGCGGCGGCTCTGTCCGATCGCCTCGTGGCGATGGCGGCGGGCGAGATCGTCGCCGACGGCCAACCGGAGGAGGTCGTGACCCGCTCGCTCCTACGCACCGTCTACGGGGTCAACGCCGATGTCGAGGCGAGCGCGACGACCGGCCGGCCGGCGGTGATCCTCGGCCCGCCGGACCAGGCGATCGTCCCCACCGGCCTTCGAGCGCTGGTCGTCGGCGGCGCCGGCCGGGGTGCGCCGCTGATGCGACTCCTCGTGGAGCGGGGTGTCCACGTGGTGGCCGGCGTGCTGCACGGGAGCGACACCGATGTCGAGGTCGCGGAGCGCCTCGACATCGAGCACGTGTCCGTGCCCGCGTTCTCCGAGATCGACGAGGAAGCCGCGACCGCGTGGCGTCGCCACGCCGCCGCCGCCGACCTCATCGTGGTCTGCGACCCTCCCGTCGGTCCGGGCAACCTCCGGAACCTCGAGCTCGCGCTCGAGCAGGCGGAGGAGAGCACACCGATCGTGCTCCTCGACTCCATCCCGATCGCTGAGCGTGACTTCACCGACGGCCGTGCCACGCTGCTCTGGCAGCAGCTGCGCGATCGAGCCACGATCGCCGCGAGCTACGACGAGGCCGTCGCCTCGATCCTGGCCCGCGTCCCCGTGCGCTGAGACCGGCCAGGCCGGACCTCTAGGTCTGCTCCTTCAGGTACCGCTCGATCTCCGTGGCCAGCTCGTCGCCGGTCGGCATCCGCTCCTCGCTCGCGAGCGCTTCCAGGCGTGCCAGGTACTCGCGTGAGTCCTCGTCCTCGGCGATCGCCGCGTCCAGGCGCTGCCGCTGCGCGACGGCGTCGTCGCCCAGCGTCCCCAGGGGGATCGTCACCCCGAGGCGCCGCTCCAGGTGCTGGAGCAGCGCCAGCGTCGCCGGCGCGTACGCCGCGGCGCCGATGTAGTGCGGCACCTGCGCGTAGTAGCCGATCGCCGGGATCCCGGCGCCCGCCACGGTCATCTCGACCGCGGAAAGGGCGGCGGCGGGCACCCGCAGGATCCCACCCGGGCCCTGTTGCTCTCCGTCCCGAAGCGATGCACCCGTCGAGGCCGTCGCGAGCACCGGCACCGGCCGGGTGTGGGGCACCGCCGCCGGGATCGCGCCGAGGCTGATCCACTCCACGATGCCGAGCCGGCGTGCGAGCTCCACGATGTCGTCGCCGAGCTGCTTCCACTTGTAATCGGGCTCAGGACCGACCAGGACGAGGATGTCGTGGTCGCCCACTCGGATGTGCCTCAGCAAGATGTCCGGCCACTGGATCCGTGCGAGCACCCCGTCCACGACGTCGAGGACCGGCCGTCGGGCCCGATAGTCGTTCAACGAATCGACGTCGAACGAGGCGACGACTCGGCCTTCCTCCGCCACGTGATTGGCGCACGCGGTCGCCGCGCCCGCCGCGTCGATCCACCCATCGAACGCGGCGAGCAGGACGGGCGCCGAGAGCATGGGGATCGGGTCCTGGAGTCGGTAGAGGCTCACACTTCGAGCATAGACCCCACGGCGACAGAGCTCCCCCGCGGTGTCTCGACGTACTAGGGACGTGAGGCGAGCGGCAGCGGGATGCCGACCACCGTTGCGGTTCCTTGCCTTCCCGGTGCTCGCTGGCGTTCTCGCGGCTGCCTGTTCGGGCGATGTGATCGGCGAGTTCCCGTCGCCCCCCACGCCGGCGATCACGGCGTCCCCGACGCCGGCGCTCGACGAAGGGATCCTGGCCGAGATCGCCGTGGACGGCAGCCCATGTTTCCTCGCCGAGGCGGCCGGTCGCATCTGGGTCACCGGCTTCGACGGCAACGAGCTGCACGAGATCGATCCGGAGACGAACGAGGTGGTTCGGACCCACAGGATGCCGGGCGGTCCGTGTGGCATGGTCGAGCGAGACGGCATCCTCTGGGTCGAGACGCAGAACGCGCTCGTCGCCTTCGACCCGGAGCGCGGCGAGGTGATCGATCGACTGCCGATCGACGGGGGGATCTTCAGCGTCACCTCGACCCGATCGGGGCTCTGGGGTGTTGCGGCCCAGGCCGAGCAGGTGGTGCAGATCGATCCCGATTCGAGGCGCGTGGTGGCCAGGGTCGCCGTCGAGGGACCGCTCGGCGGCCTCGCCGTGGACGGCGACCGGATCTGGACGGTGGCCGCCAGGAGCGCGCTCGTTCGGATCGATCCGACGAGTCACGCGATCGCCGATCGTATCGAACTCGACTCCTACGAGCCTGAGGGGCTCGCGATCGGTGGGAACTTCCTCTGGGTCTCGAGCTCCTTCGAAGGGAACATCCTGCGCGTCGATCTCAGGACGGGGAAGGTTCGGGACCGTCTCCCCGTGGACGGCTCCCTGTTCGGCGGCGTCGTGATCGGCGACTCGTACTGGGTGTCCGGGAACAACGGCACGATCTTCCGGCTGGACGCCGGGAGCGGCGAGGTCGTCGACCAGCTCGATCTCGTCGGCTTCGGCCCCATCCCGGCGGCCGGGAACCTCTGGACCGTGGACTTCCTTTCGAACACCGTCTACCGGCTCGACGAGGGCGTGAACTGACACGGGTAGACCATCCGACCGTGGTCTCTTTCTGGTCTCTTGGCCTGGGTCTTCTGGCCGATGTCCGCGGCCCGCTCGGGGGATAGTCTCGATCCGAGATGAGCGAAGACCATGTCTACCGTGTCCACCTCGCCGATCCGGCGGGGGGAGTCACGATCCAAGACGTGCCGACGGAGTCGTTCGAAGCGACCGAGCGCGGGATCATGCTGAACGGCAGGACGATCGTGCCGTGGCATCGGGTGATCCGCTACGTCCGGGACGTCGTGCAGCCGCTCGGGGAGCCGGAGCTCATGACGCATGCCGAGGTCCGGGCCTGGCTGGATGACGGCACCGAGTCCGGTGAGACCCTGCGGGTCCGGGCGGATCGGTTCGATGCCGGTCCGTGGACGGCGGACCTCCTCGTGGTCGAGGCCGTGAACATTGAGGCCGCCACCATCCACCTGAAGAAGATCCACGTGCCGTGGGGAAGGATCCTCGAATACGAGCGTGTCCCGCTCCCCGTCAAAGACGTGGTGCCGTCCCGCCCTGACTGACGTCGCGAACGATCAGGGCTCGGGTCCCAACACGGTCTTCAACGTGGACATCGCGTTCATGGCCGACGGGAAGCCCGCGATCGTCGCGGTCTGCAAGATGATCTCGCGGAGCTCGTCGGGCGTGAGGCCGGCCTTCAGCGACGCGCGCAGGTGCTGGGGGATCTGGGAGGAGCGCCCGGTCGCCACGAGCGCGGCGACGGCCGCGATCTCCCGGTCGCGCAGCGTCAGCCCCGGCCTCGAGTACACGTCGCCGTAGGCGAACTCCACGATCGCGCGCCCGAGGTCGCCGAGGCCCTCGACCGTCGCGAGCGCCTTCTCGTCGTGCACCTCGAGGAACCGCTCCCTACCCCGTTCGTACCTGTCGTCGCTCACGCGGGTGCGCTCCTTCCTCCGGCCCCTCGGGACCTACGGACTGACGAGGAGGCCTTCC
The DNA here is from genome assembly GCA_050998695.1 of Actinomycetota bacterium. Classification (GTDB taxonomy): domain Bacteria; phylum Actinomycetota; class UBA4738; order UBA4738; family HRBIN12; genus JAJNBA01. Next base: position 4,351 of record JBPCPX010000177.1, read on the forward strand.
AGCCCCCGGATGATGTAGTTGGGTTTGAAGCTCGGCTCCTCCAGCAGCTCCAAGCCGGGGAAGCGATCCAACAACGTCCGGAGCGAGATCTGCAGCTCCATCCGTCCGAGGGCCGCGCCGAGACAGAAGTGGATCCCCGCGCCGAACGTGAGATGCGGGTTCGGCTTCCGGTCCACACGGAGCTCGTCCGGGTCGTCGAAGACGTCCTCGTCGCGGTTCGCGGAATCGAACAGCAGTCCGAGCTCGGCGCCCTTCGGGATCGAGACCCCGTGGAGCTCGAACGGCTCCAGGACCCACCGCTCGAACATCGGGAGCGGCGTTTGGAAACGAAGCAGCTCCTCGATCGCGGTCGGCAACAGCGACGGATCGGCGCGGAGGTCCTTCAGGCGGTCGGGATGACGGAACAGCGCCCACCACCCCAGGAGGGTGGAGTTCACGGTCGCCTCGTGGCCGGCGTTGAGGAGTAGCACGCACGTGCCCACGAGCTCGTCCTCGGTGAGGTGCTCTCCCTCTTCGACCACGTGGACGAGCGCCGAGATCAGATCCTCGCCGGGATCCGCCCGACGTTCGCGCGCCAGCTCTCGCAGGTACTCCGAGAACTCGACGCTCGCCCGGACGGCGTCATGCTGCGACGACCGCGACGGGTTCAGCTCGTACATCTTCACGATACCGGCGGACCACGGCCGGAGCAGGTGGTGGTCCGAGCGGGGGACGCCGAGCATGTCTCCGATCACGGTGACGGGCAGCGGCTCGGCCAATGTCGGGAGCATGTCGAACGCTCCCGCTCCCTGGACCTCGTCGACCAGCCCGTCGAAGATCTCCTGCACGCGGGGACGGAGGGCTTCGACGAACCTCGGGGTGAACGCCTTCGACACCAACTTCCGCACGCGAGTGTGGTCGGGCGGCTCCATGTCGAGGATCCCGGCGTTGATCAGGTCCCAGAACGGCGTGTGCAACTCCGGGGGTGTCGGCCTGCCCATCTCCTCATGCGGCGACGTGTGGAGATAGGTCCGGCCGAACCGTCGGTCACGCAGGAGTGCGTCGACGTCGCGGTACCGGGAGATCAGCCAATGATCCGTCGCCTCGTCGTAGACGACGGGTGCGGTGCGCCTGAGCTCTTCGTAGTCTCGGTACGGATCGGCGATGAACCCGACGTCGGTCGGTGCGAAGCGCATGGAGGGACGATATCGAGGATGCGTTGGAACAGGGCTCGTCCGAGCGCGGTCGCGTCAGCCGACGACGACGCCGGCCACGGGACAGGCGAACTGCCACGTATCCGAGGGGATGTATGCCGGTGTGGTCGTGAACCACGAGGCGGGGACCGGCGCTGTCAGCGTCGACATCGCGGAGAGGTCGGCCTTCCGGTCGATGCGGAGTACATCGACGCCGAGATACGCGTCCGCCGTGTAGACGATGCTGCGGGTCGGGTCGGTCGGCGACCAGTACGCCCCCCCACGTCGAGCCGTTCGCCGGGAGGTAGAAGCCGACCTGCCGGATGTCCCTCGCGTTGTGCACGTCGAGGAACCTCGCTCCCTGCTCATACCAGCCGACCGCCACGAGATCCTTGGAGACCTCGAACCAGTGCGACGAGCAGTTGACCGCTGCGGCGGCCTTCGAGTTCGAGCCGTTCATCTCGGTCATCCAGGTGTCCAGCGACTTGAGCCCGCCGGCGCTCATGCCGATCGACACGTCTCGAACTTGCCCTGGCCCCGGCAGCCGTCCGGCGGGGTCTCGTCGATGTCGACGTAGTCCTCCTCGGTGATGAGCAAGGTGTTCCCGTTCCTCTTGGAGTTGTGGAGGATGAAGTCGTTGTAGGGGGAGGGGTTCACGGCGGCCGTACCGGTCGACGACACGAGCCTGGGCGCGAGGGGATCCGCCGTCAGCTGGTAGCCGGCCGCGCCGCCGCCGCCCACCGACCACAGCACACCCTTCGAGTCGCGCTCGGTGTCGTGCGAGACCCGGAAGTTGGGTGACTTCGACGCCTCGGACTCGAACTTCCCGAGGGAGCGCGGCGCCGCGGGGCGGGGCCCCGGGGCGGGCGCTCGAGGACCGCACACGTGAGCAGCTCTACGAGCAGGCGAAGAAGGAGGGCATCTCGGGCCGGTCAAGGATGGGCAAGTGGGACCTGATCGAAGCCCTCAGACGATCCCGTTAGAACCAGTCGTCGAAGGAACGCCGGGCGGTGACGGCGAGGCGGTCGGATCGTTCTCGAACGAACCAGGCCAGCTCCTCGCCGTCGCCGCCCTTCGCGAGAGCCGCGCTGCGGCACGCGATCGAGCGTTCCCCTTGCCCCCAGGCGGTTTCCCCGAGGGGTTGGGTTCGTTCCCATCCGATCTTGCGCCCGCGTGCGTCGTAGGGATAGGTGAGGGGAAGCCCGGCGGCGCGGCATCCGGCCTCCGTGATGACGTCGACGGCGCGATGCAGGGGAACGTGGGTCTCGATCAAGACCGGTCGATGATCGGGGCGGAGGTCGAGCAGCCCGTAGGGGAGCCCTTCGAAGCGACGGAGAACCACCTCGCGCGCGACGGTACGGGTCGCGCACAGGTAGAGGACGGGGAACGAGCCCGGCGGATTCCACCGACCTCCTCTCGCCGCCGCGAACGAGGGATCGAGAGGCCGGCGCCAGTCCGGATGGGCCACTCGAACGAAGCGGCCGGAACGGGCGATGTGCCGGAACCGCACGGCTACGCGGTGCTGGCCCAGTCGAAGGAGCGCTCGACCGACTCCAAGAGCTCCTCGTGCCGGTCGTCGGCGATCAGCTCGAGCATCGACCGCCCACCGTAGGCACCGGCGTCGGAGCGCACGACCGCCGGGATCCGCGGAGGCTGCAGGTTGCGTTCGAGCAGGTCGCCGATCCGGAGGATCTGCAGGAGCTTGGGCTGTCGGGCGGCAGGGACGCCGTCTTCCAGCCACTGTTGCACGGCCTGCCGCGTGACCCCGAAGAGACGAGCGACGTCGGAGACGGAGAGCTGCCAGCCGGACATCAGCCGAGCCAGCTCCGAACCCCGCCCGGACAGCTCGTCCAGGACCGCGAGGGTGAAGCGCTCGTAGTGGAGCGGCGCCGGCAACGATGCCGGGGGCGAGGAGACCGCGGAGGGGCGCATACCCGGGATGATGCCGGCCGCCGCCGACAGCAGCGCGCGGATCGGTCCGTCGGGATGGAACGGAGCGGTGAGGGCGACGTGGTCGAGCACGTCGGCCGCGGCCGCGGCCGCGTCGTGGGAGGCGAGCAGCGACCGAACGAGCCCACGCCACGCTCGGGCGTAGCGGCGCGCGGCCGCCGACTCCCCCCGGAGAGCTCTCGGCAGCGAACGCTCGACCTCCCGGACGAGACCTACGGGCAACTCGATCGTCGCGACCGGCATGCGCGGAGCGTACCGCAAGCGAAACGCAAGTGCAAGCGAACCGCAAGGAAGCGGGAACTAGACGGGTGGCCGCTCAGTCCCCGGGCGGTTCGCCTGGCCGGCTTCCTCGTCCAGATCGGCCAGCGTCTCGGCGCCGCCCTCGAGCGGCTGGAGCTCTTCGTCGGCCTTGTCCTCGTCGGGCTTGTCGGCCGGCGTCGGCTTCGCGTGCGTCAGCTCCTCGTCGGCCAGCTCGGCCTCCTCGGGCTGCCCGACATCCATGGCGTCGCGCTCGGATCCCTCGACGTTCGTCATCATGCCTCCTCGGGTCGGTCCCTCGACCACGTACCCCGCGAGCCCGATGCGCACACTCCGCCGAGTGAGCCGCCCGGACGGCCTACTCTGGAACGAGGAGCTCGATCATGGTGCGGGCGTCGCGGATCGCGGCTCCCGTCGGGTCGTTGTTGAAGTAGATGAACGCCTCGACGTCCGCCGCCGCGATCCGCGACGCCCAGCGCCGAAGCTTCTCCCGACGGTAGCCCGGATCGCGCGTCGTGCCCTGATGGAAGCGGACGTAGAGCCACCCTCCGAGCGCGGGCAGCGTGCGCTGCAGGCCCGGGCGGTCCGGCCAGACGAGCGCCGCGCCCGCTCCGTCGAGGAGCAGGAACACCTCGTCGGTGTACCAGGACGGGTCTCTGAATTCGAAGGACGGTCGCATGCCTGCCGGAAGAGATGCCAGCAGACGGCGGAGACGCTCCACGTCCACCGGGAAACGGGGCGGCAACTGGAACAACACGGGGCCGAGCCGGTCGCCGAGCCCGGCCGCGCGCTCCCAGAGCAACGCGACCGGCTCCTCCGGGTCCTTCAGGCGCTTCATGTGGGTGATGAACCGGCTCGCTTTGACCGCGACGATGAAGCCCGACGGCGTCTGTTCGCGCCAGCGCCGGAACGTCTCATGGTCGGGGAGCCGGTAGAAGGAGTTGTTCACCTCGACCGTGCCGAAGTGGGGCGAGGGGAGACCGAGACACCGCCGCTGTGGCAGATCGTCGGGGTAGAAGGTCCCGCGCCAGTCGTCGTACTGCCATCCACTCGTTCCGACGTGGAACGTGGGCACCGCGTCACTCCTCGGGGGTCGTTACCCGGTTCATCTCCGAACATGAACTCGCCGAAACCGCATCGCCGGAAGACCTCCCGAGCATCGGGTCAGGGTCCGCGCCTATCATGGTCGGCATGAGGGGCGACCGGGTCGAGATCGTCGTGGACGTCGGGAACGGCGTCCAGACCTACGAGATCGAGGCGACCCGCGCGGGACGCCGGGTCGAGGTCTCCACCGGACGAGGCGTCGTGGAGGTCTCCGAGGTGACGCGGGGCGGCAAGGCGGTTCGATCGGGTCGTTTCATGTCGGCCCGCGTGGTCGCGCTCGTGGAGCATCCGGCCGAAGACGAGCCGAGGATGGACAGGCCGAGGGGGCGAAAGACGACCCGAGGGCAATCGTCGCTTCTGTAGATCAGTTGCCCGTGACGCGTTCGTCGGCACTCTCCGCCCGGATCTGCGCGAGGCGATCGAGCGCCCGGCCGCTCCACCCCGCGATCTGTTGTTCGCCGAGCTCGCCGGAGATCCGGAGCGCGCTCCGCAGATCTTCTTCGCCTTCGTCCAGGCGCCCGAGGTCGCGGTAGCTGATCCCGCGCTCCGCGAGCGCGTCCGCCACCTCCCAGCGAGCGCCGAGCTCCTTGAAGATCTCGATGGCACGGTCGAAGCGGGGGATCGCCTCCTCCAAGTTCCCGAGATCCTCGTCGAGCCGCCCACGCTGCACCATCGTCACCGCCACGCTGAAGCGATCGCCCATCTCCTCGGCGAGCTCTCTCGCCTGCTCGATCAACGCGGCGGCCTCCTCGGTGTTGTTCTGTTGCGAGAAGTTGATGGACAACGCGGTCAGCGCCCGCACGCGCGCCCAGGTGTCGTCGTGCTCCTCCGCCAAGGCGAGCGCTCGTCGCCAGATCTGATCGGCCTCCTCGAACTCGTCCCGCGTCCAGGGCACCCAACCGGCGAACAGCAGGGACCTCGACATGGCCCACGCATCGTCCAGCTCGCCAGCCGCGGCGAGCGAGTCGGCGAGGAGCTGCTCCGCCTTCTCGAGGTCGCCGTCCACGTTGATCGCGATGTCCCCCTGATAGCGGAGGGCGAGCGTGAGGGTCCAGGCGTCGTCGGATCTCTCGCCGAGCTCGACGGCGCGTGCCAGTGCCTCGTTGGCTGCCGGGTACTCGCCCAGCCAGTAGTGCGATTCGCCCGTTCCCGCGAGCGCCCGCCCCTCCCGTGCCCCCCACGCGCTCTCGGGACCCGCCATCGCGAGCGCGCGCTCGTAGAAGTCCACCGCCGAGCGGCTCTCCATCCGCCGGCGAGCGCGATCCCCCGCCATGATCAACGCGTCGACCGCCCGGTCCGGCACGCGGCGATCCGCGGGATCGAGGTCGATCGAGGCCTGCGCGGCGCGCTCGAGGTGATCCGCGGCGTACGAGCGGTGCCCGGACTCCATCAGGGCGTCCGCGATCCGTTCGTGCAAGCTCAGGCGTTCGCGCTTGGGGAGGCTCGCGTACGCGACCTCCCGGACGGTCTCGTGGCGGAACCGCCAGCGCGAGGTTCTGCCGTCCTCGCGCACGAGGATCTCCGCGTCCTCGAGGCCGCGGATGTCGTCGGCGTCGGCGTCCGAGACGTTCGCAAGCTCCTCGAGGTCGAAGGAGTAGATGAAGACGGACGCGCGCCGGGCGAGGTCGCGCAGCCGGTGACGGAGGCTGTCGAGGCGCGCGGCGACGACCGCCTGCACGGTCGGAGGCAGCGCTCGCCCCGAGCTGGCGGCCCCGTCCTGGCGGGCACGGAGGACCATGCCGGTGGTCTCGACGATGAAGAATGGATTGCCGCCGGTCCGGTCCGCGATCTCGACGGCTTCTGATTCGCTGACGTGTCCTCCAGCAGCCTCGCGGACCAGCTCGACCGCCTCGGGCCCGGGAAGCGGATCGAGACGGAGCGTGACGGCGTTCACGACACCCGACCCCCACGCGGGTCGCTCCTCCAGCAGCTCCGGCCGGCCGAGGGCGATCGTGAGCGCTCGCTGCGGTGCGTTCCGCGTCGTCGTGACGACGCGTTCGATCAGATCGAGCATCGGGGGTCGAAGCCCGTGCACGTCCTCGAACACCAAAACCACGGGCCCTCGACCGGACAAGCCCTCCACCAGGCTCATGAATCCGCTCTGGACGTCTTGGACGAAGACGGACTCCTCGCGCTTTGGTGCGCCCAGCCCGATCGTGAGTCCTAGGCGGCCGGCGACCCGTTCCGCCTCACTCGGCTCGCAGCAGCCGTCGACGACGTCCTGGAGGCGTCGCGTCGCATCCTCGGGGGCCATCTCGTCGTCGATGCCCGCGATGTCGCGGACGATCGCGGTCACGGGCGCGAACGTCGCGGTGTCGCCGTAGGCCTCCGCGCGCCCGCGGAGGACGGTGACGTCTTCGCCGAGGCCGGCGATCAGCTCGTCGGCCAGCCGGGACTTGCCCACACCCGGCTCTCCGAGGATGGAGACGAGAAGCGGGCTGGACGTGGCGTTCACGCGCGCGACGCTCCCGCGAAGGATGTCCAGCTCGTTCGCGCGTCCCACGAACGGGATCGTGCGGCGCGCCGACCGGGTGGTCAGCGCCTCCACCGGGTAGGCCGGCAGGGCGTCGGCGAAGCCCTTCGCCTCGACCTCTTGCCTCTCGCCGTACGAAACCGCGTCCTCGGTGAGCGCGTGTGTGGTCGCTCCCATCAGCACCTGTCCTGGATCGGCGGCGGTCTGCAGCCGAGCAGCGGCGTTGACGACCTGGCCGGTGACGAGCAATTGCCCGGTGGGCCCAACGCCGGTCGCCGCCTCGCCGGTCTCGATCCCCACCCGGATCTCGAGCGGCTCGTCCAGGCCGAGCGACTGCTGGAGGCGGTGCATCCGGTCGCGGATGGCGAGCCCGGCGCGAACAGCCCGCACCGCGTCGTCCTCGCTGACGTGGGGCAGGCCGAACACCGCCATCACCGCGTCGCCGATGAACTTCTCGGGATGACCGCGGAGCGCGCGAAGCTCCTCGCTCGCCGCGTCGAAGAACCCACCGAGGACCTCGCGGGCGCGCTCGGGATCGAGCCGTTGTGCGAGGCCGGTCGAGTCGACGAGGTCCGCGAACAGGACCGTGACCATCTTGCGCTCCTCGGTCCCGAGGGTCGTCGACACGGGGGTGCCGCAGTTGGGGCAGAAGCGTGCGCCCTCGGGGAGGGGATGCCCGCAGAAATCGCACTCCATGGCGGTCAGCATAGGTGGGGCCGCCGACCGGGATGGAGTACGGAAGGCGCCGTTGAGGGTGTCGTCGAAGCGGCGATGCAAGACTCCGGACCCATGGAACCAACAACCTTCGAGCGGCCCGAGGACTTCCGAACGTGGCTGGCACAACATCACGACGGCGAGGACGACTCTGGGTCGGCCAGGTCGTACCGGCAGGCGGCGATCCGGTGGGTCATGACGGCGAACAGAGAAGAGACGAAAGAACGCCGACTCGCGACCCGATCGAGCGCTCGGCCGCGGGGAAGAGGGTCCCCCCGCTCACGCCCCGACGGCGCGAAGATCAGGCTGAGGACGCTCGGGAGAGCTCAGCAGCGGTCTCAGGACGCGATACGGAGGGATGCCCGATGGCGAAGGGCAAAGGCACGCCGGATGATCCGTGGGTCCTCCAGACGCCCAGTGGTCAGTCGGAGTTCGAGATGCATCGAGACCCGGACGCCGATCCACCGGCACTCGTCTGCAGGGTGGGCAAGACAGAGCTGCGCTATCACCTGCGGGCGATCGAGGACCTGCACTCGATGCTGAAGGCGCACGGGGACTGGATGCCGCTCGGCAACGCTGATGAGCAGAAGCCGGCCAAAGAGAGCACCGTCGAGGCATGGGCGGGTTCGACCGACAACCCGGTCGGCGGCTGGTACGGATTGAAGAAGGGGCTGCGAGGTCGTTTCGGGAACTACGTGCCGCCGGTCCTCGAGGTCCTCGGTCTGGCCGAGGTGGAGCACCAGCCCCGCAACGATCGGATGCGGGCAGACGAGGACCGTGGCTCCGGGTCGGGGGGACCAAGAAGCGACAAGAAGCCCTCGAACGCCGCGGCCACTACGTCGACCACGAGGTCAGAGGCGACAGATCGGCTCTTCGGGTGCAGGTCAGTCCACGTCGCGAGCGTGGTGCTCGATCCCGCTCGCGGTCGCCGAGGCCGCGGTGGCGGCTCGCTCGATGCCCCAGCTCACGATCCGAGTCGGGCGGATCCGGATGTACTGCGACGCGAAGTTGGGGAACCGGGGGTTGATCCCCTCCCCGCCTGTTTCGTGCCGCTCCGCCTCACCTCGGATCTCGACGGCCCGGGCCCGACGCGGTGGCCCGATGACGTCGTCGACGAGGAACGCGACCTTCGGGTTCTGTTCGACGTCTCGCCACTTCTTCCCTGCTCCGAAATCCAGGCCACCGACGTCGATCGTGTCCTCGTTCTCGTTGAAGAAGTAGGTCACCGGGATCGCGTGCGGTTGCCCCTCTGCGTCGGCCGTGGCGAGCCGCCCGAGCTTGTTCTCCCGCAGGTACGAGATCTCCTCCGCGGTGAAAGCGCTCATTTCGCTCCTCCTCCGTTCTCCGTTCCTGGCAGCTTGCGGCGCGATCGACGGGGTCGACAAAGCGAGATATGTCGGCCTGCGGGTGCTCCGCCGAGAGCGTCCGGGCGATCCGGGTCCCTGTAGCGAACCCCTATGGCATCCTGTCGGCCGTGGTGGACGGGCAGACATCGGCCGTGAGCACTGCCGCGCAGGCCGCGTTCAGCAGCGAGTTCCAGGGGGAGATCGTCCTGCCGGGCAGCGCTGGCTATCAGGCCGCCCGCGTCGTCTGGAACGCCATGATCGACCGCCGCCCCGCGATCGTCGCCCGCTGCGACGGCGTGGACGACGTGGTCCGCTCCGTTCGCTTCGCTCGAGACCAGGGCCTTCCGATCGCGGTCCGGTCGGGCGGTCACAGTGTCGGCGGCTTCTCGACCTGCGACGACGGGATCGTGATCGACCTGTCCCTGATGCGGGGGGTTCATGTCGATCCCGAGCGTCGCATCGCGTTCGTCCGCGGCGGGTCGTTGCTCGGAGAGCTCGACGAAGGTGCACAGGAGCACGGGCTCGCCTGCCCCGTCGGCGTGGTGGGGCACACCGGCGTCGCCGGACTCACGCTCGGCGGCGGCATGGGTCGCCTCCAACGACGTTGGGGCTTCTCGATCGACAACATGGCAGCCATCGAGTTGGTGACCGCCGACGGGCGGCAGCTCCGCGTGAGCGACGAGGAGTACCCCGATCTGTTCTGGGGCATCCGGGGGGCGGGCCCGAACTTCGGCATCGTCACGGGGTTCGAGTTCCGGCTCCACGAGCTCGGCACCACGATCACGCAGGGGATGCTCGCGTTCCCCGGCGAGCGAGCGCACGAGGTGGCTGCGCGCGTGCGCGAGTACGCGCCGTCGGCACCGGACGAGGTGATGCTGTCGTACGTCCTCGGCGTGGGACCCACCGAGCCGGAGTTCCCTCCCGACATCGCGGGCCGCCCCTTCGTCTCTATGGTCCTCACGCATCGCGGCGATGTGGATGCGGCCGACGAGGCGATCCGACCGTTGCGGGACCTGCAGCCTTCGGTCGACATGGTCGCGCCTCGCCGGTATCTCGATGTCCAGACGTCGGGCGACGAGGAGATGGCATGGGGCAAGCGCTTCTACATGAAGGGAGGCTTCCTGTCGGAGCTTTCGGACGCGTACGTCGATGCCGGGCTCGCGAGCATCGCGGATGCGCCGGGTGCCGAGTGCGGGATCACCCTCTGGTTGCAGGGCGGGGCGATCGCTCGCGTGCCGGAAGACGCGATGGCGTTCACGGGCCGCCGGGCGCCGTTCTGGCTCGGCGTCGAGGCAGCGTGGGACGATCCGTCGCTCGACGATGCCCACAGGGATTGGGGACGCGGCACGATGGATGCGCTCGCCCCGTTCACGGCCGAGGGTCATTACGTGAACGACATGGTCGAGTCCGGAGACGATGTCGTGCGCTCGATCTACGGAGACGCGAAGTACGATCGATTGGTCGGGCTGAAGCGGAAGTATGACCCCGACAACGTCTTCCGGTTGAATCAGAACATCAGGCCCTAGCGTCGTGCGACTCACCGGCCGTCGGGTGACTCTTCGGAACTCCACCCTCGAGGACATGGCGCAGGTTTCCTCGATCCGGCACGAGCCCGAGGTCGAGACTCGATGGGGTGTCCTCGAGGCAGGCGAGCTCGAGGAGTTCCTGCAGGACGAGAAGACCTTCGTGATCGAAGCCGAAGGCGAGATCGTCGGGGCGATCCAGTACGAGGAGGAGACCGACCCGATGTACCGCCGGGCAGGGATCGACATCTTCTTGACGACGTCGCGGCACGCGCAGGGCTTCGGAAGCGAGGCGGTCCGGGTCCTCGCCCGATACCTGATCGAGGAGCGAGGTCATCACCGCTTGACGATCGACCCGGCCGCCGACAACGCGGCCGCGATCCGCGCCTACGAGAAGGTGGGCTTCCGCGCTGTGGGCGTGATGCGGTCGTACGAACGAGGTCCGGACGGCACCTGGCACGACGGCCTCCTGATGGAGATGCTTACCGAGGAGCTCACGGATGGGTCGAGCGGATGACCGACCCGTCGGGTCTCTTTCAGGACCTCGCAGCAGGCGGGATGTTCTGGTTGAGCCGGAAGAGGTTGGCGGGGTCGTAGCGAGCCTTGATCTCGGTGAGCCGGTCCCAGGTGGCTCCCGGGTAGGCGTCGCGCACCCGGCCCTCGCCCTCATCGGCGAGGAAGTTCACGTAGGCGCCGGTATCCCCCTGCCGCAGCGCTCCCGCGAAGCCGGTCACCCACGCCTGATGCGTTGCCGTGTCCTCGGTGCTCTCGTAGACCGCCGCGACGTTCACCATGATCCGGCTCTTGCGGTGAGCGAACGCGGTGGCATCGACCGGGACGCGGGCCATCGCGCCACCGAGCACCCGGAGCTGCGCCACCCGCATCGGGGCGGTCGAGGTCTCGAGATGGTCGAGGATCGTCCCCGCCGTACCGGGGCCGACGGCGTCGACGAACATCGTGCGTCCCGTGGCGACGGGGTGGTAGTCGTCTTCGTCGGGCAGATAGATCTCCGGATAGGGCATCGGCTTGAGCATGTCCGCGATGGGTTCGGCGAGCGCACGGAACGGAGCGAGCACGCGTTCGCCCTCCTCGGGTTCCCCCGCGTAGGCCATGAGCGCGAAGATGACGAGCTCCCCGTGCCGCTCCTCAGGCACGAACGGCATCGGTGGCGCGGGCATGACGTTGGCGATCGTCGACAGCTCCTCGGGCGCCGCTTCCGCTTCGGCGATGAACGAAGCGACGATCTCCGGCGTCGCCGGCAGGAACAACAACCCGCCCAGGATCGTCTCGACCTCGTGCAACCGGAACCGGAAGCGGGTTGCGACACCGAAGTTGCCGCCGCCGCCGCGGATCGCCCAGAAGAGGTCGGGATGCGTCTCGGCGTCGACCTGGAGGACCTCGCCGTCCGCGGTGACGATCTCCGCCGCCAGCAGGTCGTCGATCGTGAGGCCGTGCTTGCGAACCAGGAACCCCACGCCGCCGCCGAGCGTGATGCCACCGATCCCGACCGAGCCGGTGTCGCCGAACCCGGTCGCGAGACCGTGGACGGCCGCCGCGGTTGAGTACTCGACGGCGGTCAGCCCTGTTTCCGCCCACGCGGTGCGTCCCTCGACGTCGATGTCCAGCGCCTTCATGTCCGAGACGTCGAGGACGATTCCGCCTTCGGAGACGCAGTGACCCACGACGCTGTGACCGCCACTTCGCACCGCGAGTTCCAGACCCGTCTCGCGCGCCAGCGAGACGACCGAGGAGATATCGGTCGCGTTCGCAACGCGGGCGATGACGGCCGGCCGCCGGTCGATGCCGCCGTAGAAGACCGCGCGGGCGTCGTCGTACTCAGGGTCGTCGGGCGCGATCACGGTCCCGGTCAGGTCTTCGCGGAGCTTCGGGATCGCGAGAGAGGACGAGGGCTTCATCGAGAGCTCCTTCCATAGGTTTGTAGGTTGCCGGACATCTCGTGCGCCGACGCCCGGGTGGGGCCTCGAACACGTCCGCGAGGGTGACTAGCCCACATCTTGACAATAAAAGTTGTCGGTGGCAAACTGGCGCCATGTTGGAGGTGGCGGTCATCGAGGATCCAGCCGCGGCCGAGGTGTCGCTGGACCCCCTGCGGAGCCGGCTGCTCGCCGAGCTCGCCCAGCCCGGATCGGCGACGATGCTGGCCGGAAGGGTGGGGCTCGCGAGGCAGAAGGTGAACTACCACCTCAAGTCGCTCGAGCAGCATGGGCTCATCGAGCTCGTGGAGGAGCGCCGGAAGGGCAACATGACCGAACGGCTCTTCTCCGCCACGGCTGCCTCCTACGTGATCTCCCCGGCGGCGCTCGCCGCCGTGCAACCCGACCCCTCCCGTTCGCCGGACCGGTTGTCCGCCCGCTGGCTGATCGCGGTCGCGTCGCGGCTCGTCCGGGAGATGGGCGAGCTCGTCGCCGGCGCGTCCAAAGCTCGCAAGCGGCTGGCGACGTTCGCGATGGACGGCGAGATCCGGTTCGCCTCCGCGGGCGATCGCGCCGCGTTCGCCGAGGAGCTGGCGAGCGCGGTGACCAGACTCGTCGGCAAGTATCACGACGAGTCGGCCAAAGGCGGACGCGATCACCGCGTGATCGTCGCGGTGCATCCGACCCTCAAGACAGAGACCGACGGACACGAGACGAGAGAGGAGCCCTGAGATGGCACATCCGTTCGAGGTGACCGACGAGTTCCAGGTCGACGCCACCCCCGAGGAGGTCTGGGACGCGATCGCTACCGGACCGGGCGTCGACGCATGGTTCATGGGCGTGAACGAGATCGAGCCGGGGGAGGGCGGCACGACCCGCATGAAGTTCCACGGCTCCTCGGAGGAGGCCACGATCACGGCGTGGGAGCCGCCGACACGGTTCGCGAGTCGCACGCCGGAGGGTGAGGACGGCGCGCTCCACGCCTTCGAATACTTCGTCGAGGGACGGGACAAGGGCAGCACCGTCGTCCGGTGGGTCCACAGCGGGTTCCTCGGTGACAACTGGGAGAAGGAGTACGAGGGCCTTTCCGAGGGCGACCCGATGTACTTCGACAAGCTGCGCATCTACCTCACGTACTTCCGCGGCCGGAAGGCGACGCCGGTGAACGTCTTCGGCGGTCCGGTGGTTCCGGATCGCGACGAGGCCTGGGCGACGTTCTACCGGGGCCTCGGGCTCGCGGGTCCCCCCACACTCGGCGACCGGGTCCGCCTCACGCCCGAGGGGCTCCCGCAGCTCGAGGGTGAGGTGGACTGGCTCTCCCGGGACTTCCTCGGTGTCCGCACCGACGACGGGATCTACCGCTTCATGCACATCAGCGTGTTCGGCGGTCCGGTCGGCGTCGGTCACCACATCTTCACCGAGGGGCTGGACCAGAAAGACACCGAGGCAGCCTGGGAGACCTGGCTCACGAAGCTGTTCTCGTAGGCTCGAACCGAGGAGGTTGTCGAGATGGAAACCGTCACTTCGCGAGATGGCACACCCATCGCCTTCGATCGGATGGGGGAGGGGCCGCCGGTCATCCTGGTGAGTGGCGGATCGGTCGACCGCACGTCGAACGCGCCGCTCTCACAGGAGCTCATGTCCGACTTCACGGTCCTCAACTACGACCGTCGCGGCCGCGGCCCCAGTGGCGACACGCCGCCGTACGCGATCGAGCGCGAGATCGAGGACATCGAGGCGGTGCTCGAGGCCGCGGGTGGCTCGGCGAACCTCTACGGCACGTCGTCGGGCGCGGCGCTGGCTCTGGAGGCGGCGGCGGCCGGGCTCCCGATCTCGAAGCTCGCGCTCTGGGAGCCGCCGTACATCCTGGACGAGAACGCCCGGCCGCCGAAGGATCAGGTCGAGCAGTACGAAACGATGGTCGCGGAGGGACGCCGGGGTGACGCGGCCGAATACTTCATGACGAAGGTTGTGGGCATGCCGCCCGAGTTCGCTGCGCAGGCCCGGACCGAACCATGGTGGCCGTCCCAGGAGGCTCTTGCCCACACGCTCGCGTACGACGCGAGGATCATGGGCGACTACTCGCTGCCGAACGATCAGGCCTCGTCCGTGAAGGTACCCACCATCGTGATCGCCGGAGGAGCCGACATGCCGTTCATGCGGGAGACCGCGCAAGCCCTCGCGGATGCGCTGCCGGACGGTCGGGTCCGGTTCCTCGACGGGCAGGGGCACAACGTCGACCCGACGGTCTTGGGACCGACGCTGAGGGAGTTCTTCGGTTGAGGTTCCGTACCACGCTCGAGCAAGCGGGCAAGACGGCGACCGGTTTCGAGGTCCCGTCCATCGTGGTCGAGGGCCTCGGCGCCGGGAAGCGCCCGCCCGTCCGGGTCACGATCAAGGGACACACGTACCGCAGCACCGTGGCGTCGATGGGCGGACGGTTCATGGTCGGTGTGAGCGCGGAGAACCGCGCCGGTGCCAGGGTCGCGGGCGGCGACGTGATCGACGTCGACGTCGAGCTCGACACGGCGCCCCGCGTGGTCGAGGTACCGAAGGACTTCGCCGCCGCGCTCAAGAAGGACGCGAAGGCGAAGGAGACGTTCGACGCGTTGTCCAACAGCAACAAGGGGTGGCACGTGTCCTCGATCGAGGGCGCCAAGACGGAAGAGACGCGGCAACGGCGGATCGCGAAGTCCGTCGCCGCACTCCGAGACGGCCGCCCCCGCTGATCGAGTACGTCCCGCTAGGCTCCGTCGGCATGCCCGACGAAGAGACCACCGAGCCGGAACCGGACCGTGAAGAGGAGCGAGCGCGGATCGCGCGGCTCCTGGAGTCCCACGCGCCGCCGGACTGGGAGGAGCGTTTCCGGCGGGACCAGCTGCTCGACGCGATCCTCGACACGACCCCCCTGCAGATGTTCGTGATGGCTGCGGACATCCGCGAGTCAACGCTGCTGATGAAGGAAGCCGTCCGATTCGAGCAGTTCGCGAAGATCATGGACAAGTTCGTCTCGGCCGTTCGAAGCGGGATCGGGACGCCGGGCGGGTGGTTCGACAAGTTCACCGGCGACGGGTTCCTCGCGTACTGGATCGCACCTTCGACACCGAAGGAGGAGTACCAGCGGCGATTCGTGGAGGCCGCAGGCAACCTCGCACACACCGCGCACGAGCTGATCGAGCTCTTCCATCGCCGCGTGCTCGAGGACTTCCGTCGCAACTCGCGGAACCTCTCCGACGGTGTCGGCCTGTCGATCGGCCTCGACGCCGGTCCCGGGTTCCTGGTCGAGATCGCCGGCGAGGTCACCCTGGTCGGGCCACCGGTGGTCGGCGCCGTGCGGATGGTGAACGCGGCGTCGCGGCCGCAGGAGATCTTCGCGAACGTCTATCTGGGCGAGCATCTCCACGACGAGCAGGACGGGATCTACGAGGCGCTGGGCATGACCGCCACTCGAGAGAGCCGTCCGACCAAGGAGTACCCGAAGGGCCAGGAGGTCTACTCGCTTACGTTCGAGAGTCCCGACTCGTCCGAGCCGACGTGAGCGATCGCGTCAACGGACGCGGACGCGGACGCCGCCGATCACGATCGCGGCCGGTCGCGCGAGCACGGCGGGATCTTCACGCGGATCTTGGTCGAAGGTCACGACCGAAGGCTGCGCGTCGGCGCCGTCGGCGCCGAGGAACCGCATGGCGGACTCGGTCGACGCGCGGAGCGCGTCGACCGGATCGAGACCGCACTCGACGAGGAGCGCGATCTCGCGAGGAACGGAGCCGACGACGTCGCTGCCGGTGAGGACGGGCAGGCCGAGGCGCACGGCCATCGGGAGCAGTTCTCGCATCCGCTCACGGCGTTCGGCGACGAGCCTCTGCCGAACCTCGGGTGCGTCCGGTCGGACCAAGAGGGCGGCGCAGAGGGTCGGCGTCCACGCCGTGCCGCGTCGAGCCATCTCCGCCAGGGTGTCCTGGTCAAGCGCGGTTCCGTGTTCGATGGAATCGATCCCGAGCCGGACGAGGTCGGCGGCCAGCTCGGTGGTGACGTGGGCGGCGATCCGAGCTCCCGCGTCGTGCGTCGCCGTGACCAGTTCCCGCACGACCGTGAGGTCGTAGGTCGGTTCGGGCACGGGTGACGCCGAAGCGCGCGCAGCCGCAGATGGAAAGTCCGCGACGAGCTTCACCCATCGGGCGCCCTCAGCGACCTCTCGCATCGCGACCTGCACCAGGTCGGGTGCCTCGACCGGATGGTGCACCGCCTCGAAGTAGTACCCGGCGGGTGCCAGGTGGCGGGCGGGCACAAACCAAAGGGGGGGGGCGGGGGGGGTCGGGAGTGTAGAAAAAAAAGCATGGGGCGCGGCGGAGGGA
>JBPCPX010000039.1:0-8227 GCA_050998695.1 Actinomycetota bacterium
GCGCTCCGCGCCTGCGGTCGCGTGGCAGACGGGCTGATCATGCAGCTCGCCGACCCGTTCATCCTGGAATGGTCGCTCGCCTACGTGCGCGAGGGAGCCGAAGAAGTCGGACGCTCCTTCGAGGACATCCAGATCCAGGTCGCGGCGCCCGCCTACCTCTCGGACGACATGGCGAAAGCACGAGAGCAGGTGCGCTGGTTCCCGGCGCTGGTCTCCAACCACGTGGTCGATCTCGTGAAGCGATACGCCGACGCGGATCTCCCGCAGGAGCTCACCGACTTCATCGAGGCGCGCGACCACTACGACTACGCCGAGCACGGTCGCACCGGTGCCGAGCACGCAGACTTCGTGACCGACGAGGTCGTCGATCGGTTCTGCGTGCTCGGCACCCCGGATCAGTGCATCGCCAAGCTCCGCGAGCTCGGATCGCTGGGCGTGACACAGTTCAACATCTATTCGATGCAGGAGGATCCGGGCCCGGCAGGGATCATCGAAGGCTTCGGGAAGGACGTGTTGCCGGCGTTCCGCTGAGAGCGGAGCCCGACACGGAGAGCGGAGGTGCACGGACGATGAAGACGGTCAGAGCGGCAGTGATCCAAGCGCACGCGAACATGCCCAAGCAGGATGCGATCGACAAGCACGTCGAGCTGATCGCGAAGGCAGCAGCCGACGGCGCCGAGGTCAGCTGCCTACAGGAGATCTTCCACGGCCCCTATTTCTGCGCCGAGCAGGACCCGAAGTGGTACGCGACGGCCGAACCCGAGGACGGCCCCCTCATCACGCAGATGCGTGAAGTCGCCAAAGCCCACCAGATGGTGCTGATCGTCCCGTGGTTCGAGGAAGCCCAGACCGGCGTGTACTACAACTCGGCGGTCGTGATCGAGCGCGATGGGACGATCGCCGGCAAGTACCGCAAGACACACATCCCGCACGTCGGCCCGTGCTTCTGGGAGAAGTTCTATTTCAAACCCGGGAACCTCGGGTATCCGGTGTTCGACACCTCGGTCGGGAAGGTCGGCCTCATCATCTGCTACGACCGTCATTTCCCCGAGATCGGACGGGCGCTCGGACTCAAAGGCGCCGAGCTGGTCTTCAACCCTTCCGCCACCGTCGAGTCCCTCTCGAAGTACCTCTGGGAGCTCGAGCAGCCGGCGACCGCGGTGGCAAATGGCTTCTGGGTCGGGGCGATCAACCGGGTGGGCACCGAGGAGCCGCTGTCGAGCGCGAAGTTCTACGGCTCGTCGTACTTCTGCGACCCTCGGGGACAGATCGTGGCGCAGGCGTCGGATTCAGAGGATGAGGTGCTCGTCCACGACCTCGATCTGGACATGATCCGCGATGTTCGCAACACCTGGCAGTTCATGCGGGACCGGCGCCCCGAGCTGTACGGCGAGCTCACCCAGCTGCTGCCATGACGGCCCGCGACCGGACGGGAAGGGGAGCGAGGCCGTGAAGACGCTGATCCAGGGAGGCACGCTGGTCACCGCGACCGAAACGATCGCGTCCGACGTCCTGGTGGACGGGGAGAAGGTGGCGGCGATCGGGACGGGCATGACCGTCGAGCCAGATCGGACGATCGACGCCACCGGTCGCTACGTGATGCCCGGCGCGGTCGACGTCCACACCCACATGGATCTTCCCTTCGGCGGAAGCTTCTGCTCGGACGACTTCGCGTCCGGGACGCGTGCCGCGGCGTTCGGCGGGACCACGACGATCGTCGACTTCGCGCTCCAGGACCACGGGGAGAGCCTGCGGACGGGACTGGACCGTTGGCACGAGAAGGCGCAGAAGTCGCACACGGACTACGGCTTCCACATGATCGTGCGTGAGGTGAACGATCAGGTCCTCAAGGAGATGGACACCCTCGTCGGCGAAGGCGTCACGTCCTTCAAGCTCTTCATGGCGTACCCAGGCGTCTTCATGCTGGACGACGCCGCGATCTTCCAGGCGATGCAGCGCGCGGCGGACTCCGGGGCGCTGATCATGATGCACGCGGAGAACGGCGGCCCGATCGACGTCCTGATCCGGCAGTACCTCCAGCAGGGGAAGACCGATCCGGTGAACCACGGCCTCACGCGCCCGCCGATCATGGAGGGCGAGGCGGTCAATCGCGTGTTCAAGATGGCCGAGCTGGCAGGCGCGCCCGCCTACATCGTCCACCTGTCGTCGCGAGATGCGCTGGATGCGCTCCGCGAAGCGCGGGACCGGGGCGTCGCCGCCTACGCGGAGACCTGTCCGCAGTACCTCTACCTCTCGATCGACGACATGGCGCGGCCCGGTTTCGAGGGCGCGAAGTTCGTCTGCTCCCCCCCGCTCCGCACCGCCGACCACCAGGAGGAGCTCTGGAGGGGACTGGTGGCGGACGACCTTCAGGTGGTCTCCACCGACCACGCACCGTTCAACTACCAGGGACAGAAGGACCTCGGGAAGGACGACTTCTCCAAGATCCCGAACGGACTGCCCTCGGTGGAGGATCGCTTCACGCTCCTCTATCAGGGCGTCGTCGACGGCCGGATCGGCCTCAACCGCTTCGTGGAGATCGTCGCCACCGCGCCCGCCAAGATGTTCGGCCTGTATCCGCGGAAGGGCACGATCGCGCCGGGGTTCGACGCGGACGTCGTGATCTTCGACCCGGAGCATGAACGGACGATCTCCGCGGAGACGCATCACATGAACGTCGATTACTCCTGCTACGAGGGACGCCGGGTGAAGGGTCTCCCGCAGCTCGTGATGCAGCGAGGGAACGTCCTCGTGGAGAACGGCGAGTTCCACGGGCAGGAAGGGCAGGGGACGTTCCTGCCGAGGAGTCGGATGTCCACGTGACCGTCGACGTCGAACGACTCCGCCGTCTTCCCCTCTTCGGTGAGCTCGACCATCATGACCTCTCGACCATCGCCCGCCATGTCGGGGAAACGGAGGCACCCGAGGGACAGGTCCTGTTCGAGCAGGGCTCTATCCCGTACGAGATGTTCGTGATCGAGGAAGGTACGGCTGAGGTGACAAGGGACGGGGAGGCCGTGGGCTCCATCGGCCCCGGCGATGTCGTCGGCGAGATCGCACTCGTGCGGTTCCAGCGCCGGATGGCGACCGTTCGGGTCACGTCGCCGATCCGGGCCGTCACCGTGAGCGCGGACGACCTCCAGGTGATCGAGGAGGAGATGCCCGAGATCGCCCGACAGCTGCGATCGATCATGACGGCGCGCGAACGAGCGATCGCCGAGCCACCGGAGGACTGAGGATGGCCCGGGACGTGTCGAAGGGTCCTCCCCACACCGAACGGATCGACGTGGAGAGGGTGCTCTCACGCACAGACCAGGGCGTGACCCTCCTCGGCCGGGATGCGGAGTCGGGCGCGACCTGGGTCATCAAGGAGGTGCACGGGCCGGTTCGCGAGTTCCCTCCGGCTGATCGCAGGCGATCGGTGTGGACCAGGCTGGTGCTGCCCTGGGGGCTGGAACGCGAAGACGCCAGGACGAGGATCGTCCGGCCGTTCGTCGAGGGCACGTCGCTGGCCGACGTCCCCGAGCGAACGCCCCTTCCGCTCGCGACCTGTCTCACCGTGGCGATCGACTCGCTCCGAGCGCTCGACACGATCCACGGGCTGGGACTCGTCCACGGTGCCGTGAAGCCGTCGAACGTGATCCTCGACCCCGTGACGGGTCGCGCGTGGTTGGTGGATCCGAGCACGGAGGAACCGGGCAGGGCCGAGGAGGGAACCTCTCTCTCGGAGCCGCTTGCTCGATACGTATCGCCGGAGGTGGCGGGCGCCTCAGGCGGACCCGTCGGCCCGGCCTCAGATCTGTATTCGTTGGGCGTGGTCCTCTACGGGTGCCTGACGGGGAGGCCGCTCCACGCGGTCGAAGACGCCGGAGGGCTTCTCCGATCGCTGCTGATCGCCTCCCCGACGAGCGTCCGCGCTCGAGGGATCGCCGTGCCGCGGGTCATCGACGAGATCCTCGATCGTCTCCTGCGCCCCGACCCGCTCGAGCGCTACACGGCCGCGATCGGGGTCATCGACGATCTCCTCGAGACCGAGCGACGGCTGCGGCTCGGCGAGGCCGACCCGCCGCTCGTGGTGGGGCTGCACGACGTGCGGACCAGTCCCACCCAGCCGGGCCTGGTCGGACGAACGGCCGAGCTGGGCGAGCTCGATGCCCTGCTCACCGAAGCGAGGCAAGGACGAGGGACCTTGATCCGCCTGGAAGCGAAGTCCGGCAACGGCAAGAGCCGGATCCTCGACGAGATCGGGAACCGAGCGGCCCAGCGCGGAGACCTCGTCCTTCGAGCCGAGGCCCGAGAGCTGGAGGCCCCTCGTCCGTTCGGCCTGCTCGACGGGCTGGCGTCTTCACTCCTCGACGTGGCGGCGGTCGACCCCGCCTATGCGGAGCGGCTCGCGCAGACCACCGGGAGGTGGGGACCGGAGCTGCGGACGGTGCTGCCCTCACTTGCGGAGCTCCTCACCGTGGCCGAACAAGAGGGCTCAGGCCGATCGGTGGAGAGCCGGGTGCTGGACGCGCTGACCGCCCTCTTCGAGTCGCTGGGGTGGGAGGGTCGCCCGGCGGTGCTCCTCCTGGACGACTGTCAGTGGGCGGACGAGCTCTCGCTCAGGGTCGTCGGTCGATGGGCGGCAGGCAGACCCGGGGGGTACGTGAGTGTGGTGGCGGCGCTCCGACAGGATGACCTCACCGCAGGCCATCCGGTGTCGGGCTGGCCCAACGCGACGACCGTCACGCTCCGCCCGTTCGACGACGCCGCGACACGCGACCTCGTGACCTCGATGGTCGGCCCGATCCCCGACGAGGCGCACGCGGTGATCAGGCGAGTCTCGGGAGGCCGGCCGTTCGTCCTGACGTCAGTGGTTCGCGCGATGGTCGAGTCCGGAGCGCTCCACCCCGGCACCAGGGGATGGCTGGTCGATCCCCGATCGCTCGCCACGATGACCGCATCCGGGGAGACGGGCACCGTCGTGATCGATCGGCTCGGCCGCCTCCCCGAAGAGACCCTCAGCTTCCTTTCCGCGGGAGCTGTCCTCGGCCGACACGCCACCGTGGCCGAGGCCGCCGGACTGGCCTCGATCGACCCCGACCACTCTGACGCGATCGTGGAGGAGGCCCGCCGGGCCGGCCTCATCTGGCCGAGCGAGGGTCGCGATCGCTTCTCCTTCGTGCACGACAAGGTGCGCGAAGGCGCGCTGGGACGATTGAGCGGAACGAGACGTCGTGCCCTGCATCTAGCGGCCGCGGAGCTACTGGAGCGGCAACGTCCCGGCGACCTCTTCGACCTCGCGTATCACTTCGATCAGGCAGGAGCTCCGGAGCGGGCACTTCCGCAGGCGCTGGAAGCCGCCGCCCTCGCACGGGCCCGCCAGGCGCTCGAGAGCGCCGAGATGATGTACCGCATCGCGTTCCGCGGGATCCGCGACGGGGACGTCACGACGAGAGCTCGCGTCGCCGAGGACCTCGGAGAGGTGCTGATGCTCCGAGGCTCGTACGAGGAAGCCGCCCGGTGGCTCGACGAGGCTCGCCGGCTCGTGCCCGGTGGCCCGGAAGCGGCGGCGATCGCCGGCAAGCTCGGCGAGCTCGCTTTCAAGCGTGGCGACGTCCGGACCGCGGGCGAGGCGATCCAGCAGGCACTCGTCATGATCGACCGCCGGGTGCCGCGGAACCGCGCCGCCGTGCCACACCTGTTCGCCTGGGAGGTCCTCGTCCAAGCCGCACACTCCCTCCTGCCACAGGTCTTCGTGGGCCGTCTGTCCCCCGAGGAAGGGGGCATCGACCTGTTGGCGTCGAGGTTCTACGGTCGGCTCGGGTACGCGTGGTGGTTCGAGCGGGGAAAGCTTTCGACGCTCTGGACGCATCTCCGCTCCTTGAACCTGGCGGAGCGATATCCCCCGACGCCCGAGATGGCGCAGGCCTATTCGGAGCATGCGCCGGCGATGATGCTGCTGCCGTGGCATCGCCGCGGGGTCCGTTTCGCGCGGCGCTCGCACGAGATCCGCGTGCGGCTCGGCGACCGGTGGGGACAGGGGCAGTCCCTGCATTTCTGGGGAGCAGGCTTGTACGCGGCGTCGGACTTCGACCGGTCGCTGGAGCGGATGCGTGAAGCCCTCGAGCTGCTCGAGGCCACGGGGGACCGATGGGAGGTGAACAACTGCCGCCTGCAGATCGCGATGGCGCTGTATCGGCTCGGCGATCTTCCCGGCGCCGCGGAAGCGAGCCGTGCTGCGAGGAAGGCCGGCCTGGAGATCGGGGATGCGCAGGCCCGGGGGATCGGGCTCGAGGGGTGGGCCAAGGCGACCGACGGTGGGGTTCCGGATGAGCTGATCCAGACCGAGCTCGAACGATCGAGCGAGGACCTCCTGACGCTGGCGAGCGTCAGGCAGGCGGAGGGCGTCCAGCTCCTCGCTTCGGAGGACGCGCGTGGGGCGATCCGGTCCTTCGAGGAGAGTCAACGTCTGTTCCGCAACGCCGGGATGAAGAACGCGGGCGTGAGTCCGGTCAGGCCGTGGCTCCTGACTGCGCTCCGGCAGGCGGCGGAGACGGCGCCCGCCGGCGAGCTGCACCAACTCCTCCGCAGGGCGCGCTCGATCGCCCGGCAGGCCGGGCGCCGGGCGCGCTTCTACCGCAACGACCTCCCCCACGTCCTGCGAGAACGCGCCCATCTGGCCGCTCTCGCCGGACGCCGGCGACGCGCACGATCGTTGTTCGAACGGAGCCTGGAGGTGGCGAAGACGCAGGGTGCGCGGGCGGAGGCGCTCAGGACCCGCGCGGCGCGCGGCGAGGTCGGGCAAGTCCTCGGATGGACCGAGGACGTCGAGGACGGAGAACGGGCCCGCAGGGCGCTCGAGGCCCTGCTCGAGGCTGCCGCGCACGCGGGTGAGGAGGATCAGGAGCGCGGTTGAGGTCAGGCCCGATCCACTCGGAGCAGACGGGAGACCCCCCTCCTCCTCTTCACGGGTCTTCACGGAGATCCCTTGGATCTCCAGGTTTGGGAGGGGATCGACGGGGTATGCATCGCCCAACGGTGTCCCGGCTCCTCCGGCCGGGCCCGTCCTCAGAGAGCGTGGTGTCGGAGGGTCACGGGGAACCCACCCCCTTCCCGGGACCCTCCGACCCGCATCTCCGGCCCCTTCTCGCTCCGTCCCGCGTCGACTTCTCGGTTCCTCGACGGCTCTCGACCCGGTCTCGGCTACGCTGGATCTTTCGGAAGGGGACGGGGATGAACATGCGCGTCGCGAGAAGGCTGCTCACCCTCGGGGCGATGGCGCTCCTGCTGGCCGGATGCTTCAAGGTCAACATGGACGTCGAGGTATCACCTGAGAACACCGTCTCCGGGTCGGCGATCATCGCCGTTGACGAGGGCCTCATCGAGCTGAGCGGACAGAGCGCGGACCAGCTGTTCGAAGACATGAACCTGTCCGACCTTCCCGCGGGTGCGCAGGTGGAGCCCTACGAGGAAGACGGGTTCATCGGGCAACGGATCACGTTCGACGAGGTGTCGCTCGAAGATTTCCGGGGAGAGAACACCCTCTCGGGTGGTGCCGCGGGTGAGGAGCTGGACATCGTACGGAGAGGCGATGAGTTCGTCGTCAGCGGAGCGATCGACATGAGCGGGCAGGAGTTCACCGGCACGGAGATCCCCGAGGAGTTCATGGACAACTTCGAGTTCCGGGTCTCGATCACGTTCCCGGGAGAGGTGAAGTCCGCGACCGGCGAGATCGATGGCAACACGGTGACCTGGGAACCCACGATCGGCGAGAACACCAGGGTGGAGGCGGTGGCGAGCGCGATCCCGTCGGAGAGTCCACCGCTCCTGATGATCCTGCTGATCGCCGCCGGCGCGCTCGTCCTGGGCGCGGTCGTCTATCTGCTCACTCACCGGAAGACGCCCTTACCGGTCGCCGGCCCCGTGGGCGACGCGACGACCACGCCGATCGAGGCGATGCCGCCGATGCCCGGAGGTCCCTCGGATCCCGTAGCGCCGGTCGAACCTCCCCCGAACGCCGACGGCCCCGTTTCGCCGGTCGAACCGACGTCGCCCGCAGAGCCGGTGAGACCTGTGGACCCGGTGCCCGATCCCCCTGAGGCGCCCGGAGCCGCGGTGCCGCCCGAGGACGAGCCGCCACCTCCGTCGGCCTCGGTCTGATCGCCGTGCCCACCTACGAGTACCGGTGTCGGACGTGGGGGGGGGGGGGTGGGGGGGGGCGGGGGGGGGGGGGAGGGAGGGG
>JBPCPX010000054.1:0-3763 GCA_050998695.1 Actinomycetota bacterium
TGCTCCTCGCCGGCCTGGCGATGCTGGTCCTCCCCGGTCCCGGCATCGTCGTGATCCTGGCCGGCCTCGCGATCCTCGGCACGGAGTATGTCTGGGCTCAGCGGCTGCTGAGGATCGCGAAGGAGAAAGCGAATCAAGCGAAGGACGCGGTCTTCAAGAAGAAGGAGGCGGAGGGAAAGACCGAAGAAGGCAGCGGGCAACCATGACTCACGGCTCGATCCTGATCGGTACGTCCTCGTGGACGGATCCCACACTGATCAAGGAGGGGAACTTCTACCCGCCTGGTACCAACACGGCGGAGGGACGACTGAAGTTCTACGCCTCGAAGTTCCCCCTGGTCGAGGTCGACTCCACCTATTACTTCCCTCCGTCGGAGCGGAATTCGGAACTCTGGATCGAGCGCACGCCCGCCGACTTCACGTTCAACATCAAGGCATACTCGCTCCTCACGAACCACCCGACCAAACCGGAGTCGCTGTACGGCGACATCAGGGACGAGCTTCCGAAGGAGCTGCTCGAGAAGCGACGCCTGTATCGCGACAAGCTTCCCGATGACGCGGTCGATGAGGTGTGGGAGCGGTTCCGGCTCGCGCTCTACCCGTTGCACTCCGCGGGGAAGCTCGGCGCCATCCTGTTCCAGTTCCCCCAGTACTTCACGATCTCGAAGAAGAACAAGGCGTACATCGAGGAGGCGGTGACACGACTCCCCGACTACCGGATCGCGGTGGAGTTCCGGCACAAGTCGTGGCTCGGGGAGCGCAACGCGAAGGAGACCCTCTCGTTCCTCGAGGAACGGGACCTCCCCCTGGTCTGCGTGGACATGCCGCAGGGCTTCGACTCATCGATGCCTCCGATCGCCGCAGCGACCGCCGATGACCTGGCGATGGTGCGCTTCCATGGACGAGATCCGAAGGCCTGGCAGACGAAGAGCGAGAGTGCCAGCGAGCGCTTCCGCTACGACTACGAGAAGAACGAGCTCCAGGAATGGGTGCCGAAGGTCGAGGGCCTGACGGAAGCGGCACGGGAGACCCACGTGCTGATGAACAACTGCTATCGGGACTTCGCGGTGCGCAACGCGCGCGACCTGGGTTCGCTGCTCGACTTGGATCTTCCCGAGTAGCCCGTAGGCTGCCGAGGTGGAGAGACGCTGGAAGCTCGTATCCATCGGCAGCATCCCGATCTACATCACCATCCCCTGGCTCTTCTTCGCCGCCTTCATCGTGTGGGACATCTACAACAGCCTGGTGGGGACCGGCGTCCTCACGAGGCAGGAGGCGCTCGGATGGTCCCTCGCGAACGCCGCACTGTTCTACGGGAGCATCATCCTGCACGAGCTGGCGCACGCGGTCACCGCGCGAGCGTTCCACCTGCCCGTGCACGGGATCACCCTCGTGTTCTGGGGTGGCTACACCGAGACCCACTCGAGCGAACGAGGGCCGCTTGCGTCCTTCCTCATCGCGGCCGCCGGGCCCTTCACCACGCTGGCCCTCGGTGGCGCCTTCTGGCTCGGCGCCGCGGCGACCGACGGCGTGCTCTCGGCGATCCTCCGAAGTCTCGCGTTCCTCAGCACCCTGTTCGCCGGGTTGAACGCGCTCCCCGGGTTCCCCCTCGACGGCGGGCGGATGCTGCTCGCGGTGATCTGGGGGATCACGAAGGACCGGTTCCTCGCCCTGAAGGTCGCCGGGTGGGGCGGGGTGGTCGTCGGCGGCGCGCTTGGTCTCTTCGGGCTGCAGCTCCTTCGCAACGGGAACGGCACCTGGATCTTCTTCGGGTTCGTCGGTTGGATGATGATCAGCCAGGGACTGCAGGTGAGCAAGCAGGCTCCCATCCTCCGAGGCCTGTCCGAGGGACACGTCTCGGAGGCGATGAGTCCTTCGCCGCCACCGATCCCCGCCGACACCACCTTGCTGCACGCCCTCGAGAGTCATCTCCGCGAGGATCGCTCGACGGAGTTCCCCGTCGTGGACACACAGGGACGCGTGATCGGGTCCCTGTCCTTCGCGACGGCGGCCAAGATCGGAGGGCGCGACCCCACGAGGGGGGTACGGGACGCCATGAGCCCACGCGAGCAGATGCGATGGGTGCAGCCGGACCTCTCCCTCGATCGGGCGCTCGAATGGATCGCCGGCAGTGGACAGGCGCTCGTCCTCGACGGCGAGCGACTCCTCGGACGGCTCACGACGAGGGACGTCGACCGGTGGTATCAACGGCGGGTCCTCGGAACCTCGGCGCCGGATGAGACCGGCGCGGTCCCGCCTCGGCCCGATCTCGGGGGTGTCGGCGACTGGCGGTAGCATCGCCATGTGAGCCCCCCCTTCTCCCCCGATGCCCGGCAAGAGGCTGTCCTGGCCCATGGGACAGGCGCACTCTTGGTGACCGGTGTTGCCGGCACCGGAAAGTCCTCTGTGCTCCGCGAGCGGTTCGCTCGGCTCGTGGAAGGCGGGGCAGACCCGGAGCGGGTGGCCCTCGTGGTGGGATCGCGGCGCGCGCGCCAGGTCGCGCGCGACGCGCTCATCGCACGTCTCCCCTCGTCGCTCTCGAGCCTCCAGGTCCTGACGTTCCACGGTCTCGGCCATCTCATCCTTCGCGAGCGATTCTCCGCGCTCGGCTACGCCGAGCCTCCCGATGTGCTCTCGGCCGCCGATCAGTTCGCGCTCGTCCAGGATCTGCTCCAGGGGCAGGACCCCGCAGAGTGGCCCGCGTACGGCCACCTCCTGACCCTTCGGGGGTTCGCCGACCAGATCCGTCAGTTCCTGCTGCGGGCGCAGGAAGCTCGTCTCACCCCGGAGGAGATCGAAACGAGGGCCGAGACGCGCGGGCTCACGGGCTGGCGCGAGCTCGCGCGTTTCTATCGCGACTACCTGGACGTACTCGACGCAGATCGCGTCGTGGACTTCGCCGCGCTGATCGGCCGCGCGGAGGCGGCGGTATCGGCAGCGGAGACACCACTGCTCGATCACCTGCTCGTCGACGACTACCACGATGCGACGTTCGCGCAGGAGGCGCTCGTGACCTCCCTCCGCGTGAACGACCTGATGGTGGCGGCCGATCCGGAGGCACATGTCTTCTCGTTCCAGGGCACGACAGCCGTGCCCTCCCTTCGATTCACGGAAGTGTTCCGAGATGCGACGCACATCGAGTTGGATACCCCCCATCGCGCTGCCCAGCCGGTGCGGATCGATGCGTGGAGTGCGGCCCACACGTCGGAGGAATACGCAGCTATCGCGCGCGAGCTCCGACGACTCCACGTGGACGAAGGAGTGGCATGGGGGGATCTGGGAGTGGTCGTCCGTCGACAGGGTGCGCACGTGGGAGGCCTGCTGCGTGCCCTTGACGACGCTCGGGTACCGCGGATGGCTCCCGAGAGCGGCGTGTCCCTGGCTCAGGAGCCCGCCACCCGTCCCTTCGTGCTGGCGTTGCGGTGGCTCGTCGGATCCGAGGACGAACGCAGCGGACTCATCGAGTCCGTCCTGACCTCGGACCTCGTTCGTCTCTCGCCGGCGGCGGCGCGCGGCCTCCTGCGGGTCGCGCACACCAGGACGGGGTCGGTGGCGAAGGCACTCGATTTCACCGACGGCCTCACCGCACAGGAGGCCGCGCAGGTGGAGGAGGTTCGAGGAGTTCTCGATCGCGCCGCGGAAGATGCTGACCGCTCGGTGCTCGACACGTTCGCCACCCTGTGGCGCGAGCTCCCGTGCTCGCGCCGCCTGGTCGAGGGAGGCGACGCCTCGGTCGAGACGCGGCGCGAGCTCGACTCCGTCGT
>JBPCPX010000112.1:0-32616 GCA_050998695.1 Actinomycetota bacterium
GGGGAGAACCGATCCCAAGGTCGAGCGTGAGGCCGCCCGTGTCGAGGAGCTCGCCGCGGCACACCCGTGCCGCAGGTGTCCGGAGCGGGCGAAGCACGAGCGGTGGGCGATGCGCGCGAGCGAGCTGCAGCGGCGGCTCGGCGGCGTGGAACGACGGATCCGGGTCCGTACCGAGACCCTCGCGAGGCAGTTCGATCGAGTCCTCTCGGTGCTCCGCGCGCTGGGCTACGTGGACGCATGGTCCCTCACCACGAAGGGCCGGACGCTGACCCGCATCTACGGGGAGGGGGACCTGCTGGTGGGGGAGGCCCTGGACTCTGGGCTCCTGGACGACCTCCGGCCCTCCGAGGTGGTCGCTCTCCTCTCGGCGGTGATCTACGAGGGACGCGAACGCGTCCCACTGTCGGGCGAGATGCCGACGGCGGAGACCAAGGAGCGCTACGAGCGCCTCCAGCGCCTCTGGAGGAGGGTTCGCCGGACCGAGGACGAGCATCAGGTGCAGCTCTGCCGCGAGCTAGAAGCGGGCTTCGCCACGCCGATCTACCACTGGGCCGAAGGAGACGCGCTGGACGACATCCTCGCGGAGACCGAGATGGCGCCCGGGGATTTCATCCGGAACTGCAAGCAGCTCGTGGACCTGCTCCGGCAGATCGAGGAGGTCGCGGTGCCGGAGGCGGCCGCGCACGTCCGCGCGGGGCGCGAAGCGATCCTGCGTGGCGTCGTCGCTTACACGGGGGTGTAGCTACGATGCCGAGCATGGCCAGCCCGTTCGGGACCATCGCAGTGATCGCCGACCCACGGGCCGGGATCCTCGACCAGCTTCCGGTGCTCGAGCGCGCGCTCGACGAGCGCAGGCTCGAGCACCGAACCCTCGTGGCGAACGGGGTTGGTCCAGCTGCCCTCGCGACGATCGCGCTGGACGAGGGGTTCCGGTTCATCGTCGCGGTCGGGAACGATCAGACGATCCAGGACGTGGTGAACGGGATGTTCCGAGAGGGCCGAACGATCCGTGAGGACCCGGTCCTCGGCGTGATCGGCGCCGGGAGCGGATGCGACCTCGTCCGCAGCTTCGGCGTGCCGGGTGACACCGAGTCGGCCGCGGCGCATCTGGTCGGGGACAACACCTACGCGCTGGACCTCATGAAGATCACGTCGACCGGGACCGACGGCGAGCGCCGCACGCGATACGGCCACAACCTGGCGCAGGTGGGGATGGGCGCGCAGCAGGTCGCGTGCGCGGCGAAGGCTCCGGCGTGGCTCGGTGGCTCGCGCCGCTTCTACGGCTTCTGGTGCGGCTATCTGAAGACGAAGCCGTCGAGGTTCACGATCGAGCACGACACGCGCACGTGGGAAGGCCGGGCGTGGAACGTCGTCGTGGCGAACGCCCAGTTCACCGGCGGCGGCCTCCGGCTGTCGCCGCGGTCGTTCCCCGGGGACGGCGTGCTGGACGCCCTCGTGTTCACGGGACCGCGGTCCGGCGCGTACACACAGCTCCCACGCCTGTTCCGCCACGGCGATCACGTCCCCGATCCTTCCATCGAGGAGTTGAAGGCCAAGATCCGCTTCGAGGTTCGATCGGAGCGGCCGATGCCGGTCCTGGCCGACGGCGTCACGCTCGGAACCACCCCCGCCACGTTCCAGATCGTGCCCCGACCGATCCTCTTCAAGCTGTGAAGAAGGTCCACCTCGATCGACTCGCCCGAGTGGCGGAAGTGGTCGCGAGCCGAGAGCTGGACGCACTCGTCGTGTCCCCCTCTCCCGACCTCGTCTACCTCACCGGCTACGACCCGATGCCGCTGCCACGTCCGACGCTGCTCGTCCTCCGGCCGGACCGTGACCCCGCGATGCTGGTTCCCGAGCTGGAGCGAGCGCTCGCGGCGGCCTCGCCGGTGAGTGAGCACCTCGAGCTGGTGTCCTGGCGAGACGGGTCCGACCCCTTCGAGGCCGCTGCGAGCCTGCTGGTCGGCGCCGAACGGATCGCCGTGGCCGATCGCTTGTGGGCGACCCATCTCCTCGGTCTGCAGCGCGAGCTGCCCGGCGCGGCGTTCTCCCCTGCGTCCCCCGTGCTGAGCCGCCTCCGCGCCGTGAAGGACGAGCACGAGCTCGGGGCGCTCCGACGCGCCGGACGCGCCGCCGACGAGACCTTCCGCCAGATCGTCTCGATGTCGTTCCAGGGCCGGAGCGAGGAGGACGTCGCCCACGATCTCGCGGAGCTGCTCGTTCGGAACGGCCACGCCCGCGCCGACTTCACGATCGTCGCCAGCGGTCCCAATGCCGCCTCACCGCATCACGAGCCGGGGGGGCGGACGATCCTGCCGCGTGACGCGGTCGTGATGGACTTCGGGGGCGAGCTGGGGGGCTACTTGAGCGATACCAGCCGAACCGTGGTGGTGGGCGATTCCCCGGAGGGTTTCGAGCACGCCTACGCGGCCGTCCAGGAGGCGCAATCCGCCGCGGTCGAGGCCGTGCGGCCCGGACTGGAGGCCCAGGATGTCGACCGGACCGCTCGGACGCTCATCGACGCCGCGGGCTACGGCGAGCGCTTCATCCACCGCACGGGCCACGGGATCGGCCTCGAGCTCCACGAACCCCCCTACATGGTGGAAGGCGACCGAACGGTCCTGGAGCCCGGCATGACGTTCTCGGTGGAGCCGGGGGTCTATCTCGAAGGACGCTTCGGCATCCGGATCGAGGACATCGTGGCGGTGACCGAAGACGGCGTCGAGCGCCTCAACCGGAGCACGCGCGAGCTCCAGGTCGTGTCTTGACCAAGCGGACCGACCTCAGGTAATCCTGTCTCCCTGGTGGTGCGAACCAACTGGTGATTAGTCCGCGCTGAAGATCGGGGTGGGGTGGCGCTGTGACGAGGGACGAGATCATGAGCATGGACACGTCGGAGTTCGACCTGGACAAGTACCTCCGAGCGTCCTCCCGGGTCGACCTGTCGGCGGTCGACTGGGGCCGGATCGGGCAGCATCCGGTTTCGGCCGACGAGGCTCGATGCCTCGCGTACATGATGGACATCGAGACCCACACCGTCGTGTTCCTCCGCGATCTCCTCGCCACCCGCGCCTCGTTCGACCCTGAGGTCACCTCGTTCCTCTCCTGCTGGGGCTACGAGGAGCTCTGGCACGGCGAGGCCTTCAGCCGATTCCTCGGGGAGGCCGGCTACCGACTGCATCCCTCCTACGAGGACGTCGCGGGCGACGACCCGTTCCCCACCCGCTTCGACCGCAACCAGTGGATCAGACGGAAGTTCGGGACGAAGGGCTACGTCTCGCACATGGGCACGTTGCTCGGGTCGGCGTTGTTCCGTGATTTCGTCGCCGTGCACATGACGTGGGGTGCGGTGAACGAGCTGGGCACGCTGACGGGCTATCACCGCATCATCGCGAAGACCGAGCATCCGGTGCTGATCCAGCTACTCCAGGCGATCATCAAGGACGAGCGGCGGCACTTCGCGTTCTATCGAGCCCAGGCGAAGATGCGCCTCGCCCGGTCGAGGCAGGCCCGGACGATCACGCGATGGGCGCTCGAGCATCTCTGGGCGCCCGTCGGCACGGGAGTCAGACCCCAGCACGAGACCGACTTCGTGATCCATTCGTTGTTCGGCGACGCCGACGGGATGGTCGCGGTCGAAGAGATGGAGCACACGCTGGGCGAGCTGCCGGGGCTCCAGGGAAGCACTTTCCTCTCCGACGCGCTCGAGACGGCTGCCCGGCGTCTTGGCCAACCCCTTGGGGTGAGCTGACCGCTCAGTCCTGGGGACGGACCCTGGTGCCCTGCGCGGTGTCCATGACCTCGAGGTCCATCTCTTGGAGCTCGTCACGGAGCTCGTCCGAGCGCGCGTAGTCCTTCGTCTGGCGCGCCGCATCGCGCTCCGCGACGAGCCTGCGCATCTCCTCGGTCGGCACCCATCCTGCGCGCGCCTCTCGCTCGAGGTCGAGACCCAGGACGTGGTCCCAGGCCGTGAGCAGCGCACGCTTCTCGCCGGGCGTCACCTCGCCCGAGTGATCGAGATCGTTCACCGCCCGGACCGCGGAGGGCATGTCCAGATCGTTCGCGAGTGCTTCCCGGAAGCGTGCGTCGAAGTCCTTCGCGGCGGCGCCCTGAGCATCGGACGGCTCACCCCATTCCTTCACATGACGCCGGAGCTGCTTCACCCGCTTGTCCGCGGTTTCCATCACCTCCCACGTGAAGTCCATCTCCGAGCGATACCGGGTCTGGAAGGTGAGCCACCGGAAGGCGAGTGGATCCAGGCCGTGCTCCACGAGCTCCGCCGCGCGGACCACGTTGCCGGTCGACTTCGCGATCTTCTGGCCGGTGAGCCGGAGGAATCCGCCGTGGACCCACGTGGAGACCACCTCGTGGCCCACCCCGCCTTCGGACTGCGCGATCTCGTCCTCGTGGTGGGGGAACTTGAGGTCGTTCCCGCCGGTGTGGATGTCGAACCGGTCGCCGAGGTACTTCATCGACATGGCGGAGCATTCGATGTGCCAGCCGGGGAAGCCCTCACCCCACGGGCTCGGCCACTTCATCAGGCGCCCGGGTCCGGCGGACTTCCAGAGCGCGAAGTCGGCGGGATGTCGCTTCGCCGGATCCGTCTCGAGATCGCGGTGGCCCGCTCGCAACTTGTCCAGGGTATTGCCGGAGAGCTTCCCGTAGCCGGGGAAACTGGTCACGTCGTAGTAGACGGAGCCCGACTCGACGACGTAGGCGTGCCCGCGCTCGATCAGCGTGGCCGTGAGGTCGATCATCTCGGGGATATGGTCGGTGGCCCTCGGCATGACGTCCGGCAGACGGATCCCCACGGCCGCCATGTCGTCCAGCGCCTCGCGCGTGTACTTCTCTGCGATCTCGAGCGGCTGCAGCCCCTCATCCTCGACGGCCAGCAGCATCTTATCCACCGCTTCGGGGGAGGATTCGTCGGTCATGTGCCCCACGTCCGTGATGTTCTGGACCTCGGTGACGTCATACCCTTCGAACTCGAGCGTGCGCCGGATGAGGTCGGTCAGCATGAACGTGCGGAGGTTCCCGAGGTGCACGTACCGGTACACGGTGGGGCCGCAGGCGTAGATCTTCACCCGGCCCGGCTCGACCGGAACGACCTCCTCGACCTGACGTGTGAGCGTGTTGTAGAGACGCACGCGCCAATCCTAGCGGCGGCTGCCGGCCGGACTGCCTCCGGTCACTCTTGGCTGGGTTCCGTACCGCCGATGCGTTGGCGCTGCTCGCTCCGGCCGTTGCCCGAACCGGGCCGGATCGCAGCGAGCGCCCCGACGGGCGGTGGCGGCACCGGGATCGGGATCGTGCCTTCGACCCCTCCGTGTTGGAGGTGCGCCGCGGCACATGCGGCGTGATAGGTCTCGAGCTCGTCAAGGAACCGCGAGTCGTGGTACCGCCGGCCGTCGATGTTGGGACCCTCTCGGTCCTCGATGATGGCTTCGACGTCGTCCCCCGTGATCGTCTTGTAGGTCTCCAGGGCGTGGGCGACGGTGAGGACGTCATCCCGGTGCTCCTCGAGGAGAGCCATCGTCCTGTCGTAGAGGTCCTGCAGCTTGGCCTCGACCGACTTGCCGAACTCCGTGTCGAACAGCGACCGGTCTGCCCCGGTCTCTGCGGGCTGCACGGGTCCGCGGAGACCGGCCAGCGTGACCGACCGTGAGGCGATGGTCTCGCCCATCGCGAAGTACGCGAGCATCTGCGTCGTGAGTGCGGTGGCTCCGCGCATGTCTCCACCCACCCCTGTGGAGTGATCTCCGTCGAAGAAGAGCCGCTCGCCCGCGAGCGACGCGAGGAACGTGATCACGTCGATCTCGCGCTCGGAGCGCCACTGGACGAACTGGTCCTCCGGCGGGATCGAGGAGACGAATCCACCGACGTCACCACGGCGCTCGATCGTCGCGAGGTCGATCGTCATGTGCTTGCGGAGGTGGTAGGCGGCCACCGCGTGACAGGCCTCGTGCACGGCCACCGCGTGGCGCTCGCGCTCGATGTACTCGTGGTCGTCGGGGAGCCCATGTTGCTTCACGTGCTTCGCTTTCACGACGTCCGTCCACCCCACCCGATCGCGGCCGTCACGGATCGCGATGACGAGGGACTCGTTCACGATGTCCTTCATGTCCGCCCCACCCGCGTAAGGAGTGATGGTCGCGAGCTTCGTGATCTCCTCGTCACTGAGGCCGTGGTTCACCTTGTCGAAGTAGTAGCGGTACGTGGCGACACGACCTTCCAACTGCGGGTATCCGACCTTGAACTTCCGGTCGATCCGCCCCGGACGGAGCATCGCTTCGTCGAGCACGTGCGGCTGGTTCGTCGCGAAGATGTGGAGGATCCGATATCTCGGCGGGAGCTTCGGCTTCATGCCCAGGAGCCGCCGGAGCCGATTCGTCAACCCTCGCGGCTTCTTCAAGCCGTCCATCTCGGACAGGAGCGCCTGCAGCGTCCCCATGCCGCCGCCCCCCATGCCTCCTCCCATGATGATGCGCTCGGTCTGACCGCCGCCGAAGGGAGGTGCCAGCTCGAACACGGTGTTGCGGCCCGCGTCGGAGACGTATCCCATCCCGTTGCACGTGAGCTCGTTGGTCCACGGCGTGACCGCGGGGTTCATCGCCCAGCCGCCCTGTGGACCTGCGTTGCCGCGGTTGCCGAGGGAGTCGGCTTCGTCGATGAACACGATCACGCCCCCGTAGCGCGTCGCGAGTTTGCGGAGCTTCCGATACAGGGACTTGACCTTCAGGATGCCGACACCCATGAACATGTTGATGAA
The DNA here is from genome assembly GCA_050998695.1 of Actinomycetota bacterium. Classification (GTDB taxonomy): domain Bacteria; phylum Actinomycetota; class UBA4738; order UBA4738; family HRBIN12; genus JAJNBA01. The sequence continues at coordinate 6,770 of JBPCPX010000112.1, forward strand.
TGCCCCGGGTTCGACGAAGACGAACGGCTTCGCCGTCTCTCCCGCGACCGCCTGGGCCATCAACGTCTTGCCCGTCCCCGGCGGCCCCCACAGCAGCAGACCACCCGGCACGTATCCGCCGCGCTTCTCGATCGCCTCCGGGTCCTCGAGGAAGATGATGTTCTCCTTCACACGCTCGAGGACCGAGTCCTGTCCCTTCACGTCGGAGAACCGGGTATCCATGTCGTCGGGCATGTAGACCTCGACCCCGCCGCGCGACATGAACCAGAAGATCCCGACGAACTGCAGGATCCCGAAGGAGATCAGGAACGCGAAGTAGAGGAGTTGGCCCATCGACTGCTTGATGAGGCCTGGAAGACGGAACCAGGCCTCCAACGCGTTGACCTGGTCACCCGGTTGACTGATGAATGACGCGAGGATCGCCCCGAGGATCCAGGCGAAGACGAGGAGCCGCACGAGCCGTCCGAGGCGATACCGGACGTGCGGGTTGATCCTGCCGACTGCCGACTCCTCCCGGTCGAGGGTGTTCCGCCAGAAGCGGTAGTAGCCCTTCGACTGCTCCTGGAGGTAGTAGTGGAGCTGGCGGAGGGTCTCGATCGCGGCGAGCGCGAGGAGCCACCAACGCCTGCTCACCTGATCTTGGAGCGCGCTCCGGAACGACGTGTCGTTCGCCGAAACGTCGGCGAGGACGAGGACGAGGAACGCGCCGAGGAGGAAGACCAGCAGGCGGATCCGGTCCCAGAAGTGCGCCGGCGTCCGGTATTCGCGCTCAGACTCCTTCGGGCGGCTCGTGAACTCGAAGCGAGGTTTCGGTTGGGTGTCTAGGTCGCTCGGCATGGGGAACCTCTCATCCGTCCATCGGGAGACCGCTGTATCGGACCATTATGAGACTTCCAACGGGGAAGATGGGACCCTCGATCATGTCGGCAGCGGACGGTCCTCGAACGGGATCGACAGGGCGATGGTCGTGTTCGAGGTCACCCCCGCCTTCTCTCGCAATCGCCTGATGAGGTCTTCGAGGTCACCGGTCGTCTTCGTCCTGACCTTGAGCACGTAGTTCGCCTCACCGGCGACCGAGTAGCAGTCCTCGACCTCCGGGAGCTCGCGGACGCGCGCGGGCAGGTCGTCCGGCTGACGGGCGTCCAGCGGGGTGACCGCGATCAGGGCGGTCACGAACAGGCCGATCGCCTCGGCGTCCAGCACCGCGCGGTAGCCGCGGATCACCCCCTGTTGCTCGAGCTTCCGAACGCGATCATGCACCGCGGAGGCCGACAGTCCCACCTTCGTTCCCACGTCGGCATACGTGGCCCGCGCGTCGTCCTGCAGCGCGGTGAGGATCGCGAGATCGCGTGCATCCAGCACGCGAGCATGCTCCCACACGGTCCGGGGGAGGGAGATATCCCCGGGACGGCCGATTGCTCGGAACGACCGGGTGACGGTACGGTCGCCGTCTCCTCCTCCTGGTTCCCCCGTGAGGAGGTTTCGTCCGTTTGGACCGACGTTCGTCGGGACCGCCGGCGAGGACGGACGACCCTGGCCCTCGCTTCGAGCCGATCCCGAAGCCTGGTGGCGGCCTCCGGTGGCTCACCCGGCTCGATCCGGCCGGCGACGCCCAGTACCGACAGGTGGTACGTCCGCTCACCGGCCGGATCGAGCGAGCAATGGGCCCCGAGGCGTTCGCGATCCGGACACGGTCGGCCGCGGACGGACCGACGCTCGTCCCCTGGGCGCCCGCCCGGGCCGCCTGGCGAAGGACGTTGCGGAAGGTCCTCAGCAGGGCTGCCCCGGGCACGGCGTTCGCCGTAGCCGACGTCCGCGATTGCTACGGGTCGATCTCGCCCGGGACGATCGCTTCGCTCCTGGGGCCGGAGGCCTCCCACGCCGTCGCCTTCCTCCAACGCCTCCAAGAACGCGGCGTGCGCGGACTTCCGATCGGTCCGGCCCCTTCCGCGGTCCTCGCCAACGCCGTCCTCGGCGAGATGGACCGTGCCATCAGGGACACGGGTGCCCGGCATGTGCGATGGGTGGACGACGTCATGCTGTGGGGCGAACGCGCCGACGTTCGCCGCGCGCTCCTCATCCTCGAGAACATCACGGAGAGGATGGGTCTCTCGCTCCACCACGGGAAGACGAGGTCCCTCGCCGACATCCACGAGGCTCGAGCCGTCGCGCTCGGGGAACAGGACTCCTCTATCATCGCGGCTCCGTGAGAACGCTCTACCGCGCATCCCGTGTCGTCACCCTCTCCCACCCGATGATGGGGGAGTGGCTCCTCGTCGACGAGCGCCACGTCCAGCGCGTGGGCACCGGCGACCCACCGGAGGCCGATCTCACGATCGAGCTTCCCGGCACCACGATCGTCCCGGGCTTCATCGATAGTCACGTGCATCTCACCGCGACGGGACGATCCCTCACGAACGAGGAGGTCAAAGGATCGACGTCGAAGGAGGAACTGCTCGGCCTCGTCGCGGAGCGATCGGCCGCAGGGACGTCCCCCGTCCACCTGGAGGGCTTCGACGAGTCGGGCTGGGATCGGCCGGACCTGCCGACGGGTGCCGACCTGGACGCGCTGACCTCCCTGCCCGTCGTCCTTACGCGGACGGACAGACATATCTCCGTGGTGAGCGCGGAGGTCTTCGCCGCCCTCGACCTCACGGACGCGGAAGGGGTCGAGGTGGGGGCGGACGGACGGCCGACGGGCCGACTCACGAAGGAAGCGAACCGGCGCGTCTCGGCTTGGGTGGACTCGTCGTACGAGCGCCAGCGGATCGAGGAGTTCCAGCTGCAGGCCGCCGGCCTCGCGGCCTCGCGAGGCGTGACGGCCGTGCACGAGATGTCTCTCGACGTGGCGGATCTCGATGTCCTGGTCGGACATCGCGGGCGCCTGCCGGTCGACGTCTCGCCGGTTCCCTCCTCGATGTCGCTTCCCGAGGCGATGGAGCGCGGCTTCCTCTCGATCGGGGGCGATCTCCCCGTCGACGGTTCGATCGGGGCGAGGACGGCCGCGTTCGCGCATCCGTACGAAGACGGATCGGAGCTGGGCGAGCTGTATCACGACGACGACTCGCTCGCCGAGTTCTTCCACGCCGGTCATAACGCCGGGCTCCAGGTGGGCGTCCACGCGATCGGGGACGGGGCGATCGAGCAGGTCCTCAAGACCTGGGAGCGCGTCTATGTCGCCCTCGACTCCAGGGAGCGGCGGCACTTCCGCGCCCGACGTCACCGGATCGAGCACTTCGTCCTGCCCTCGGCCGATCAGATCGAGCGGACCGCGATGCTCGGACTGGCCGTCTCCGTCCAGCCCGCCTTCGACAGGCTCTGGGGACAGGGTGGCGGCATGTACGAGGAGCGGCTCGGTCCCGCGCGGGCGATGGCCGCTCACCCGATCCGCACGATGCTCGACCGCGGCATCGAGGTCGGCGTCGGCTCCGATTCGCCGGTGACACCGCTCGATCCGATGCTCGCGATCGCGGCGCTCGAAGGCCATCACGAGCCCTCGCAGCGCCTGACGAGGCTCGAGGCTCTGAAGCTCCACCGGGTGGGGAGCGCCCGTCTGGGGCACCAGGACGGCAAGAAGGGAGCGCTCGAACCGGGACGCCATGCCGACTTCGCGGCATATGACGAGGACCCCCTCGAGGTGGCGTCGCCGGAAGGCCTTCGGCCCGTGCTCACGGTCTCCCTCGGCCGCGAGGTCTACCGAGCCTGATGGGAAGCCGCACCCGTTGTTCTTGGCACTGTTTCTGGGGTTTCGGGTTGTCCTCCCGATCCCTGCTCGGTAACGTCCTGCCTGCGTCACCGCCCCGGCGGAGACGCGTGCGGAGCCCGAGAGGCTGAGTAGAGAACGCGGCGCCCCGGCGTCGCGGCCCCAAAGGTCTCTCGGGCTCTCGCGTTTCCATCTTCCGCTGCCGGGGAACATCCTGAGTCTCCGCAGCGTACTTCCATGGCGAGCGCCGAAGGCACGCGCACAAGGCAAGTGGAGGAGCGGACGCTAGAATCCGCGGCCGGATCGAGGACCGAACCCGGAGGAGCAGGTGGCAGAGCGCACGGAAGAGCGCGAAGACGAAGAAGTGGCGGCCGACGCGGACCTCGACGATCTGGAGCCGACCGAAGAGGACCTCGCTGATGCCGCGGCTACCCCCGCGGACCCTCCGGTCGCCGACGTCGAGTCGATCCACGAGGTCCTCGAGAAGCAGGAGGCTCGTGACGATGAGGACGACGCCGACGAAGAGGAACCGGTGGTGGCCGTCGCCGCGACGACGAAGGGGGACGATCGTCTCGAACCGATCGAGACGCGCGTGGTCCCCATCCAGTCGACCGAGTTCGTCTGCAAGAACTGCTATCTCGTGAAGCACCGCAGTCAGCTCGCGGACAAACGGCGGATGTTCTGCCGCGACTGCGCCTGACCCAGGACCGGCTTCCGGTCGCGTTCGCCCTCGCCCTGATCGGGGGCGTGCTGTCCTCGCTCGCCTTCCCACCCGTCGCGGCCTGGCCGCTGGCGTTCCTCGCGCCCGCACTCCTGCTCGTCGCGCTGCGGGACGCGACCCCGGTCCAAGGGTTCCTGATCGGGCTCGTTTACGGACTCGTCGCGTTCGGAATCACGTTGTCCTGGATCATGCTCTTCGGCTCACTCGCATGGGGTGCCTTGACGTTGCTCACCGCGTTGTCGATCGCCTTGTTCGGCGCCGCGTTCCCGCTCGTCCGCAGGGCCGGCCGGCCCGTGCTCACCGCGCTCGGTGCGGCCGCCGTGTGGACGGCTATCGATTGGGTCCGAGGACTCTGGCCGTTCGGTGGATTCACATGGGGCTCACTCGGCGTCTCGCAGGTCCCCAACACGATCACCGTGCGCGTCGCGGTGATCGCGGGCGTGTTCGGCGTCACGTTCGTCGTGGTGTTCGTGGCGGCCTTGCTCGCGGATGCCGCCACCCGGGAACGGTCCCTTTCACGCCGAGCCCGGTGGGTGGGGATCGCGGCCCTCGCCGCCCTGGCGCCGGTCCTCATCCCATTCGCCGACACCATCGGTCGACCCCTCGAGGTCGCGGCGATCCAGGTCGACTTCGACGAAGCGGTCCGGCATGGCTCGAGGGAAGAAGGCGACATCGCGGTGACCAGGCTCAACCTTGACCTCCACCGGACGTTGAGAGATAGGCCGCCGGATCTCGCCGTGTGGGGCGAGAGCGCACTCGACCCCGGGTCCCTCGAGATCCTGGAGGAGGTCCGCGCAACCATCTCGGAGGTGGGTGTGCCGGTCCTCGCGGGCTCCACCAGCCGAGACATCCGGTCACTCGGCGAGGGCGGAGACCCCACCCTGTTCAACCAGGCGGTCGTCTTCGACAACGGGGGGGAGGTGGTGGACGTCTATAAGAAGACCCATCTCGTTCCCTACGGGGAGTACATCCCGTGGAAGGCCGTCGTCGGTTGGATCCCCGCACTCGAGCAGATCGCGTATGAGCTGACACCGGGAGAGCGGGTGCACACGCTGGATGCCCCGAGACTCCCGATGTTCGGAGCTCCGATCTGCTTCGAGAACAGCTTCCCCGGACTCGGCCGGGAGCTCGTGCGGCAGGGCGCGGAGTTCCTGGTCGTCCTCACGAACAACGCGGCCTACGACGAGACGTCCGCGTCCGCGCAACATCTCCAGATGTCCCGGATCCGCGCGATCGAGAACGGTCGATGGGTGGTGCACGCCGCCGTGTCCGGGATCAGCGCGTTCGTCGATCCGAGCGGTCACACGTACCGACGAACCGAACTGTTCGAGCCCTCACTGATCCGAAAGACGATCCGTGCATCGGACGAGCGGACGCTCTACGTGCGCTGGGGCGACTGGCTCCCCGTCGCGTCGCTCGCGCTCGCGATCGGGATGGCGGCGGTGCCGCGGGGCCGTCGGGAGGAGCGTCCCGAACCCGCGCCGCTCGACCCCGGCGCGAGGACCTTGGTGATCCTTCCGACCTACGACGAGGCGAAGACGATCCGAGACGTCGTCACCGGCGTGCTGGCGCTGCCCGGGGTCGAGGCTCTCGTCGTGGATGACTCCTCGCCCGACGGCACGGCGAGCACCGTCCGGGAGCTCATGGCGGGGGAGCCGCGAGTCCGCCTCGTCGAGCGTCCTGTCAGATCCGGGCTCGCGAGCGCATACCTGGAGGGGTTCGGCCGGGCGCTCGACGAGGGCTACGACCTGATCGTCGAGATGGATTCCGACCTTTCGCACGACCCCCTCGAGCTCGCCTCGCTGCTCGACGCGGCTCGCGACCGCTACCACCTGGTGGTCGGCAGTCGCTACGTGCCGGGTGGCTCGGTGACCAACTGGAGCCGGGCTAGGCTCGCCCTGTCGAGGATGGGCAACATCTACGCCTCCGTGATGCTGGGTCTGCCACTTCACGACGCCACGAGCGGCTACCGCGTCTACCGCCGCGTCCTGCTCCAAGATCTCGTCGTGGACGCGTTCCACGCCGACGGCTACGGCTTCCAGGTGGAGCTGGTGATGCGCTCGTGGCTCCGCGGCTGGACGATCGGCGAGGTGCCGATCACGTTCAGAGAACGCGAGCACGGTCACTCGAAGCTCTCCCGTGGGATCGTGTTCGAGGCGCTGTGGCTCGTGACCCGCTGGGGCGTGGCGATCAGGGTCCTCGGACGCCCTCATCGGGGCTTCCGCGTCTAGCGACCTTCCCTCCCTCCCCGGGGTCTTCCCCGATAACGTACATTATGTCACGCTGCTCGTGACGGGGTTGGCGAGCCGTCTCCCCTTTCCCGATCCCTGCTCGGGTCTTGGGCGTTCTTGCGTCGAGGCAGCGCTGATGCGAAGCTCGCCTTCGGCCGCAGAAGAGGACATCTGGCGGAAGGCTCCCTTCTTTCGACCGATGTCCTCTCCCCCGGGCCCTCGTAGGGTGTGGGTCGATCGGCCGACGCACGTGACCGACGCGGATGCAGATGACGGCCCGCCTGCGAGGCGGGACCCAGGAGGGGACATGAAGAGAGCGAAGCACCCGGCCGGCGGCCGACGGGGACTGGTCCTCGGGTCGATCATCGTTGCGATGCTGGGAGTTGGACAGGCCGGCACGTTGATCGCGGGCGCCGTGCCACCGGCCGACTCCCCCGGCCCTGCGTCGGTGGACGGCGTTCAGCCCGTCATCTTCGACACCAAGTCCTCGAACGACGACTGTGGCGAGCTCGGCTTCGATCACGGCATCTCGATCGCCGGCAATGGTCAGGTCTCCAGCGGCGCTCTGACGGTGACGGTCACGGGCTACAACAGCCCCACCGGGTTCGCGGACTGGTCCTCGAACCTTCCCATCCACGGCGTCTACGCCAAGGGTGGCCCGAGCGGAGGGAACCTCTTCTCTTACCTCGCCGGCGACACCGGCGACCAGGACCTCCACACGCCGCAGAAGGCCGCCGGCGGCTACTACGAGCTGAGCCATCTCACGTTCTGCTGGAACGACGTCGTCGTCGAAACCGCACCGGACGTCACGGTCGTCAAGGCGAACGATCCGGATGGCGCGGTCCTGAACGACGCCACGATCACGTACACCCTCACGGTCTCGAACGTCGGCGACGGCAACGCGACGGGCGTCGAGGTCACTGACCTGCTGCCCTCCGGGGTCACGTTCGTCGATGCCGACGCGGGTTGTGCGGAGGACGCAGGTCTGGTGATGTGCGTGCTGGGTGAGATCGACGCCGGGGCGAGCATCCCCGTGGACATCACCGTGACGGTGGACCAAGCCTTCTGCGGCCCGATCGTCAACAACACTGACGTCTCCGCGTCCAACGAGACCGAAGGGGCGACCGAGAACAACTCCTCCAACGACGTCACCAACACGGTCGAGTGCGAGAGCGAGGAGCCGAGCCCGCCGGATCTCCAGGTCTCGAAGACCTCGGACGCAGACGGGATCCTCCACGACGGCGACGACTTCCTCTACACGATCACCGTGACCAATGTGGGCGACGAGGAAGCGACCGGTGTGGAGCTCGTCGACGTCTTGCCGCCGGGCGCGCAGAGCGTCACCTTCCCACCCTTCCCGACGTTCGCCGGCAAGGCGTGCACCGTCACGAGCTCGGTGCTGCCCGGCGGCGTGCCCCACGCGGAGGTCCGCTGTGGCCGCGTCTCCCTCGATCCGGGTGAGTCGGCTACGGTCATGGTGAAGGTCGTCGTCGACGGCAACTACTGCGGTTCGATCACCAACGTCGCGGATGTCGAAGGCGCGAACGAGCCCGCGGCGAACGTCGGGGGCGACAACCACGCGGAAGCCACCGACGAGATCGCGTGCGTGCCGAGGATCCGATTGCTGAAGGGCGGACCTTCGCTCGCGCACGTGGGCGACACGATCACCTACGTGTTCACCGTGAGGAACAACGGAAGCGTCGATCTCACGAACATCGACCTCTCCGATCCGAAGTGCGACTCGTCCATCACGCTCGTCGACGACGGGAACGGCAACGCCACGCTTGCGGTCGGCGAGGGATGGAGCTTCGAGTGCGACCACACAGTCACGACCGATGACGGGAACGTCGTCCACAACGAGGCGCAGGTGACCGGCGATCACGAGGGCGGCACCGTCACGGATACGGACACACACGACGTGGACGTGATCCACCCGGACATCGACCTCGAGAAGACCGCGACCCCGACCTCCGGGCCAGCCGGGACCCTCATCGTCTACACGTACACCGTCACGAACACTGGAGACACGCCGCTGTTCGACGTGTCCGTGGACGACGATCAGCTGAACCACATCGGCAACATCGCCAGGCTCGAGCCGGGAGCGACGGCCGAGCTCACGGCATCGACCACGCTCGGCTCCTCCCCCATCACCAACATCGCCATAGCCGGCGGCGAGGACCTTCTCGGCGGGTTCGTCGATGACGAGGCCTCCGCGATGGTGACGGTCGTGGCCGGCGCAGGTAGCGATGGCGACGGCGACGGCACCGGAGGCGGCGGGAGCCCGTTCACCGGAGCGGACACGGGTGCGTTCGCGACATACATCGTGATCCTCGCCGCCGCAGGGTCGGCTCTCCTCGTGATCTCACGAAGGCGCTCGCAAGCGCGCCCATAGCGACTCCGCAGCGGACGACCTGAGCACTAAGCGGGCCCCCTTGGGCCCGCTTTCACTCAACGTCGGCACGGCCGTAGGAGAAGACATCCCCGGCCGGGTCGTGAGCCACGACGACGATGCGTTCGTCACCCCGATCGCCGTTGAGAACCCCGCCGAACGTCGGACAACCCGCCGGGGACCCCGTTCACGGGCTCGGATGCGGGGCAGCTCGGGCTCATCACGATGGTTCTGGCAGGGATCGGCGTGACGGTGGTCGCGACGACCCGCAGGTGCCGGTCTGGGCAGGAGGCCGGGTAGCGGATCTGAGAAAGCGGGGAGACATGGGCGGGGTCCGAAACGGGATCCGTCCCATCCGTTTCTCCCCTAAGAGACCCACAGAGGGTCGAAGAGGCCGTCCGAAGCCCTCCCTTCCCGCACAATCGCCCAATTGGATCGGGGTCCATCCGTGCTCGATTTCCGCCGGTTTTCTGTGTATTGCGCAATCCGGATACTTCCACCACTATCAGTGTGTCATCCGAATGGGCTACTTCGTTCGCCAGAAACAGTTGGGACATTCGCCCGATGCTGTCCCCCAGGTGAGGGAGGTAACGTTCGGGCAGCGGACCACGCTCTTCACCGTAGGGCGGGGGCCGCATCTATCGGTCAAGTGAAGCGCACCACACCAGTTGGAGGAGGTACGGGATGAGATCCAGATCCAGTCGGCGTAGCCGCGGCACCAAGCGGGGGCTCGCTTCGTTCGTATCGTTCGTCGTCCTGTTCGCGCTCGCGCTCGGACAGGGCAGCTCGTTGATCGCGTGGGCGGATGACACCAGCCCCATCGATCCCGTCGCGACCGGCGAGGTCGCAGCGGACGGCGCCTCAGGCGATGCCACTCTGCCAGTTGAGGAGGCCCCGGCTGAGGAAGCCCCAGTTGAGGAAGCCCCGGCTGAGGAAGCCCCGGCTGAGGAAGCCCTCGCTGACGACGAGTCGGCTGCCTCCGGCGGAGGGGCTCGAAGCACGCGCACCCTGAAGAGCGCGCGTGCCCCCAATGGCGACGCCGTTATCCAATCCCACGGTGGCCTCCACGGCGGAGACGTCAACCTCGACTTCGTCGCGGCCGGACCGTTCACCTACGATCACACCACCGGTCTGGGCGCATATCCAGACTTCGGATACAACGACCGCACAATCGACAAGGACAGCGGTGTCGTCGAGTCGCTGGAGGGCGGCGACTTCGCTTGCGGCGACCTCGTGACCTTCTTCGTGGAGGTCGAGGTCGAGGAAGGAGCCGGCAGCGGTTCGGTTGCGCTTGACCTGTCGTTCGGCGCTGAAACGACCGGTCAGCCTGGAATCGGCTTCGATGACATCGTCAGCTGGGGCATCAATACCCCCGATGACGGCAACGTGGGCCTCGACGGCAACGAGACCGTCACTCTGACCAACGAACACACGGACACCGCTGGCTACAACGAGCTTCTGGGAACGTTTACGGTCTCCAACCTCGAAGGTGGCGAAACCGCCATCGTTCGGGTGACTGTCCACCTCGCGTGCGAGGTCGGTGCGAGCCCCACTGGAAACATCTTGAACGCGATCAACGCCGCGCGCGTTGTCGGCGGCGAGACGATCCCGGTTGGACAAGAGACTGTCCCGATGAAGCAGGTCGGCGGGATCGCAGCAGAGCCGATCATCTCCGTCACGAAGAACTGCGTAGCAGCATCGCTGGCTGGAGAACCGATCACATATCAGATCACGGTCTCTAACGAAGGGAACGAGGCGCTCGTCGGACTGTCGGTGACTGACACACTCCTCGGCGACATCACGGACGAGTTCCCGGACACGACACTAGATGTCGGCGAGATCAACACGGTGACCGTGAGCCGCACCCCTCAGGCGGGTGACCCCGATCCGCTCACGAACACTGTGACAGCCTCAGCCACGGGAGATATCTCTGACGCCAGTGTCACCGACACGGCCGACTGCACCACCGACATCCTGAACCCGAGCATCTCGATCACGAAGGACTGCCCTGAGACCGCTCTGGTCGGTGAGGACATCACCTACACGATCACCATCCAGAACACCGGTGACGAGGCACTCGAGAACGTCGAGGTCTGGGACACGGTGAACGGCAACGACCCGGTCGACCTGTCCGGGTTGTTCCCCGACACCCTCGCGGTGGGCTCAGCGGCCGTCTCGGTCGACTGGACCTACACGGCCGACGGCAACGAGCCCGACCCGCTGCCCAACAGCGCGACGGTGACTGCTGACGGCGTGACCTCCGGTGCTGCGGTAGAGGACACCGCCGGTTGCGAGACCGACATCACCCATGTGCCGGGCATCGACGTCACCAAGTCCTGCCCGGCCCTGGTGGCCTTCGGTGAGGACATCACCTACACGATCACCGTGACCAACACCGGCAACGAGCCCCTGGTCGGCGTGACGGTGAACGACACGCTGCTCGGCGACATCACGGGAGACTTCGACTTCGACTTCTCGGAGCCGTTCCCCGTGGGCGAGGTCGCCACGGCGGTCGTCACCTACACGCCGGGGGCCGAGGAGGACCCGGTGTCCAACTCGGTGACCGCTATCGGCACCGGTGCGGACTCCGAGGTCCAGGCCACGGACACGGCGGTGTGCACCACCGACGTCTCGAACCCCGCCATCCAGATCGTGAAGACGGTCAGCGAAGAGATCGTCCCCGTGGGAACCACGGTGACCTACACCTACGTCATCACGAACACGGGCGACGTCACGCTGTACGACATCACCGTCGACGACGACATCATGGGCCACATCGGGGACATCCCGATCCTCGAGCCCGGTCAGTCGGTCACGCTCACGAAGGACTTCGTGGTCGGTGACGAGCCTGTCATCAACGTCGGCACCGCCGTGGGCGAGGACATCCTCGGTCGGGTCGTGAGCGATGACGACGATGCGTTCGTCACCCCGATCGCCGGTGAGAACCCGCCGAACCCGCCGAACAACCCCCCGACGCCCTTCACGGGCTCGGACGCGGGCCGGCTGGGCCTCATCACGATGGTCCTGTTCGGGATCGGCGTGACCGTGGTCGCTTCGACCCGCAAGCGTCGGCCGGAGCGTGAGGCCGCGTAACGCGAGAACAGCCACACGAAAGGGGCGGGGTCCAAACGGGACCCCGCCCCTTTCATTCCTTACCAGGTCAGATCCTCAACCGACGAAGATCATCGTCACCCACAGGAACCCATCCTGGGCGTGGAGTCCGACCCCGACGCGGCGGAAGCCGCGCCCGAGGATGTTGTCTCGGTGCGCGTCACTCTTCATGAACGCATCGAACAGCCCGCGCATGCTGCCTCCGGCCCCCACGTTCTCCCCCGCCACGCTCCAGGACACGAACGTGAGCTTGGAACCCAGGGACGCCGTGTGGAAGATCCGACCGGCGTTGGCCATCTGCCTGCTGTGCTCGTTCGCCATCCTCCGGAGTCGCCATCCCGGATCCAGGCCCACCGCTCCACGATAGCTCCGGGCCGTGTTGACCCAGCCGAGCATGTCGAGTCGGGGCGTCCAGGTGGCTTGTGCGCTGGGAGCAACTGCTCCGAGCACGACGGAGAGGGCGAGGGTGAGCCCCAAGACCTTGATGGTCTTGACCAGACCTCGTCTCATCGCTGCGCCTCCTTGCCGCGGGCGACCTCCCTCGGCCGCCTCTGCCACCGAACATCGGCATCAGGCGACCCGGCTTGAGAGAAAACTGGTCAAAGTTGACTAGCGGCTAGTACCTGTGAAGAGGTAGCGGAGCGCGTTACCAGCGCAGCTTGAGAGCCCGCGCGCCCCTCGCTTCGTCGAGCCGTCGGACCGGTGTCGTCACGGGCGCCTCCCGGAGGATCTCCGGGTGCTCGCGGGCTTCCCCGGCCGCCTGCCGGAGCGCCTCGGCGAAGGACTCCAGGGTCGCCTTGGACTCCGTTTCCGTGGGCTCGACCATCATGGCCTCTTCCACCACGAGCGGGAAATACACCGTTGATGGATGGAACCCGAGATCGATCACACGCTTCGCGACATCCATCGCCCTGATGCCGGTCGCCTCGCGGAGGGGCTTGGCGGTCGCGACGAACTCATGCATCGGACGCATGTCCGGATGAGCGAGGGGGAACTCGTCCTTCACGAGATGGGCCAGGTAGTTGGCGTTCAACGCCGCCAGCTCGCTCACAGCCTTCAAGCCGTCGGAGCCATGGAGGAACACGTAGGAGTACGCACGCACGAGGATCCCCACGTTCCCGTGGAACCCGTGCATCCGGCCGATCGAGCGATCCCCTCCCTCCTCGAGCGAGAAGGTGCCGTCGTCCGCTCGCTGCACGGTCGGGGCAGGCAGATACCGGACGAGCTCATCCGTGACCCCGACGGGTCCCGCCCCCGGTCCCCCTCCCCCATGCGGCGTCGCGAAGGTCTTGTGGGTGTTGATATGCACGACGTCGAACCCCATGTCCCCTGGCCGGCACCTGCCGAGGATCGCGTTCAGGTTGGCCCCGTCGTAGTAGAGAAGTCCACCCACTCCGTGGATCGTCGCTGCGATCTCTTCGATCTCCTCCTCGAAGAGCCCGAGCGTGTTTGGGTTCGTCAGCATCAGACCGGCGACCGACTCGTCCACCAGCTTGGCGAGAGCCCCCACGTCCACCAGCCCGCGTGCGTCCGACCGAACCGGGACCGCCTCGAATCCGGCGAGGCGGACGCTCGCCGGATTCGTGCCGTGCGCAGAGTCCGGGATGATCACGCGCCGCCGTGTGTCCCCACGGTCCTCGTGATACGCCCTCATCAGGAGCAGTCCCGTCATCTCCCCGCATGCGCCCGCCGGCGGCTGCAGGGTGGCCCGGGCCATGCCCGTGACCTCGCAGAGGGCACGCTCGAGCCTCCACAGCAGCTCCAGGGCTCCCTGCGTCGTCGTGTCCGGTTGGAGGGGGTGGAGCCGCTGGAACCCCGGCAGAGCCGCGACCGTCTCGGCGACCTTCGGGTTGTACTTCATCGTGCAGGAGCCCAACGGGTACATCCCCGTGTCGAGGCCGTAGTTCATCTGCGCGAGGCGCGTGTAGTGGCGGACCAGGTCCACCTCCCCCACCTCCGGCAAGCCGGGACCCTGGGATCGGGCGTGGCCCTCCGGGATCGGCGCCTCCGGGACGTCCGATGGCGGCAGGCTCCACGCCCGGCGCCCGGCGACGGACCGATCGAGGATCGTTCCGTGGCCCGGCGGCCCCTGGCGCCGGATCGGCGCGCCGATCTCCGTCACGCGACCACCGCCTCCATGGCGGTGACGAGCCCGTCGATCTGCTCCCGCGTCCTCCGCTCGGTGACCGCGACGAGGAGCACATCCTCACCGGCCTTCGAGAAGGCCACCCCCCCGAGGTAGCCGTGCGCGACCAGGCCCTCGACGACCAGACGAGCGTCGCCTGGGACGCGCAGGGCGAACTCCTTGAAGAACGGGGCGTCGGGGTGGAGCAGGGAGACCCCGGGGATCTCCGCGAGCCTCTCCGCTGCGTACGACGCCTTCGCGGCACACTGACGCCCGAGCTCGGCGAGGCCCCCAGGCCCCAGCCACCCCAGGTAGATCGTGGCCGCGATCGCCATCAGCGTCTGGTTGGTGCAGATGTTGGAGTTCGCCTTCTCCCGTCGGATGTGCTGCTCACGCGCTTGGAGCGTGAGGACGTACCCCGGATCCCCGTCCACGTCCAGGGTCTCGCCGACGATGCGCCCCGGCATCCGGCGCACGTCCGCCATCCGGGCCGCGATCAGTCCGACGTACGGGCCGCCGAAGGCGAGGTGATTCCCCAAGGACTGTCCTTCGGCGACGGCGATGTCCGCGCCCAGCTCTCCAGGCGGCGCGAGCACACCGAGCGAGAGGGGGTCGAACACCTGGATCGCTCTCGCGCCACCCTCGCGAGCGGTCACGAACAGCTCCGCGGCAGGCTCCAGGATCCCGAAGACGTTGGGATGTTGGACGACCACCGACGCCACGTCGTCGTCCACCACCGGCGATCCGCCTCTGCCGCCGTCGGCCTCGAAGACCTCCGGCTCGTATCCCGAACCTCTGCCGTACGTTCGGAGGGTGTCCACGAGCCTCGGATCGACACCTTCGGAGACCAGGACCCGACCTCGCTCGGCCGTCCGCGACATGTTCACGGCCTCCACCAGCGCAGTCGCCCCGTCGTAGAGGGATGCGTTCGACACCTCGAGGCCCGTGAGCTCGCAGACCATCGACTGGAACTCGAACAGCGCCTGCAGGACACCTTGCGAGAGCTCGGGCTGGTACGGCGTGTACGCGGTTGCGAACTCCGACCGGCCGGCGAGGGCCCAGACCACGGACGGGATGTAGTGGTCGTACGCGCCGGCACCCGCGAAGCACACGAGGTCGTCCAGGTGGCGGCTGCGGGCGGCCATGCGTCCGAGGTCCTCCACGATCTCGAGCTCGGAGACACCCTCGGGGATCCCCAGGGGTCCGTCCAGACGCACCCCTTCGGGGATCTGCTCGAACAGCCCGTCGAGAGACGAGACACCGATGGTTGCGAGCATCTCCTCGATCTCGGGCCCTGTGTGCGGCGTGAACTTCACCCGAGAAGTGTACGAAGGGTCTGACCTCAGCCGGAGCGGTCCTCGAGGCCGTACTTCGTGACGAGCGAGAGGTAGTCCCGTTGATAGAAGACCTTGCATCGGATCTCCGGGTAGCGCTCGCGGAGCTGCCGGACCTTCCTGTTCTTCCTCGTCACCAGCTTCTGGTTGAGGGTCGTGATCTCGATGTAGAGGTCGAACTCCGGCAGGAAGAAGTCGGGGGTGAATCGACGGACAACGTGCCCGTCACGGCCCCACTCGATGTCGAACGAAGTGGGCTCGTAGTCCCAGGAGATCCCGTAGAAGTCGAGGAGCTGTGCGAACTGGCGCTCGGAGGCGTGGGCGAAGCGGACGGTGTCGCTCTTGGGCAGAGACTCCCCTATCGGTGCGACTGGGGCCTCGGCTCGAGCGCTCACGACCCTCCTGCGGCCGCCCGCCTGCGTTTGGAAAGGGTCCCCTCAAGATCGTTCCATACCCGGTCGAGGGCGATCGCGAAGACGCCCTGCCCCTTCTGCAAGAGGTCGATCACGGCCTCCGGCGAGTGCGCTTCGTAGACCCCGCGACCGTCCGACATCAACGTGACGCCGTGCGTCGGCCGCTTCATGGACTGAAGATGCTCCACAGCCTTGCGGACCCGCTGGAGGGACACCCCGGTGTCCAGGAGCTTCTTGATCACTTTGAGTGAAACGAGGTCCTGGAACGAGTAGAGCCTCTGGGTTCCGGAGCCGTGGGCGTCGCGGATCGACGGGGTCACCAGCTCGGTCCTGGCCCAGTAATCGAGCTGACGATAGCTGATGCCGACGATCCGGCAGACGTCCGGTACTCGATAGCCTTCTTCGCTCATCACAGCTCCGTAATTACGACCGTGTCGTCGCAGCGTAGGTCCGTAGGAGTCACGTGTCAATGGACCCCGTAGTTCCCAGCTCAGACAGGGCTCAAGGTCCTGAGGGGGTAGGTCGATGATTCAACTACCCACAAGCAGGTATCAAGATCCGGTGGGCATAAGCCGAAAGAAGACGAACATCATGAAACGTACGCGGATCGCACTGACCAGGGTCGCCCTCGTGGCGACGTTCTTGACAGCTTTCACCGCGCTCGCCCCTTCTCCGGCGCACGCGGCGACCCCTCGGGCACGGATGTATCAGGTCACGAACAACAGCCGCGCGAGCAACGGGGTGCGCGAGGTCGGCATCCACTACACGATCTCCAAGCTCGCCCGCAAGCACAGCATCGCGATGGCGAACAGGGGCTCCATCTTCCACACCACGAACCCGTCCTCGTTCTACCTCAAGGGCGTCAAGTGGTCGACCTGGGGCGAGAACGTCGGCGTGACCGGCGGCACGATCACCGGGATGCAGTCCGCCTTCATGAACTCACCCGGTCACCGTTCGAACATCCTGAACCGTGGATTCCACCGAGTGGCGGTCGGCACCTACCGCGACGCCAACGGCTTCCTCTGGGTCACGGTCTTCTTCTACGGCTGAGCCGCTCCATCGGCTCCCGCTGCACTCGATCTGGGACGTCGGCGCCCGTCAGGGCTCCGGCGTCCCCTCGGGCTTGAAATCCTCCGGCGTCACGTTGTCGAGGAACTCGCGGAACTTCTCCACCTCTTCCTCTTCTTCGCCGGGGATCAAGATCGCGGCCTCGTCGAGAACATCCTCGCTGGCGAAGATCGGCACGGACAGCCGCACGGCGAGCGCGATCGCATCGGAGGGTCGAGAGCTCACCTCGTAGTGGTCCCCGTTCCGCTGGAGATCGATCGTGGCGTAGAACGTGGAGTCCCGGAGCTCGGTCACCACGATCTTCTGGACGGCGACCGAGAGGTCCTCGAGGATGTTCTTCATCAGATCGTGCGTCATGGGCCGGGGCGTCTGCACCCCCTGGAGGGACAGCGCGATCGCAGCGGCCTCGGAGGCACCGATCCAGATCGGGAGGTACCGCTCGCCGTCCCTCTCGCGGAGAAGCACGATGGGCTGGTTGGTCGGAAGCTCCACTCGAACGCCCTCCAGCTGCATCTCGATCATCGTCGTGCTGGCACTGTACGAGGGGTCTGCGACCGAGCGCAACCTAGCCGGCGGCGGGCACCAGATGCGAGAGCAACGCATCCGGGTCGGCCTTGAGCGCGTTCGTGTCCGAGATCTCGAGGATGTCGGCCAGGTTCCGGTATCGCTCCCCGAAGTCGAGCCCGTAACCGACCACGAAGCTGTCCGGGCAGTCGAAGCCCACGTATCGGGGATGGAGCGGCACGATCCGACGGACGGACCGGTCGAGCAGCGTGCACAGCTCGAGCGACGCAGGACGGCGGGCACGCAGGATCGACAGCAGGTAGGAAAGGGTGAGACCGGTGTCGACGATGTCTTCGACCAGGAGCACGTCTCGGTCGGTCAGATCGACCTCGACATCGAGGAGGATCCGCACCCGGCCCATGGACTCCTCGCCGCCACCGTACGGACTGATGGCCATCATGTGGGTCTCGAGCGGCAACGGGATATGCCGGATGAGGTCTGCGAGGAACACCGTGCCGCCCTTGAGCACCGAGATCAGAACGGGCTCCCGCCCCACGTAGTCCCCGGTGATCGTGCGGCCGAGCTCTTCCACCCGGCGGCGGATGTCCTCGCGGCCGAACAGCACGCGAGCGAGCTCCGTCATCGGCTCGGGAGCCTAACAGCAGCCCGGGGACGGGCCCGGCCCCACCGGCGATCCCGGGGCTGGGCTCAGTCGAGCAAGGCGGTGACGACCGCGGTGACCGCACCCGACACGGCACGGGCAGCTCGGCCCCACCAGGGGCCCGTCGGCTCCTCGGGGACGCCGAGGTCCGCCGCGACGATGGGAACCCTCCCCAGGGTACCCCCGGAGGCCGTCAATCGAAGCGTGCCCACCACGGAACCGCTCGGCGGCGGGTATGCAGCGGCGGCCGACGTCTTGAGGAGCCGCTCGGTCGCGCCGGTCGCTTGGACCCACACGAGAGCATCGAGGCCCGCGCCCGCCACGACCGGCACCTGCCCGCCGCGGACGCGTACGCTCCCCAGAGGCTCCCCCTCCTCCACGAGGGTCCGGCGCTCGTAGGCGGCGAACCCGTGGTTGAGAAGTGCGGCGGCGTCGGAGAAGACTTCCTCACGCCCGCCGAGCACCACCGCGGCGAGCTCCCTGTCACCTCGACGGGCCGTCGCGATCAGGCAGAAGCCCGAGCCTGCCGTGAACCCCGTCTTGATACCCGTTGCGCCCGGATACAGCCAGAGCATGACGTTACGGTTCTGGATCCTCCGTGGCCGCACCGAGCCCGATCGGATGACCGCGAGCTTGCGACCGACCAGGTCGCGGAAGGCCGCATCTCGCCACGCCGTCCGAAGCAGGAGGAGCAGGTCGGTCGCCGACGACCGACCTCGGTCGTCGAGGCCGTGCGGCGACGCGAACCTCGTCCCCGACATGCCGAGAGCCTTCGCGCGCGCGTTCATCCGTCGCACGAAGGCGGAGACGCTCCCCGATCCGTCGATCGCGAGGGCTTCTGCCGCGTCGTTCGCGGAGCCGAGCAGCAACCCGGCCAGCAGATCGCGGATCGACACAGGTTCACCGGGCCGGAGGCCGAGTGTCGATCCCCCGCCGTAGTCGTTGCGACCGAACACCGCGTCGGGGTGCACCCGGATCGTCCGGTCGAGGCCTCCCCTCTGCTTCTCCAGGACGAGCAAGGCGGTCATGAGCTTGGTCAGGCTGGCCACCGGGCGTGCTTGCTCGGGCGCTCTTCGGAAGAGAACCTGCCCGGCGTCGAGGTCCACCAGAACCGCTGCCGGCGCCTCCACGCTCGGGGCGGGGATCGGGTCCTTAGGCGTCGACAGGGTCGACATGAAGGGCGACGGTCGGCCGTTGGGAGCCGGGGTGGGTGGAGGCTTCGCCTGAGGTGCGAGCGTGCCCAGCGCCGAGACCTGAGCGAGCAGGATCAGGAGAGGGATGACGGCGACGGCGCCCCTGGCGGCGCGCCGTCTCACGCGCTGCGAAGGTGGTCGCGCAGGTTGGTGCGAAGCAGCGCCTGCTTGAACTTCCGAGACGTCGACGACAGGTTGGCTAAGGTCTGGGCGGCGGTTCGGCGCGCATCCGGGTTCTTCTGACGGAGCGTCGGAGCGACGATCTGATCGAAGAACGAAGATTCGCGATCCGCGAAGTGCTTGTACATGGTGAGGTGTCGCGCCTCGATCCCGTAGCGGAAGAAGTCCTTCACGATCGACAGGATGATGAAGTCGTCGCCGTCGTAGTAGCGGGCGCCCTCGGGACCGTGGGAGGAGATGATCCCGAACGCCTCGAGCTCCTTGATCCGATCCCGGTCGATGCCCGTGGCCGTCGACATCTCTTCGAGCGACATCTGGAGCCCCGTCGGGGCCTCCGCGATCTCTTCGACCAGCGATGCCTCCTCGTCGGTGCCGACCTCGGCGTCGGCCGACCCCTCTCCGCCATCGGCCCCCGCGTCCTGACTGAGCAAGCGCTCCTTGATCACCTTGAGGGGTAGGTACTCGTCTCGCTGCATCCGGAGGATCGACTTCAGCCGCTCGACGTCGGGGACGTAGAACTTCCGGTAGCCGGACGGCGTCCGCTCGGGCTCGATCAGTCCCTCGGCCTCGAGGAACCGGATCTTGGAGATGGTGATATCCGGGAACTCGGTCTTCACGGACACGAGGACCTCCCCGATCGACTGGTAGTTGCGCGTGCCGGCCATCTGCACCTCACTCCCCTGCCTGGAAGAACGTCAGCCTGAATCGCCCGATCTGTACCTGATCGCCCGTGGCGAGCT
Source organism: Actinomycetota bacterium (assembly GCA_050998695.1). Taxonomy (GTDB): domain Bacteria; phylum Actinomycetota; class UBA4738; order UBA4738; family HRBIN12; genus JAJNBA01. The sequence goes on from JBPCPX010000112.1 coordinate 27,143, forward strand.
TGGTCTCATCGACCTGCTCGCCGTTCACGTACGTGCCGTTGAGGCTGCCCGCGTCGCGGACGAACCACTCGCCACCCGGCCGACGTTCGAACGTGGCGTGCCTCCGGGAGACCGTGATGTCGTCGAGGAACACGACGCTGTCCGTGTTGCGTCCGACGCTCGACGAGTCCGTGTCGAGGAGGAACGTCGACCCGGCGTTCGGTCCACGCTTCACCTGAACCAGCGCCTGCCCGATCTCCAGCTCATCTTCCGGGAACGGGAACTCGAGGTTGTCGTCATCCTCGGACTCGACCGGTGTGAGGCTGACCGTCGAGTCCTCCTGAAGAGGAGCTCCGCACTTGGCACAGAAGCGCGCGTCGTCTCGGTTGGGATGTCCACAACGCGTACAGAACACCGTCAGGTTCCCCTCTGGTCCAACGTCGGGTGAACGGTCCAGGGTCGCATGCAACCGTGGACCTCGATGCGCCGTGGACGTTAGCGCAGGGTATGAGAAGGGTCAACCGCGCCTTCGCCCAACCCTCGACCCGCCTCGCCAGTTACCCTCGACCTGGGCTGCAGCCTGGGTCGAGGGTCGAGGGGCAGCGCGGGATGCGGTCAGCTCAGGAGCTGGAGATGTGCTCCTGGTACCCGCCGCTGTCGAGGAGTTCGTCGAGGTCGGCCGCGTCCGAAGGCTCGATCGCGACGAGCCAGCCGTCGCCGTACGGCTGCTCGTTCACGAGCTCCGGCTTGTCCTCCAGAGCCCCGTTCCGCTCCACGATCGTGCCCGAGACCGGTGCGTATACGTCCGAAACGGACTTCGTGGATTCGACTTCGCCGAAGGGCTGACCCGCAGAGACCTGCGTACCCGGCTCGGGAAGATCCACATAGACGACGTCGCCGAGCGCATCCTGCGCGAAGTCAGTGATGCCGACGCGAACGCGTCCGTTCTCCGACTTCGCCCACTCGTGCTCTCGGGAATAGCGCAGATCCTCCGGGTACTCCACTCGGCCCTCCCTGTCCTTTCTCTCGTGCCTCTGACGTGTCTTTCTACTACTCCTCGAGCATCCCCTGCGCAGCAAGCGCGTCGCGGACGTCGATCGCGTAGAGGCCCGCCGCCACGTAGTACTCGACGATCCCGACCGCGAACGCCAGCCACCCTCCGACGAGAAGAACCTCGCCGAGAGGTCCTCCGGCGTTCCCCCAGGCGATCCACGCGATCGCGGCCATGAGGGAGGCCGTGGCGATCTTCCCGATCCACCTGACCTCGACGCGGATGTCTCTCCCCCAGAGCACCACGGCGCCTCCGAGAAGGATCGCGACGTCTCGAAGGAGGATCAGGACCGCCCCCCAGAACGGGAAGATCCCGGAGATCACGAAGGTCACCAGTCCGGCGCCGATCGCGAGACGGTCGGCGACCGGATCGAGGATCCGACCCAGCTCGCTCACCTGGCCGGTCCTCCTCGCCACGTAGCCGTCGACCCAGTCGGTGCTGACGACGACTGCGAACAGCAGGATCCCCCACAGGCGCGTCCGCTCGTTCGCCGTGAGCCAGCTGAAGACCGGGATCAAGACGATGCGCGCCAGCGACAGGACGTTGGGGACGGTGACGACGGCGGAGGATGCCGGCATGGTCTCGGTCGTGCCTCTCATCGGTCGGGCCGGCCGGATTCGAACCGGCGACCTTCTGACCCCCAGTCAGACGCGCTAACCAAGCTGCGCCACGGCCCGTCTACCTGCGGAAACTCTCCTCTTGGCGTTTGCATACCGCTCGGAAATCGTCTAACTTTATGCAGCGCCTAACCGATTCCCAGGAGGAGCAAACGATGGGAGCGAAGAGATCCACGGCGGTCAGTGTACCTACGATGCAAGTCCTGGTCTCGTCGTTCCGCCGCCACCTGCGAGCGACGAACGCAGCCCCGCGGACGATCCAGTCCTACCTCGAAGCCTGCCAGCAGTTCGAGGCCTTCCTTGTCGCGCGAGGGATGCCGACCGACGCGGCGAAGATCACCCGCGAACACGTCGAGTCCTATCTCCAGGACGTGCTTTCGAACTGGAAGGCGACCACGGCGCTGGCTCGATTCAAGTCCCTCCAACAGTTCTTCCGCTTCCTGGTGGACGATGGCGAGATCCCCGACTCCCCCATGGCTCGCATGAAGCCCCCACGGGTGCCGGAGGAGCCACCAGCGGTCCTATCCATTGACGAACTCGGGCGCTTGCTCAAAGCCTGCGACGGCAACGAGTTCACGGATCGCCGGGACACGGCCATCATCCGCACCTTCATCGACACCGGCCTCCGCCTCTCAGAACTGGTCAACCTCAAGCTGACCTCCAACGAGGTTGAGGGTTCTGACATCGACCTGGATGAGCAGCTCGTGGTGGTGTTGGGCAAGGGCCGCCGACCCCGCGAGGTCCCGCTCGGGGCTCGAACGGTCAAGGCCATCGACCGCTACCTCCGACTGCGCAGCTCCCACGCCGACGCCTCTGAGCCGTGGTTGTGGCTCGGCCGTCGCGGGCGCATGACCCAAAGCGGGGTCCAGCAGATGCTCAGAAGGCGAGCAACCGAAGCCGGACTCGATCACCTCAATCCCCATCAGTTCCGCCACACGTTCGCCCACATGTGGCTGGACGGCGGAGCCGAGGGCGGAGACCTGATGAGGATCACCGGCTGGCGGTCCCGCTCGATGCTCGACCGATACGCCGCCTCAACGGCTGCCGCTAGAGCGCGGAAGGCTCACCGCCGTTTCTCCCCCGGTGACCGGCTGTGAACGCTCAGTTGCCGCGCGTCCGGCTGAGCAAGGACGCCAAGTTCGCGGTGTGCGCTCGGGTCGAGTGCGGTTGGCGGTTCGCTCATGTCTCCAGGGATTTTGACGATTACCGCCGCGGCGGCCGGCGAGAGCATATGAAGGTCGAGTATCTGGACTTCCCCGCCGGTTGGACGTGCGGTCCAGACGGCGTGTGGAAGATGAGCCGCCGAGTCTGGAAGAGACTCCAGAAGGGACGCCCACCCTCTAGCCGAAGAGATCCCGAACCCCGTGCCGGGTTGGTGGATGTAACAACCGGGAAGGTGACGGCGATGATCGGCCGGAATCGTAGACGCCTACCGGGCAACAATGTGTCCGAGGGTGGCATAGCGATGGCGGAGCGCCTTCCGGTTGGGGTCCTTTGTCCGAGATGTGGCCTCTTACAGATCGCGGATGCCGCCTCGCTTAGCGCGTCGTAGCGACGTGCTAGTCTCAAGCCACAACTGAAGTCGGGTCCGCGCCGACACAAAAATGTCCTTCGTCCCCCGCCCGATCGGGGGCGACGAAGTGGACGAAGAAGCGGGAGAGCCGAACCACCGGCCGATAGCGGTCCGCCGAGTCGCGAGAGCGAAACGGGGACGCCGGAGGGTTCGGCTATGTCTCTGTCTCCGGAACAACGGTCGCTCCGGGCTTCCATCGCCGCCAACAGCCGTTGGGCACAGGAAGATCCAGTGCCGGCCATGGCGACGGTCCGGCAAGGCTGGCAACGCCGGCTCGAGGATGAGGTCGATCCCGGGCCGCAGCTATCCGAGACGGAACGCGCCCGCCGTGTCCAGGCAGCGTTGAGGGCTCACATGCTGCGCCTCGCCTTGGCGTCGTCGCGAGCCCGAGCAGCCCGCAAGAGGGCATCATGACACGGCGGCGAAGCGCCCGCGGCTTCCTGAAACTCTCCCGGCGCGCCATGCACGACATCGATCACAACTTCCCCTCCCTGTCTCGAGCCGTGAAGTACACGTATGTCCGCCTGTGCCAGATGTTCGACTACCTGGGGACCGGTTCCGATGACGGCTCGGTGTTCGTCGCCGGTGACCTTGCGGACGACATGAATGATGCCGAGCGATCGATCCGGCGCGACCTGTCGCGACTCGCTGACGCGGGCCTGGTGGTCTGGGAACGAGCCAAGAACAGCGAGCGGCAGGGGCAGATGCGGTTGCCGTTCCTCGACTGGACGAAGGGAGAAGAGGACGCTATTGGTCCGTGCGCCCGGTCCGCGCCCGGTCCGCGCCCGGTCAATGCTCGGCCAAATATGGTCGAGCACACCCGCCCTGACGTGCAGGAACAGGCCCCTAAGACGTTAAGACGTAGAGACAACCCCCTTAGGGAGTCTCTGGAGCAGATACGAAAGGCCATCACCGAAGCCTTCGGTATCGACCTCTCCGAGGCGACGCCCTCCGAACGGAGAGAGGTAGCCAAAGCCGCGGAGGAACTGCACAAGGTCACCCCGGATGAGGTCAAGTCCCGAGCGCAGCGAATGCGGGCCAAGTGGCCGAACGCTGTTCCGCACACTCTCGTGAAGTACTGGACGCAGTTCGGCGACCAGCAGACGAACGGTAAAGCCAGCTCGGCCTATCTGCCCTTCATGAGCCCCGAATGGCTCGCAGCGAATCCCCACTGGGAGGAGAAGACGCCATGAATGAGCGAGATGACGACGAGCGCCTCGGCAGCCCGCGCAATCCGATAGCCATGACGCTCGACGACGTGATCGTTCTGTACGAGGGCGCCATCGAGCGAGATGACTTCGAGCGTGCCGACATCTTCTTGTCCACCGCCCTCTCCTACTACGACCCGCCGAGGGTAGACGCGTGATCTGCGACCGCTGCAACCACAGTTGGGAGATCCACGCCAAGAGCGCACAGAGCGTGTTCACCACCGGCAAGGACGGCAAAATGAAGGTGAAGGGGACATCCCTGACAGCGTGCACGTCCACGGGTTGCCCGTGTGACATTTTCTTCGCCAGCACGAAGACGGAGAAGGAGATGTCGTCCGGTGGCCCGTGAGGACGCCGCTGAGAACCGGTTCGACTGGGCTTTCCGGTGGGCTTTGAGGCAGTCGTTCGGCCCTTGGGCATATCACCACGGGCCCGGCACGGACGAAGCCGACTGGTGCGATGAATGCCGGGCCACCTGGCAACTCGCGCAGGAGATCGCCGCGATCGAGAACCCTCTGCCGTGGGAGCGCCCGGATGCGTGAGAACGCCCGTGATCGTGGCCGGCGCCTTGTCTCCGAAGGACGCCTGGTCGTTCGCCGTGTGGACACGTCCGAGATCGTGGCTGCTTGTCGCGGGGACTCGGGAGAGATCTACCGGCTCGGCTACCGCGACGCTCGGTGGTGGTGCGAGTGTCCCGCCAAGACCCAGTGCGGTCATCTCTACGCCCTCCAGCTTGTCTGCGTCGGGCCTGTCGGCGCATGGGTGGACCTCAACGACCTACTCCAACGGGATGCTGAGGTCGGCTCAAGAGGGGATAGCCCCAGCAAAACTTCACAGTCCCAGACCAGGACTGCAGTCGGCCCGGACCAGACAGATTTTTCCCCCAGGCCTAGGGGGGTCGAAACTCGAGCAGGTAGACACCCTAATGGCTTCCGAGCAGCCGAGGATGTGAGACTGCTCTCCGAGCCACCGGCGGGTGAGCACTCGAAGGCCCAGGGCTACGAACCCTAAAGCTAGATCGTGCCCCCGCCGGATGGTGAGGAGCC
>JBPCPX010000158.1:0-7588 GCA_050998695.1 Actinomycetota bacterium
CCCTCGACCCGGCCAGAATGACCGAAGCAGACGAACGCGCGCTCCGCGACCACGCACGCGTGGAGGAGCGCAGGGAGGAGGAGACCGTGGCGGTTCAGTTCGGAGACGAGGGAGGGACGGGTGCCACGCCTGGAGGCGGTCCGTCATCGGGGGCGGCACCTCCGGCCACACCACCAACGACTAACGGCGCCAGGGGGACGGGTCCGCTGCTCCGATCCATCGCGGCGGACATCTCCACCCTGGTGAGCAAGCAGATCGAGCTCGCGAAGCAGGAGATCGGCGAGATGGTCGGCACGAGGGCCAAGGCCGTGGGCGTCTTCGGCGGCGCTGCCGTGCTTGGGCTGTTCGTGATCGGCTTCCTGGGGATGGCCGGCGCCGAGGCGCTCGACCTCGTGCTGCCGCGCTGGGCCGCGATGCTGATCATGGCCGTCGTGTTCGCACTCCTTGCCGCCGTCGCGATCGTGGTCGCCCGCGGATGGCTTCGCTCGAGTGCATCCAAGCCCGAGCTCACGCAAGAATCTCTGAAGGAGGACGTCCGATGGGCGAAACAGCAGCTGAAACGATGAAGGAGATCGACGCGACCAGGAACCGACTGGACGGGGAGCTCCGGCAGCTCGAGGGCCGGTTGCCGGCAGCCGCGAGGGTTGGCAAACGGGCTGCGGCGGCGCTCGCGGGCGTGGGGTTCCTGGGGATGGCCATGAGGTTCGCGCTCCGCCGGAGAGCGAAGAAGGAAGGGGACCGCCGCGTCCGTGACCTCGAGAAGCGGCTCTCCAAGCTGGAGCACCGGGTCGACGACTGAGAACCAGGCTCCTTCCCCTCCGCGATGCCCGCCGTCACGACGGCGGGCATCGTTTACCTGAACGAAACACGCCAGTCGTCGATTCGCCTTCGCGGATGGCTGATAACCATCACGAAGACGGCGACGGGGGGTCGGGATGGGGATCGACACCGGCGACACGGGGTGGGTGCTGGGGTCCGCGGCACTAGTGCTGTTCATGACGCCGGGGCTGGCCTTGTTCTACGGAGGTTTGGTCCGCTCCAAGAATGTCCTCGGCACGATGATGCAGTCGGTCGCCGCCATCGCGATCGTCTCGGTCGTGTGGGTGCTGGCCGGCTACACGCTCGCGTTCGGACCCGACGTGGGAGGCATGATCGGCGGGCTCTCGCACCTCGGGTTCCGAGGGGTGGGCGAGGCGTCACACGCGATGGCGCCCACCGTGCCGCATTCGGCCTTCGCGTCGTTCCAGATGATGTTCGCCGTCATCACGCCGGCATTGATCGCCGGGGCGTTCGCGGAACGGGTGCGCTTCGGGGGCTACGTCGCGTTCGTCGCGTTGTGGTCTCTCATCGTCTTTGCGCCGCTGGCCCACTGGGTCTGGGGTGGCGGGTTCCTCGGCGTCGACGGGATCGGGGCGCTGGACTTCGCGGGCGGGACCGTCGTCCACATCAGCGCGGGCGCGGCAGCCCTGGCCGCGGCCCTGTACGTCGGGAAGCGGCGCGGCTACCCACGAGGCAACTTCGCGCCGCACAACGTCCCGATGGTGGTCCTGGGCGCGGGGATCCTCTGGTTCGGGTGGTTCGGCTTCAACGCGGGCAGCGCGCTCGGCGCGAACGGGCTCGCGTCGTCGGCGCTCCTCGCCACGCATCTGGGGGCCGCGGGCGCGATGATCGGCTGGCTCGTCCCCGAGCGCCTGCGGCACGGGAAGGCGACGGCGGTGGGCGGGGCGACGGGCGCCGTGGCGGGGCTCGTCGCCATCACGCCGGCGGCCGGGTTCGTGGGACCGCTGCCGGCGCTCGCGATCGGTCTGCTCGGGGGAGCGGTGTGCTTCGCCGCCGTCGAGATGAAGTCGCGGCTCGGCTACGACGACTCGCTCGACGCGGTCGGCGTCCACATGGTGGGCGGCCTGGTAGGTGCGCTGCTGACGGGCGTGTTCGCGAGCCTCGCTGTCAACCCCGCCGGCGCCGACGGAGGGTGGGCGCAGCTCGGTCGTCAGGGGGCGGCCGCCGGGATCACGCTCGCGTTCTCGTTCATCGCCACATGGGCGATCCTCAAGCTGGTCGACCACGTCGTCGGATTCCGGATGCCCGCGGAGGCGGAGGAGTCGGGTGTCGACCTGGCCGAACATGGTGAGGCCGCCTATGCGTTCCGGGAGCACGGCCGCCAGGCGATCCCTCCGCTCGAATCCATGACCGGGGGGGAGCTGGCCGAGCTGCGCGAGCGCCTCGTGCTAGAGGCGACCGCCCGAGTTCTCGAGGCGATCGGCTCCGGGATCGCTCGTCGAGGGTGGACCGAAGAGCCGAGCGAGTCGTCAGGAAGCTGACGCGGCCGAAACCCTTTCACGTCCGGCCACGCGTGAGGAAGCTGACGGATGTGTCCGGCACTCGAGCCGACCACCGCGTTCAGACGTCGGCCAGTCCGACGATCTCCCACGCCTCGACCGGCCGCAGCGCACCCTTCACCGACAGCGCCCCGCGTTCCTCTGCCCGGACGCGGTCCTTCACCAGCGCATACGTGCGGAACCCGCAGAGGATCGAGCCGGGGTCGGCGGCGGTCTGGAGCCGAGCCGCGACATTCACAGCGAAGCCCACCGCCTTGTACGCGCGCATCACCTCGCTGCCGAACACCCCGACGGTGCAGTGCGCCGTGTTCAAACCCACACGGATGTCCGGGTCGGCGGGGATCCCTCGCTCCCGCAACGAGGCCGCCAGCGGGCGGCAGCGCGCTCGCATCTCCATCGCCGCCTGGACGGCCGCCCATGCCTGTTCGGCTTCCGGTCGTTCCTGCGGAGCGCCGAACACGGCCATCACACCGTCCCCGATGAAGTTGTCCAACGAGCCTCCGTGCGCAAGGACCGCCGCGGTCATCTCCCGCAGGTAGCCGTTCAACACCTCGGCCAGCTCCTCCGGTTCGAGGCTCTCCGAGAGATCCGTGAACCCGACCATGTCGGCGAACAACACGGTGATCCGGCGACGCTCGAACGGTTCGTCCGCATGGAGGCGGCCTCCGAGCAAGCCCTCCGCGACCTGCTGGGGGAGGAACCGTGCGAGCTCACCGGTGCGGACGAGCTCCGCCACCTGCTCGTCGACCCTGGCCTCGAGCCGGCGGCGGGTCTGCTCGAGCTCCGTGACGTCGTGATAGATGATGTAGAAGCCGATCGGCTCGCCCTCGAGCCGGACGCTCACGGCCACGATCTCGACGTCGACGAGGGACCCGTCCTTCCGTGTCCGACGGCCGATCCGGTGGAACGAGTCGCCCGCCATCCCTTCCGCGCTCCACGCCGTCGCCTCGGCATGGAGCTCGGGATCCTTCGCGATCAGATCGTCGAGGTTCTGGCCGATCGCCTCGGCCGCCGGGTACCCGAAGAGGTGCTCCGCCCCCGGGTTCCACAGCGTCACGTTGATCAGGTCGTCGATCATCACGATCGCGGCGGGACTCTGCTCGACCAGCGACTCGAAGAACCGGCGCTGTCGGACAAGCTCGCCGACGTCCTCGTAGAGCGTGAACGCGCCGACGGAACGGTCATCGATCGTGATCGGGACAGAGCGGATCACGACGTCGACCAATGACCCGTCCTTCCGGGTCCGGCGGGTCACGAGCCGCACCGGCTCCTCGAAGACCCGTTCGTTGACCGCGGCGGCCTCGGCTCGGATCGACTCATGCCGAGCCACGAGTTCGTCGATGTGCCGGCCCAGGGCCTCCGCCTGCGCGTAGCCGAAGAGGCGTTCAGCCGCCGGGTTCCAGGACATGATGTTCAGTTGGGGATCGCACGCGACGATCGCGGTGGGGCTCGCCTCGACCAGCGTCTCGTAGTACTGACGGGGGTAGGCCGGTTCCCGCGCCTCAGGTGAGGACATCGACGCGAAGCGTAGAGCCTCGGACCGCCCGCCTGCCAGAGCACCACACGAACTGCGTCGTTGACGCGGGGGGATCCGCCCGGTTGCATGGGCTCATGAACCTGCTCGCCCAGGTCGGGAATGACCCTACGGACTGGTTCGCCGAGTCCTGGGTGAGGATCGTCATCATCTTGGCCGCAGCGGTCCTGGTCACCCTGATCTCGCGCCTCGTCGTGAACCGGTTCCGCAAGAAGCTCGAGGGCACGTCGAGTGTCACGCAAGAGCTGAACCTCCAGCGGGCGACGACCCTGACGGGAGCGCTGTCCACCGCGCTGATCGTCGTGATCTGGGCCCTCGCCATCCTGATGGCGCTCGGGGAGCTCGGTCAGAACATCGCGCCGCTCCTCGCGAGTGCAGGTGTCGCAGGGGTGGCACTCGGGTTCGGCGCGCAGAGCCTGGTGAAGGACACCCTGTCCGGATTCTTCATCCTCCTCGAGAATCAGTTCGGCGTCGGCGACAACCTCGAGGTCCAGACCCCTTCCAACAAGGTGACGGGCCGCGTCGAGAGCCTCACGCTCCGGGTGACCAGCATCCGTGCGTTCGACGGGGCTCTCCACTTCGTTCCCAACGGGAACATCGTCGTGGCCAGCAACCGGTCGAAGGGATGGGCGCGCGCGATCATCGACGTCCGGACCGCCTACGACGAGGACGTGGAGCACCTGCGCAGCGTCCTGGAGGAGCTGTTCGAAGAGCTGAAGGGCGACCGGACCCTCTCCGGATGGATCCATGAAGCGCCGAGCGTGCTGGGCGTGGAGCGGATGGGCCACGACGCGCTCGTGATGCGGGTGATCGCCGACACACGTCCCTCGAAGGTGATGGACGTGGAGCGCTTGCTCCGCGAGCGGATCAGCCGCCGGCTCGTCGAGCGAGGGATCAGGGTGCCGGTAACCCCCGTCACACCCCCCGGGCCCTGACCTCGACGCTAGTCGTCGGCCGCGATCACGACCGCTTCCCAAGGTGCGAGGCGAACGGCGCCGTCCACCCGTTCGCCGTCCCGGCTCCGGTCCGTGCCGATGAGGATCTCGCCCCTCCCCACGGGAGGTTGCGAGGGCTCGTCGGTGTGGTTCACCGCGATCACGGTCGATCCGCCACGGCGCCACGCCCACACACCTTCGGGCCCTTCGAACGCTTCATACGCGCCGGAGTGCAGGTCCTGTCGATCGCGACGCAGCGCGATCAGGTCGCGGCAGAGAAGGAGCATCGAGCCGGGGTCCTCGCGTTGGTCCGCGACGTTGCGTTCGGTGTCGCCCATCGGCAGCCAAGGCTCCACACCGGCCCGCGTGAAACCTCCCGCGGACGTCCATGCCATCGGCGTCCGTCCGCCGTCCCGGCCGGGGTTCTCCGGCCAATGCCGGAGACCGACCGGATCTTTCAGCCGGTCTCGAGGGATGCTCGTCTCCCGCATCCCGACCTCGTCCCCGTAGTACAGCAGCGGCGTTCCGCGGAGCATGAGGAGGATCACGAGCGCGGTTCGGCTGCGGCGCTCGTCGCCGTCGCACCATCGCGAGGGGAACCTGCCGGCGTCGTGATTCGATCCGTTCCACAGCGGCCACGCCGCCTCCGGGAGGGCGCCTTCGGTGGCTTCCACGGTCGCGCGCATGTTCGGCCCCGGGCTGGAGTGTTCGAACGGGACGTTCAGTCCGAGATGGAGCTCGTCCTCGCCGCTGCCGTAGAAGCGCGCGAGCGCCTCCAGGTCCATCACCCAGGTCTCCCCGAGCAAGATCCGCGGCGGCTCGTACGAGTCCACGATCGTCCGCCATCGGCGGAGCACGTCGTGGGCCTCGGGCCGGTTCATGCTGAAGTCGGAGCGGAGACCGTGCGCCCGGATGCGCTCGTGATCCGTGTCGAGCGCGAGCGAGTCGTCCCGGAGCGCGCGGTCCTTCACCAGCGCATGCGCGACGTCGATGCGGAAGCCGGCGACGCCTCGATCGAGCCAGAACCGGAGGATCTTCTCGAAGGCGACGCGGACATCGGGGTTCCACCAGTTGAGGTCGGGCTGTTCCGCCAGGAAGTTGTGCAGGTAGAACTGACCGGTGCCCTCGTCCCACGTCCAGGCCGGGCCGCCGAACGAGGACCGCCAGTTGTTGGGAAGGGAGCCGTCGGGCTTGGCGTCGGCCCACACGTACCAGTCACGGTGCTCGGCCGTGCGGCTCGACCGCGCATCGACGAACCACGCATGGCGATCGCTCGTGTGGTTCGGCACGAGGTCCATGATGACGCGGATCCCTCGGGCGCCGGCTTCGGCAACGAGACGATCGAGGTCGCGAAGGGTGCCGAAGGCGGGCTCGATCTCCTCGTAGTCCGCGACGTCGTATCCCCAGTCCGCTTGCGGGGAGGTGTTGATCGGGCTCAACCAGACCCCGTCGACACCCAGCCACTCGAGATGGTCGAGGTGCTCGATCACACCACGGAGATCGCCGTGGCCATCGCCGTTGGAATCGGCGAAGGATCGCGGGTAGATCTGATACAGGACGCCGGCGCGCCACCACGCTGACGCGGCGCCGTCGGGTTCGCTGGTCGGCATCCGGCGAAGCCTACGGGCCCGAGACGCTCGCCTCCACCGCGACGACCGCTCCTGCCGGCGCCGGCGACACGATGTTCCCGTCCATCTCTTCCCCGTCGACCGTGATCGACGAGACTCGGCCGGTGACGCCCGCCGGCTTGCGCACGTCGATCCGATACGTCGCGCCTCGGAAGCTCCGGACAGCCTCGAAGCCCTCCCACTCCGACGGCAGGCACGGGTCGATCCGCAAGCCGTCGTGTTCCGGGCGGATCCCGAGGATCCACTGGGTGATCGCGACGAAGTTCCAGGCCGCGGACCCCGTCAGCCAAGAGTTCTTCGCCTCACCGGGGTTCGCCGCCGCCTTGCCGGCGATCATCTGCGCGTAGACGTAGGGCTCACACCGGTGCACGTCGGAGAGCTCCTCCCGTGCAGACGGGTTGATCCGCAGGTAGGTCTCGAAGGCTCGATCGGCGTTGCCAACCATCGTCTCGGCGATCGCGATCCACGGGTTCGTGTGGCTGAAGACCCCCCCGTTCTCCTTGTAGCCCGGTGGATACGAGCTGATCTCGCCCAGCTCCACGTGGTACCGCGAGAAGGCGGGATCGAGCAGCACCAGCCCGTGTGGCGTCGCCAGTCGTTGCTCGACCGAGGCGAGGGCGGTCTCGGCTCTCCCGTCGTCGAGCCCGATCCCGCCCATCACGCACATGCCCTGCGGCTCGATCCAGATCTGCCCCTCGTCGTTCTCGGCCGAGCCGACCACGTCACCGAAGAAGTCGTAGGCGCGGCGGAACCAGTCGCCGTCCCAGCCGTGGTGGCGCATCGCTTCGATCATCCGGACACGCTGCGCCCTGTCGTCGTCCGCGTCGTCCGGGATCCCGTGCAGCTCCGCGAGCCGAGCGAGCTCCTCCGCCGCGAGCGCGAACTGGCCGGCGATGAACGCGGACTCCGCCACGCCGCCCTCGCGCTGAGGCGCCGTCTGGAAGGATTCGCCCGGATCCTCCAAGAAGGCGTTGAGGTTGAGGCAATCGTTCCAATCCGCCCTGCCGATCAGCGGCAGCCCGTGGGGGCCGAGCCGATCGAGGGTGTAGCCGAGCGCTCGGCGGAGATGCTCGTAGAGCGGTGTCTCGGATCCCTGTTCGTTGTCGTAGGGGACCGGCTCATCGAGGATCCCGCGGTCGCCGGTCTCCTTCA
>JBPCPX010000030.1:0-10316 GCA_050998695.1 Actinomycetota bacterium
GTCCGCGCGGGCCGGCGTCCGCGCCCACACGATCAACAGCGAGAACCACGACGACTGGGAGAAGATCCGTGAGGCCATCGAGCGCGGCAAGACCGACCTGCTCCTCGTCTCGCCCGAGCGGTTCAACAACCCGGCGTTCCGCTCAGACGTCTTGCCGACGGTCGCCGCGCGCTCGGGCCTCCTCGTGATCGACGAGGCCCACTGCATCAGCGACTGGGGCCACGACTTCCGCCCGGACTACCGGGCGGCTCGTGCGGGTCCTCGAGCTGCTGCCGGCCGGCGTCCCGGTCCTCTGCACGCGCAGCTCGGGCTCGCCCCCACGACCGCAGCGTCTGATCTCGGCCACGTTCAGTTCAGGGAGCCTCGGCTGTCGGAAACTGGCGGGAGCCGGAACGGCCACACGTCATAGATCTCGGGCTCGCGGAGCGGATCCACCCGGAACGAGTGGGAGCCGCTGAGGTGAGTGACGCGATGGAGGAAGCGGCCAGTGTTCCCGCATTCGGGGCACGTCACGGTGTCGGTGTTGTGGCGGCTCTCCGACCACGAGAACAGGACGAAATGCAGGGTGCACCTTCCGCATCGGAACGAGTGCGCGAAGACGCCCTCGCGGTCGGCGAGCTGGACACCGCCGCGCAGATCCGGCTTCGGAAGCAACTTTCGGTCGATCGATGCCTCGATCGTCCACAAACCCTCGGGGTCCTCGGGATCGAACGGCCTTCCGCGTTGTGGCATGGCTCCTCAACCTCCTCGATGGCCGGGCCTCACTGCCGAGGCCGGCCGCGTTGGCGCTGCCACGCGCTGTACCGCATGGTCTTCTTCGCCGACTCGTCGTAGGCCTGCTGGTTCATCGACTCGGCGAACCGGACGGTTTCCTGGGCCTGGGTCAGCAGTTCTTCGGCCCGCGGTGAGCCGGGCGCAACCTTCCGCAGGTCCTCGGCAGCTTCCTCGAGCAGCTTCCTGGCGGTCTCGAAGTCACCCTGGTCCGCTCGCTCGCGGGCCTCGCGCTGCGCCTTCGCGCTCTTGAGCACCACGATCGCCTCGACCACGCCATCGTCCGGCCCGGCCGCCTGAGCCTCGTCGGCTGACACCGCGTTCACGGTGATCGGCAGGCGAAGCTCGTGGGCCTCGATCCGCTCGCCGAGCGACACGTAGCGCACCACGACCTCCGCCACCGGGACGACGCCGAGCGTGGCGAGCGCCGGCACCGCGAGCTCGAACACGACCCGGCGCCGCTCCTCGGCGTAGGCGTCGCCGAGCTGCGCCTGGAGCCCGCCGGCGACGGGCACGACCGGATACTCGTTGAGGACGCCGAGCATCTGGACGTCGGAGGTGGGGCGGATCTCGACCGAGAGGTTCTGCGCGACCAGCGCGACCAGTCCCTCGAACTCCTGCACGAAGATGCCGGGCGCCTCCTCGGGCGAGGCGGCGAAGTACGCGTTCCCGGCCGCGGCGTCGGCGATCCCGGTGAGGAGCTCCTCGACGAACCCCTCGCCGAACCCGATCGTCGTGGTGCCGACGCCCTCGTCGCACGCGCTCCGGGCCATCGTGACGAGCGCCTCGGGATCGGTGACGCCCTGGTTCGCGAGCCCGTCGGTGAGCAGGAGCACCTTCTTCGGGCCGATCCCGCCCGGGACCGCGCGGAGCTGCTCCACGCCCTTGAGCTATCCACCGGACAGATTGGTCGAGCCGCCGGGCCGGATGGCGTTCAGGGCGTGCTCGAGCGCGAGCTGGTCGTGGCCCACGGGGGTGAGCGGGAACTCGAGGTGGACCTCGTCGTCGTAGGTCACGACAGAGAGCTGGTCGGTCGGCGCGAGCCGGCGCGCGAGGTAGGCGGCGCACGTCTTCGCCGTCTCGAGCTTGTCGCCCCCCATCGAGCCGGACCGGTCGATCACGAGGGCCAGGTGGAGGGGGCGGCGCTCGGCCGCGGGAGCTTTCGGCGCGGTGAGCTCGAGCATGCAGTGGACGCGGTGCTCATGCTCGACGGCGAGGAGCTGGTGGTCCAGGCGCACGCTTGCGCCGAGCGAGTCGGTGGACATGGCGGTGCTCCTTCCCGCGGCGGTCGGTCGTCTCAGGGGCTTGAAACGTTCAGGGGCCCGACCGCGCGATGTGACGTACCTCACGGTAAGTACCGGGTGTGACACGGATGCGCGGTTTCCGACCCGTCGCGGGTGGGCTTCGACCCTCGTGTCGGCGCCAGGTGGAAGGATCAAGGTGCCCTCTCGGCTGTGGGCTGTCCATCTCGTCGTGGCGGCCCACGGTGTGTCTATCAGACTAGACAGTTCAGGAGGTTCTGTGGCACCATGACCGGGAAGGAGGTTCTTCGGCGCCTGAGGAAGCGGGGGTGCGAGGTGGTCCGGCAGAAAGGTTCACATGCGCGGATCAGATGCGGGGATTGCCAGACAACGGTTCCGGTCCATGCCGGTGAGGATCTGCCCGCAGGCACGCTCTCAGCGATCGAGCGGGACTTGGCCGCCTGTGTGGGAAGGGATTGGCGACGGTGACGACGTACAAGATCCATCTGGAGCGAGATGCGAACGGGGCGTGGATCGTCCGATCCCCTGACGTGCTCGGCTTTCACACGTACGGCCGAAGTCTCCGCCAAGCGAGGAATCGGGCTCGGGAGGCTCTCTCGCTGTGGATCGAGGACGCGGATGATGCAGAACTTGAGTTCCAGTATCACCTGCCAAAGCAATGGCGCGAGGCAACCCGGGAATTCCGGCAGGCACGGACCCGTGCGATCAACGCGGAGAGAGAAGCTCAAGCCCTCGCCAGCGATGTGGCCAACTACCTCACGGCTGCTTGCGGTCTCTCCTTGAGAGATGCGGCTGAGCTGCTCGGTCTCTCACATCAACGGGTTCAACAGCTGATCACTGAACACGGAAGCCGTGCTGGTCAGCACAAGGCCTGGAGGGAGCAGCGTGAGCGGCTGAAGCGATCGGGGAGTGAGGTCCCAGCGTCCCGCACTCGGAGATAAAAGGGCCCACTTCGGCTCACGACTCCGGGGGTGGTGGGCCGCCGAGCGAAGCCGAAGTCCGAAGAGCCCCTTGTCAGCGGAGCCTTGACGATTGCCTTGAGCTTGTCGGCTGCGGCCGGTACGGCCCTGGCGTGACCGATCGCCCTCTCGAGCTCCTGCATGCGATCGCCGGACCGGATGCCTCGTTCCGTCCAGGCCAGCGTGAGGCGATCGATGCCGTCGTCGTAGACCGACGTCGGGTCCTCTTGGTCCAGCGGACCGGCTGGGGGAAGTCGGCCGTGTACTTCATCGCCACGAGGCTGCTCCGCGACGCCGGCGCCGGGCCGACGATCCTGGTCTCGCCGCTGCTCGCGCTGATGCGCAACCAGATCCAGATGGCGGAACGCGCGAGCGTCGTCGCTCGCACGATCAACAGCGAGAACCGCGACGACTGGGAGGAGGTCACCGCCGCGATCGATGCAGACGAGGTCGACCTGCTCCTCGTCTCGCCCGAGCGGTTCAATAACCCGGCGTTCCGCTCAGACGTCCTGCCGACGGTCGCCGTGCACTCGGGCCTGCTCGTGATCGACGAGGCACACTGCATCTCAGACTGGGGCCACGACTTCTGGCCCGATACCGGCGGTTGGTCCGCGTGCTCGAGCTTCTTCCCTCAGGCGTCCCGGTCCTGTGCACCACCGCGACGGCGAATGACCGCGTGATCTCAGACATCCAGGCGCAGCTCGGCGCCGAACTCGTGACGCAGCGCGGCCCGCTCGCCCGGGAGAGCCTCGCGCTTCAGATGCTCGAGACGAGCTCGCAGCCCGAGCGGATGGCGTGGCTCGCCCAGGTCCTGCCGGGCCTCGATGGCTGCGGCGTGATCTACGTGCTCACGGTCGCCGACACCACGCGGGTGGCCTCGTTCCTGCGCACGCAGGGCATCGACGCGCACGCCTACAACGGCGAGACAGAGCCGGAGCTGGCTAAGTCCCTCAGCGACTAGTGGGGCACGTGCGGGCCGGCGATCGCCTCGAGAGCTGAGGCGACCTGCTCCAGCTGCCGGGCTGTGAACCGCCCCGAGAAATGCTCGCGGATCCCGCGGAGGTGCGTCCGCGCGGCGGCTCGCAAGAGCGTGACTCCTGCCGGCGTCAGCGTCGCCATCGTGACTCGGCCGTCAGCGGGCGCGGGGCGGCGCCGGATCAGGTCCCTGGCCACCAACCGGTCGACCAGACGCGTCGTCCCGCTGGGAGAGAGCATCGTACGCTCCGCCAGCTCGCCCATCGTGAGGACCCGCTCGGGCGCTCGAGCCAGACGTAGGAGCGCGTCGTACTCGGAGAACGAGATCCCGTGCTGCTCCTGGAGGTCGGCGTCCAGCGCGCCGACCACGTCGTGATGGGCGTGGAGGAGCGACTGCCAGGCTCGGAGCTCGAGGTCGGTCAGACGGGTCGACGCCATCGCGTCGCACGCTAGCAGAGATATTTGTACACGCAAATACCTGCTATCGTGACCCCATGTCGGTTCGAGAGGAGGTCCGCGCGGACGTGGAAGAACCAACCGCTCGGCGCGACGCCGCACCGGCCGGCAAAGGACGGACGGTCCGGTTCGTCCAGCTCATCGCTGGCCTGGTGCTGTTCGGCGCCAGTCTCGCCCTCCTGGTGCGGAGCGAGCTCGGACTCGATCCCTGGGACGTGTTCCATCAGGGTCTCTCGGTCGCGACCGGCCTCTCGATGGGCGTCTGCACGATCGCCGCGGGTGTCGTCGTCCTGCTCCTATGGTTCCCGCTGCATCAGCGTCCGGGGGTCGGGACGGTGGTGAACGTCGTGCTCGTGGGAGCCTCGCTCGATGCGATACTGCTCGTCCTCCCGGAGACCGACGAAGTCGCGCTCCGGTGGACGTACCTCGTCAGCGGGATCCTCCTGAACGGGATCGCGACCGGCGCCTACATCGGAGCGGGCCTCGGCCCGGGGCCACGCGACGGGCTCATGGTCGGTCTGGCGCGAGGTGCCCGGTCGATCCGTGTCGTCCGGACGGCGATCGAGGTCTCGGTCCTCGTCGTCGGCTGGCTGCTGGGAGGGACCGTCGGCATCGGCACGGTGCTCTTCGCCCTGTCGATCGGGCCGATCGTGCACCTGGCGCTGCCGGCGTTCTCGCACGATCGGCGGCCGCCCGATCGGACCGGGGGCGGGTCGTGAGTCGCCTCACCTTGGGCTTGAACCTGTCGACCTCGGCCGCCACGGACGCAGATCCGGTCGCCGACGCGCTCGAGGCGGAGCGGTTGGGCTTCGACTTCGTGTCCGCGAACGACCATCCGATGGGCGGTTCGCTCACGCACGAGCTCTGGACGCTGCTCGCGTGGGTCGCGGCGCGGACATCCACGATCAAGGTCGCGTCGCGTGTCCTCGGTATGCCGTACCGGAACCCGGCCGTCGTCGCCAAGATGGCGGCCAGTCTCCAGACGCTCTCCGGCGGTCGGCTGATCCTGGGGGTTGGGGGCGGTTCGTCCGACGAGGGGATCGCCGCGGTCGGAGCGGGCACGCTCACCGCGCGCGTGAAGACCGACGGTCTCGAGGACGCGCTGCGGATCATCCGGGGGCTGTGGACGGAGCCGGGGTTCTCGTACGAGGGCGTCGTGCACTCGGTCCGGGACGCGACGATCGAGCCGAGGCCTTCGGAACCGATCCCGATCTGGACCGGCACGTACGGCCCGCGCGGACTGGCGCTGACCGGCGAGGTCGCCGACGGCTGGATCCCTTCGCTCGACCTGGTGCCGCCCGAGCGGGCCCAGCAGACGCGGGAGCGGATCCTCGAAACAGCGGTCCGGGCAGGCCGAGCACCCGAGGCGATCGCGTGCATCTACAACCTCGAGGTGCGGATGGGGTCGAAGGACCACGACGACTCGGTCGTGTCGGGGGAACCCTCAGAGATCGTCGAGCGCCTCCTCGGCTTCGTGGAGCTGGGGTTCTCCGGGATGAACTTCATCGTCGGCGGCCCGAACGCTCGGGAACAGCGCCGGCGATTGGCGATGGAGGTGCTTCCTTCGTTGCGGGCGGCCGTGTAGCTGTGATCGGGCCGGCCTCGCCTTGCTGCTCCGAAGAGGTCAGGCGGGTCGCCCGTCAGCGACTGAGGGCTCCGGAGTCGCCTTGGCGACGGATCCCGGTGGGTCACTGCCTTCGTCTCCGCCGGTGGAACGGCTCGGTTGAGAGACCCACATAGACTCGTCGCGTGCCGGCGTGTGTGAACTGCGGCTACGAGTCGGACCGTGCGTTCGAGTTCTGCCCCAGGTGTGGCACGGAGTCCGGCGCTCCGGGGGGACTCCGCGAGCAGCGGAAGACCGTCACCGTCCTCTTCTGCGACCTGGCCGGCTCGACCGCGCTCGGCGAGACGCTCGATCCGGAACGGCTCCGTGCGCTGCTCGCCCGCTACTTCGACCGGATGAGGGCGATCGTCGAGCGCCATGGCGGCAGCGTCGAGAAGTTCATCGGCGATGCGGTGATGGCCGTGTTCGGCGTCCCGGCGTTGCACGAGGACGACGCGCTGCGGGCGGTACGCGCGGCCACGGAGATGCGCGATGCGCTTCCCCAGCTCGGGCTCGAGGGACGTATCGGCGTCATGACGGGGGAGGTGGTGATGGGAACGGAGGAGCGTCTCGCGACCGGGGATGCGGTGAACGTCGCCGCCCGGCTGGAGCAGGCGGCGCGATCGGGAGAGGTGCTGATCGGCGAGCCGACGCTCGCTCTCGTTCGTGACGCAGCCGACGTCGAGCCGATCGATCCCCTCGAGCTGAAGGGGAAGTCGGAGGCGGTTCGCGCCTACCGGCTGCTGCGCGTGCAGGAGGTGCCCGAGCGCCGGCACGGGGAACTCTTCGTCGGTCGTGAGCGCGAGCTCGCGGTTCTCGGGGAGGCATGGGAGCGCGTGCAGGACGGGGAGCGCTGTGAGCTGATCACGATCACGGGCGATGCGGGCGTCGGCAAGTCTCGGCTCGTCGCAGAGGCGCTGGCCTCGATCGAGGCGACGGTCCTGCGTGGCCGCTGCCCACCCTACGGCGAGGGGATCACGTATTGGCCGGTCGTCGAGGTGTTGAAGCAGCTCGACGTGCTTCCGCCGGAAGGAGCCGCCGCGGAGGCGGTCCGCTCGCTGCTCGGTGAGACGGAGGCGGCGACATCCGCCGAGGAGATCGCGTGGGCGTTCCGGAAGACGCTGGAGCACGCCGCGGCGGAACGGCCACTCGTGGTCGTCTTCGACGACATCCAGTGGGGCGAGGAGATCTTCCTCGACCTGATCGAGCACGTCGCGCTCCTGTCCTCGGGCGCACCGATCCTGCTGTTCTGCATCGCGCGGCCTGAGCTCACCGAGCGCCGCCCCGCGTGGCTGGTGGCGCTTCGGCTCGAGCCTCTGGGCGCCGGAGACGTCGACGAGCTCATCCCCGAGCGGATCCCCGGCGAGCTGCGCGACAAGATCGCTCGCGCTTCGGGCGGCAACCCACTCTTCATCGAGGAGATGCTGGCGATCGCTCGCGAGACGGACGGCCAGGTGGTCGTGCCGCCCACGCTGCAGGCGCTGCTCGCGGCGCGCGTCGACCAGCTGGAGACGGCCGAGCGGAGCGTGCTCGAGCGGGCCGCCATCGAGGGTGAGATCTTCCACCGGGGTGCCGTCCAGGCGCTCTCACCCGAGGAGACCCAGGTGACATCGCGCCTGGCTGCGCTCGTGCGCAAGGAGCTGATCAGGCTGGACACTCCGCAGGTCTCCGGCGAGGACGGCTTCCGCTTCCGCCACATCCTCATCCGCGACGCGGCCTACGATGCCCTCCCGAAGGCGAAGCGGGCAGACCTCCACGAGCGCTTCGCATCCTGGCTAGAGGAACACGGGACCGAGCTCGTCGAGCTGGACGAGCTCCTCGGCTACCACCTCGAGCAGGCCTGCCTCTACCGCGACGAGCTCGGGACCCCCGACGACGGCACCTTGGCCGCCACGGCGCGCCAGCGCCTGGCGGCGGGCGGCCACCGCGCGGCACGTCGGCAGGACCACGGCGCCGCCGTGAGCCTGCTCGAGCGCGCGGCCACGCTCCTGCCTCCGGACGAGCTCGACCTCGCCCTCGAGACCGAGCTCGGCGAGGCCTTGTTCTGGACGGGCCGGGCCGACGACGCACTCCTGCGAGCGGATCTCCTCGCCGAGGGTGCCGCTGCGACGGGCGATCGTGTCGGCGAGATCTCCGGGAGGATCCAGGGGGGTGTGCTCCGGCTCCACCGCCGGCCGGAGGGCGCGACGGATGAGCTGGCCGCACTCGTCGAGCAGGTCTTGCCCGAGCTCGAGGCCGCCGGCGACGAGCTGGCGCTGTACATCGCCTACTCCGCGCTCACCGAAGTGGCGGCCTTGCGCGCGCAGATGGACGCGGCGCTGGAAGCCCACGAACGGGCCTTCGCGCACGCCAAGCGAGCTGGCCATGTGCCGACCGGCGCCATCGGGGAACTCGCCGCGTGTCGATACTTCGGATCGACACCTGCGTCCGACCTTCTCGAGTGGCTCGACGAGAACGAACCCCGAGCAGCGCGGGACCAGTTCCTCCGTGCCTACCGCGCCATGACGGTCGCGATGCTCGGTCGTCTCGACGAGGCCCGCGCGATCCTCGCCGAAGCGCGTGCGGACCAGTCCGAGCGGGGCGGGGGGGCCCTGCTCGCGAACCTCCTCGCCTTCGAGTGCGTCGACCTCGAGCTCTGGGCCGGTGATCCCGCAGCCGCGGCCGAGTTCGGAGCAGAAGGGTTCAGGCTGCACGAGGAGATGGGGAACCGAGTCTTCCTGGCGCCCGCGGCTGGGAACCTCGCGCGGGCGCTCTACGCGCTCGACCGGCTCGACGAGGCCGTCAGCTGGGCAGACCGCTCGGCGGAGCTCGGCACGAGCGACGACACTCTGAAGGAGATGGTCTGGCGACAGGTCAGAGCCAAGGTGCTCGCTCGGCGTGGCGAGCACGCCGAAGCGGAGCGGATCGCCCGCGAGGCGGTCGCGATCGGCGAAGGGACCGACTCGCTCATCGGGCAAGCCGACGCGAACGCCGACCTCGCCGACGTGCTTCTCCTCGCTCGGAAGCCCGACGAGGCGGCCGCGGCGCTCCGGCAGGCGCTCGACCGGTACGAGCGGAAGGGGCACCTCGTGTTGGCTCAGCGCATGCGTGAGCGACTCGCTGAGATCGACGAAGTCTCGCACTGAGGGACGGCCGTTCCGTCTATCGTGCGGGCCGCTTCGGACGAGGGAGGATCGATGGCGGAGGTCGGGCCGGTCGCCGGACCGCTGCTGGCGGTAGCCATCACCGTCAGCACGGCGCCTGCTACCAGGGAAGGGATCTGCGCATCGAACCTGCCGCGAGCGTGACCGCCGTCACGGCGCGGGATCCCGCCACGTGGTCGACTGGCGAGGATGCCCACCGAAGCGTACACTTCGGGCATGACGAAAGCACCACGTCGTGGTTCGCGCGAGATCGGGATCCGCGAGCTCCGTGAGCACCTGAGCCGATCCATCGACGAGGTTCGAGCCGGTAGCGAGCTGATCGTGACGGACCGTGGTCGGCCGGTCGCGCGGATCGTCGCGACGTCGGGCGAGTCGTGGCTCGACGAGCTCGTCGCCGCCGGGGTCGTCACGCTTCCGCAGCGCGAGCTCGACACGTCGTCGTTCGGCCGGGTCCGCGCGAGGGGCGACGTCATGGAGTTCGTCTTCGACCAGCGCCGTTGATCGGCTACCTCGACACCTCGGCGCTCGTGAAGCTGCTGCTGCGGGACGAGGGTGACGCGGAGACCGTCCGCACCCTGGTCGCGGCGATGGACGTGTCCTTCACCTCGAGGATCGCTCATCCGGAGGCCGGAGCCGCACTCGCTGCGGCTCGCCGTGCGGGGCGGCTGGCGCCTCGCGACCATGCGACGGCGAAGCGCGATCTCGATCGCGCGCTCTCCTCCCTGAGGATCGTCGAGCTTCATCCCGCCCTCGCGCGAGCTGCAGGTGATGTGGCCGAGCGGTTCGCGCTCCGCGCCCTCGACGCCGTTCACCTCGCTTCGGCCCTCGCGCTTGGCGGACGTGACACCGTGGTCGTGACGTGGGATCGGTCGCTCGCGTTGGCCGCGTCGGCTGCCGGGCTCGGCGTCGCGCCTTCCGGTCAGACCGGCCTGTCGTGAGTGCCGGCGCCTCGACCTGAGCCGGCCCTCCGGAGAGCGCGGGGCGTCCCAGGAGGCTCGGCCGAAGGTCCGCCGGCCTCTTCGAACGCGGGTGATCGTGAGTCGGACGGCCACGCACGGCGAGGCGGCGACGACATCACGGCAGATCGAGTCGGCCCGGGGGGGGGGGGGGGGGGGGGGGGAGGGGGGGGGGGGCAGCGGCCAGCCGC
>JBPCPX010000031.1:0-6983 GCA_050998695.1 Actinomycetota bacterium
ATGTCCTTTCTTTTCTTCCCTCGCCCACTCTCGGCGTCCCTGGCTGCTGCGTCCGCCTCCCCCTTCCCCCCCCCCCCCACGTTCGCCGAGGCCGATGCCATGCTCCGATGCCCCGGAGGCCATCGAGACAATGTGCGATTACTGTCAGTGTTCGCAGTCTCAACGATGACGACGGTCGAAAAGTCCCCGCCACCTGCGACGGCGGGCTGCGGACCGGGCTGCGCCTGCGTCGCAGGATCCTAGCGGCTCGGAGGGGTTGCACTGCAGTGATACCCCATCAGCGTGAGCACACCTAACGATGACTGTAAAGATGCCGTGAAGATGGTCCGGACCCCCCTCCACTCGCCTGATCCTTCTGTAGCCTCCTCGCCATCCGGAGACTCCCACTCGTCGTGGTGGTCGTCGCCGTGCTCGTTGCGGGGATGTCTTCTACAGCCCACGCCGACGACCTCCCCAACCGAGACAAGATGCTGCACCTTCTGAACCAGATCCGGCGGAGCCACGACCTCCCCGCGCTCCGCCTGAACGCCGAGCTCTCGCACGACGCCTGGCTGCATTCGAAGCGGATGGCGGATCGCAATCAGCTCTTCCACACCTACAACCTCTACGACACGGTGCGCGCCTACTCCCCGTCGATGTGGGGCGAGAACGTCGGGAAGGCTCGCTTCTTGACTCGGGTTCGGACCCTCTGGATGCACAGCAGCGGGCACCGAGCCAACATCCTGAAGGCGCGGTATCGGCGGATCGGGGTCGGCGTGGTGAAGGCCCGGGGCTCGGTCTGGGTGACGGCGATCTTCTACAGCGGGTGAGTGCGGTTCAGGAGACGAGCGAGCGAAGCTGCCGGAGGGCGACCGTGAGCTGGGAGAGGTCGGTGACTCCCTCCATGGCGAGCGACCGCATGAATCGCTGCACCCGCCCGTAGGCAGCCTTCCGATCCTCCAGGAACGCCTCGACGGCTTCATCGGTGGGCCGTCCGCCCGCGTGCTCGAGCACCGACTCGATGATCTGTCGCCGGATCGTGTACAGGTCGTCCTCCATCGAATGGACGGCCCAACGTTGCCAGCGGGTCTTCGCGGGCTGCTCCGCGAGCCGCTGCTCGAGCCAATCGATGTCCAACCGCTCGCCGAGCAGGAAGAATCCCCGTGCGACCTCGAGCACGGGGCGCCCCGTGGCCCGAGCGACCGAGATGATGTCCGGCCCGTGCACCAGCTCGTCCTGGAACACGTGTCGCCTCGCGAGCTCTTCGGGAACGCCCTCGGCGATCAGACGCGTGGCTTCTCGTTCACGCTGCTCGCGCCACGCGTCGGGCCCGATCTGCTCGATCACGGACGACAGCTCACCGAAGGCGGACCTGGTGTGCTCGACCGCCTCCCCCAGCCGAAGTTCGGGGGCACGGACGAGGTTCCACCGCGCGGTCGATTCGACGAGGCGGTCCACCGCCGTCATCAGCTCGTTCTGGATCTCGGGGTCGATCTTGCCGTCGAGGGATTCGATGTCGTCCCATCGCGGCACCGCGCCGGCCACGTCGCGCGCGATCCTGAAGGCTCGGACCACCTCCGCCGGCGTCGCCCCCGTCTCCGCGACCAGGCGCGACACGAACGTGACCCCTTGTGAGTTCACGACATCGTTCGAGACGATCGTGGCGATCAGCTCACGGCGCAGCGGATGCTGGGCGAGCAACGGCTGGAACCCTTCGACGATCTTCTCGGGGAAGTACCGGGTCAGATCCTGCTCGAGGTACCGGGCGTCCGGGAGGTCGGCCTCCAGAAGGTCGCGCTTGATCGAGCGCTTCGAGTACGCCACGAGGAGCGCGAGCTCGGGACGGGTAAGTCCCTCGCCGCGTCCCCGGCGCTCCGCCATCTCGTCCGACGTCGGCAGGAACTCGACGGCGCGATCCAGCTCGGCCTCGGCCTCGAGCTGGAGCATCAGATCCTCGCATGCCTCGTTCCGCTCGGCCGACACGGCCACCTCTTGGGACAGGATCTGCGCCTGGAGGTAGTTGTCGTAGAGCACACGACGAACGACGTCGTCCGTGCAGGCATGCAGAAGGACGTTGCGTTCGTCCGTGGTGAGCTCGCCGCTCTCGATCGCGAGCCCCAAGAGGATCTTCAGGTTCACCTCGCGGTCGGATGTGTCGACGCCCGCCGAATTGTCGATGAAGTCCGTGTTGATCCGACCCCCGGAGAGGGCGTACTCGATCCTTCCGCGCTGCGTGAAGCCGAGGTTGCCGCCCTCTCCGACCACCCGGGCACGTACCTGGTTGCCGTTGATCCGGACCGGGTCGTTGGCGCGGTCGCCGACCTCGGTGTGGCCCTCCTTCGACGCCTTCACGTAGGTGCCGATGCCGCCGTTCCACAGCAGGTCGACGGGCGCCTGCAACACCCATCGGATCACGTCGGCCGGCGTCATCTCCGCGGGAGCGTCGTCGGGGATCGCCAGGACCGTTCGCACCTGCGGCGAGAGCGTCACCCATTTCGCGGACCGGTCGATCACGTCGGCGCCCTCGGACAGGATCGATCGGTCGTAGTCCCCCCACGACGATCCGGGGGTCTCGAACAGACGCTTCCGCTCCGCGAACGACGTCGCCGGGTCGGGATCGGGATCGAGGAAGACATGACGATGATCGAACGCGGCGAGCAATCGGAGTCTGCGCGTGTAGAGCATCCCGTTGCCGAACACGTCTCCCGACATGTCGCCGATGCCCGCGACCGTGAATGGATGCTCCGCGGGATCGATGCCCAGTTCGCGGAAGTGCCGCTTCACCGACTCCCAGACGCCCCTCGCCGTGATGCCGAGCTCTTTGTGGTCGTACCCGTTCGATCCTCCCGACGCGAAGGCGTCACCGAGCCAGAAGCCGTACCGCTGGCTCACCGCGTTCGCGGTATCGGAGAGCGCCGCGGTTCCCTTATCGGCCGCCACCACCAGGTAGGGGTCGGGGCCGTCCATCACGCGGACGCCTTCCGGGTGCACGACCTCGCCCTTCACCAGGTTGTCGGTGATATCGAGCATGCCCTCCATGAAGGTGACGTACTGGGTGGCGACCTCCTCCTTGACCCGCTCCGGCTCGACCGACGTCCGCTTCAGCACGAATCCACCCTTGGAACCATCGGGCACGATGATGGCGTTCTTCACCTTCTGGGCCTTCATGAGGCCGAGCACCTCGGTACGGAAGTCCTCCCGCCGGTCCGACCACCTGATCCCGCCCCGGGAGACCATCCCGGCGCGGAGGTGGATCGCCTCCACCTGGGTCGAGTACACCCACACCTCGTAGAGCGGCCTTGGCTTGGGCATCTCGGGAACGCGCTCGGACAGGAGCTTGAAGCTCAGGCACGGACGGTCCGGCATGTAGACATTCGTCCGCACGATCGCCTCGATCGTCCCGAGGAGATGCCGAAGGATGTTGTCCTGGTCCAGAGACGCGACTCCGCGGAGGTCTTGGTGGATCGCCTGGCGGATCTCGTCGACGTTCTCCTCGGTGGCGGAGCGGACCGGGTCGAACTTCGCTTCGAACATCCGCACCAGGCGCTCCGCGATGGATGGGTACGCGGCCATCGCGTCGTTGCGGTAGTTCTCCGTGTATCGGGCGGAGACCCGCATCCGGTAGTTCCGGAGAGCCCTGAGGATCCTGATCTCCCACCACGTGAGCGAGCTGAGCGTCACGAGACGGTTCAGCGAGTCCGAGTCGCATTCCCCTCGCCACACGGCCGCGATCGTGTCGGTGACGCGCTCGGCGGCTTCTCCCAGCTCCAGGACCGCGCCGCGTGAGTCGAGGACGCCGAAGTCGTGGATGTACACGCGACCCTCGCCCTCGATCGCCGTCGGCACTTCCTCGACGACGCGGAGCCCCAGCGCCTCGAGGATCGGCATGAAGTCGGAGAGATCCACCTTCCCGCCGGTCTTGTAGAGCTTCACGCGGGTCAGACGTTCGCCCTTGGATTCGTTCCCGAGGCCCACCAGGAAACCCTCCGTGCTGGCCTCGAGCCGTTCGAGCATGACGACGTCGTCGACGACCAAGCCCCAGTCGTCGTTCGACTTGTAGTAGTCGGGGAACCGCGGCGCGTACTCGTCCAGCAGCGCGACGGCCCGACCGGGGCCGACACGCTGACGCAGCGCCTCGAGCAGGTCGTCCTCCCACGTGCGGGCGAGGAGCTCGACCTCTCGCTCCAGTTCCTCGTAGCGGACGTCGGGGATCGGCACGCCGGGAGCGACGTGGATCGTGAAGAAGATCCGGGCCGACTCCGTCTCCCCGAGGGAGAGGTGATAGTCGATCGTCGTTCCGTGGAAGCGTTCGAGGAACAGGGCCTGCAGGCGCTTGCGGAGGTCGGCGTTGAACCGGTCCCGAGGGAGGGCCACGACGACCGAGACGTTCCGACCGTAGAGGTCGCGTCGGATCAAGACCCGGATGCCGCCGTGCTTCTCGAGTTGCAGCAAGCCGACGACCAGGCGCCGGATCTCCTCGGCGGATGCCTGGAACAGCTCGTCCTTGGGGAACGACTCGAAGAGCGTGACCACCGCCTTGTAGTCGTGCGAGCCGGGGATCAGGTCCTCGGCGGAGATCAGCTGCTCGAGCTTGTGATGCAGGAGCGGCGTCTTCGCCGCCGGCTCCATGTAGGCCTTGCTCGTGAACAGCCCGATGAGGCGAGCCTCACCGACGATCGCGCCGTCGGGGTCGATCTTACGCACGCCGATGTAGTCCATCCGCGCCCGCCGGTGCACCGTCGAGTACGCCTGGGTCTTCGAATAGATCAGCAGCTCCCCGTCCTCGATCCGGTCGCGGATGTCCGGCGACAGCGAGGACAGCAACGTCAGCTTCGAGAACGTCGACGTGTCGACGTCGGAGAGGATCCCCAGACCGCTACCCGGGACCGCCTGGATCGCGCGACCCTCGTCGGCGTCCAACAGCTCGTATTCGCGGTAGCCGAGCAAGACGAAGTTCAACTGGAGGAGCCAGTCGAGGAACTTCACGACCTCTTCGACGACCTCGCCCGGGTAGCGAACCTCGGCGGCGCGGGCCAGCTCCATCATGTGGCGCACGCGGTCCTGCATCGGATCGAAGTCCCGCACCACGAGCGCGACGTCCCGGAGGATGCGAGGCACCCGAGCCTCGAGCTCGGCGTTGATCTCGTCGGCCAGGCCGCGGTCGACCTCGAAGTGCATGAAGGACTCGCGATGCTCGGCTTCCCGGCCGGACATCACCTTCACGAGGCGGCCCTGCGCGTCGCGGACCGTGCCGATCACCGGGTGGAGGAGGCGCTTGATCGTGAGCCCTCGCGCCGTGAGCTCCTCCGAGATCGAGTCGACGAGGAACGGTGAGTCGTCGGTCGCCACCTCGACGACGGTCCCGTGGCAGCGATAGCCGTGATCGTCCAGGTCCGCGTTGAACACGCGGACGGTCGAGGCCTCGAGGCCACGGGCGTCCGCGAACTCGAAGGCGGAGGTCGCGAGCGCGAGCAGCTCGTCGGTCGTGATCTCTTCGAGGTCTTCGTCAGCGAGCCGGCGCAGGAGCGCGCGGGCGAAGACCTGGAGCGCTTCGGCCCGCTCCGCACCCGCCTCCCGCGCGATCCGAGCCAGCATCTCCTCGATCTTGGGATGGAGCTCGGAGGATCCCCTGGCGGGCGCTGATTGCTCGATCGTGTCCGACACTGGCGTTCGCGCCCTCCGGGCTGAACGTTCATTGTGTCAGGTCGACCGCCTCGGTCGGCGGAGCCGTAGGCCCGGTTCCGGATGGCAGGCAGCGGCCCGCCGTGCTACGTCGTTCGGCATGAATACCCCCATTAGGCTGAGGCCACGCCGTGGTTCGGTGGAGTACGCTCGGCAGGTCAGCAGGGGAGGAACGAGTGGCACGACGGATACGGATCGTCGTCGGCGAGGGGCGCACGGCGCAGCGAGGGCTTCTTCGCTTCGTCCTCGAGGGCGAGGGCTTCGACGTCGTCGGTGAGGCGTCGGGATCCGCCGATCTTTCGGGCGTGATCGATCAGCAGCGGCCGGACGTGGTCGTCCTCGACGACGGCATCGGCGTGATGGCCGTCTCGATGGTCCACGAGGTCGCCCCCGACACGAAGATCGTGCTGGTATGGCCCGCGGCCGTCGTCCCCATCGGCGGCGATGCCAGGGTCGAGCCCGGGAAGATCCTCAAGGACCTCGGACCTGCCGTGCAGCATGTCGCGGCGGCGACCCTGGGACTCACCGAGACCTTCCAGCGGCCCGAGTGGATCGATAGGGTTCGCAAGGATCCGGCCACGCTGCGGGAGAAGCTCGGCGGCAAGGAGACGACCACGCGCCCGAGCGTGACTCGCTTGCAGCGAGGCGGCCGGCGACTGCGTCCGATTCCACGGCGGTCCAAGACGATCGGTCAGGAGCGGCGGGAGGAACCCATTCCCGCGCCTATCGTCGTCCTGCCCGGCGGAGA
This sequence comes from Actinomycetota bacterium, assembly GCA_050998695.1. Taxonomy (GTDB): domain Bacteria; phylum Actinomycetota; class UBA4738; order UBA4738; family HRBIN12; genus JAJNBA01. The sequence goes on from JBPCPX010000031.1 coordinate 6,410, forward strand.
TGGAGGAGGGGAGCTCGAGCCGGTCCTCGACATCGGTGGCGCGGGCGCCGCCGGCACAGGGGCAGCGGAGGAGCCGGTTCAGGAGCGCTCGGAATGGAATCGACGGCTGGGAACGCTTGCGCTGAGCGGCGCGGCCGCGGTGAGCGCTCTGGTGCTCGCACTCGCCCTCGGCGGCGGCAGGATCCCGGTCAACGTCGTCCGTGGTGGGGGCACGCTTCCTCCAGGGGCTACCGAGTTCGACCGGCCCGGATCCTCGTTCCAGGGTCCGTTCGGCGCCGGGTCCCCCGGGGGATCCGGGTTCGATCCCATCCCGGTCGTTGAGGAACCGGCAGGCGGCCCCGACCAAGGGGGAGGCGGCCCGGTCATCGGCGGCACAGGCGGCGGTCTCGTCGTCGGCGGAGGGATCGGCGGAGACCTGGCCAGGCCGGACACCTCCGGCGGGTCCGACGGACCGGCGACCGGCGGAGGGCCGGACGGCGGGACGGGCACCGGCGGTGGTGGCAACGGCGGCGGTGGCACCGGTGGCGGTGGCACCGGCGGTGGTGGCACCGGCGGTGGTGGCAACGGCGGTGGT
>JBPCPX010000059.1:0-6762 GCA_050998695.1 Actinomycetota bacterium
CGATGGCGATCAAGCGGATGAACCACGCGGTCCTGTACGTCCGGGATGCGGAGAAGACCTACGAGTTCTACCGGGACGTGTTCGGGTTCCGGGTCGTGATGGAGATGCCGGGAGCCAAGTTCCTCCAGGCGCCGGACTCCGAGAACGATCACGACCTCGGCCTCTTCAGCATCGGGGAAGGCGCCGGCCCGTCGACGGCGGGCCGGTCGACCGTTGGCCTCTACCACATCGCGTGGGAGGTGCAGACCCTCAGCGACCTCCGGGAGATCAGGCAGAAGCTCCAGGAAGCCGGTGCGCTCACCGGCGCGACCGACCACAGCACGACCAAGGCGCTCTACGGGCGGGACCCCGACGGTCTGGAGTTCGAGGTGTGTTGGATCGTGCCGAAGGAGCTTCAGACGCCCGAGATCGAGGACGAGCGGGCGAGGATGCGTCCGCTCGACATCGAGGCCGAGATCGAGCGCTTCGGGCTCCAGACCGTCGGCGGCATCTGAGGGTCACGCCGGCTCGACGAGGAGACCGCGCTTCATCCGGACTCGGCGACGCCAACGTCTTCCACGGCAACGTGGTCCACTGCCATGTGCACCTCGGCACGTTCCACGTACCCGGGGCGGATCACCTCAGGAGGGGGCGGCCGCGGAGGCGTACGTCCGTCCGCGCGACGTGCGTCTGTCCCAGGAGGAGACGGGCGTTCGCGGCCTCGGCGGTCGGCGCCTATGCTCGCGCGAAGCACGAGCACACAGGGAGATCGATGACGAGGCTGGTTTTCCACGGTGGGCGACTCTTCGACGGGACGGGGGCCGCCATCGCCGACGGCGAGGTCCTGATCGAGGACGGACGGATCGTCGAGGTTGGGAGCGGCCTCGACGGCGACGAGAGGATCGACTGCGCCGGCAAGACGCTCCTGCCAGGACTGTTCGACACGCACGTTCACCTGGTCTCCCGCTACGAGGACTTCGACGAGATCCGCGTCCTGCACGAGCCGTTCTCCGCGCCGTTCTATCGGGTGGCCGAGAACATGCGGAGGACCCTCGCGTGCGGGATCACGACCGTGCGGGACGCTGCGGGCGCCGACGCCGGGATGCGCCTCGCCGTCGAGGAAGGCTCGCTGGTCGGTCCTCGGATGCAGATCAGCGTGACGATGCTCTCGATGACCGGAGGCCACAACGATCCCTGGCTGCCGAGCGGGGGCACGGGCGTGTGGGGAACGCCTTACCCGGGGATGCCGAGCGGCGTCTGCGACGGCCTCGACGGCGTGGCGATGAAGGTCCGCGAGGTGGTCCGCGCCGGCGCCGACGTCATCAAGATCGCCTCGTCAGGTGGCTTCCTCTCGCCGGCGGACGATCCCAGCCAGCCGAACTTCAGCGAGGCCGAGGTCGAGTCGATCGTCCGGACGGCTGCCGACCTGGGGCGCTGGGTGATGTCGCACGCGCACGGCGCGGAGGGGATCAAGCGAGCCGTCCGCGCGGGGGTTCGTTCGATCGATCACGGCACATACCTCGACGACGAAGCGATCGGGTTGATGCTGGAGCGCGGGACCTGGCTCGTGCCGACGCTCACCGCCGGCGACACGACCGAGGCGATCGCCGAGAACCCACAGGTGGCCGAGCCCGTCCGAGCGAAGTTACGGGCGCTCGGTCGGCCGGAGCTGGACGCGTTCCGCCGCGCCGCTGAGGCGGGGGTGAAGGTGGCGATGGGGACCGACTGCCCCGTTGCGCCACACGGGACGAACCTTCGCGAGCTCGAGCTCATGGCGTCGAGCGGCTTCGCGCCAGAGCAGGCGCTCGTCGCCGCGACGTCGAGCGCCGCCGAGCTGATGGGACTCGAGGGCGAGCTCGGCACGCTGGAGGCCGGTAAGCGCGCCGATGTGGTGGTGGTCGACGGAGATCCTTTCGAGTTCGCGACGCTCCGGGATCGGATCGAGCAGGTCTGGAAGGACGGCTTCCGGGTCGCCTAGAGCCCAGCGGGATCCTTCGCCGGCCGGGGCGTGGGGCGTCGGCCAGTGTTACCGTCGAGCCGATGAGTCCGTCCGACCTGCAGCCCACCGACCTGATCGACATCGACCACCTGCTCTCCGATGAGGAGAAGCAGATCCGCAGCGTCGCCCGCGAGTGGGTGCAGCGCCGGATCCTCCCCGAGGTCGAGGACTGGTACGAGAAGGGCGAGTTCCCGGCGCGCGAGCTCGCGAAGGAGGTCGGCGACCTCGGCTTCTTCCTGATGCAGCTCGACACCGAGTGGACGCTCGGGCTGAACTCGGTCGCGTACGGGTTGGTCGAGCTCGAGATCGAGGCGGGGGACAGCGGCCTGCGTTCGTTCGTGTCGGTGCAGAGCTCGCTCTGCGGGCACGCCATCCACGCGTTCGGGAGCGAGGAGCAGAAGAACGAGTGGCTCCCGAAGATGGCGGGCGGCGAGGCGATCGCGTGCTTCGGTCTTTCCGAGCCTGACTCGGGATCCGACCCCGGCTCGATGCGCACGTCCGCGAAGAAGGACGGCGACGACTGGATCCTGAACGGCACGAAGATGTGGATCACGAACGGCAGCTGCTCCGACATCGCGATCGTCTGGGCACAGACCGACGACGGTGTCCGCGGGTTCATCGTGCCGACCGATTCGCCTGGATTCACCGCCAACGACATCCACAAGAAGATGTCGCTCCGCGCGTCGGTGACGTCGGAGCTGGTGATGGACGGTGTGCGGCTGCCGGCCGACGCGATGCTGCCGGAGGTGAAGGGCCTCCGCGGGCCGCTGTCCTGCCTGAACGAGGCTCGCTACGGGATCGTCTGGGGCGTGATGGGCGCGGCGCGGACATGCTTCGAGACGGCGCTCGAGTACTCGAAGACCCGCGAGCAGTTCGACAAGCCGATCGGCTCGTTCCAGCTCACGCAGAAGAAGCTCACCGACATGGCGCTCGAGCTGTACAAGGGAACGTTGCTCGCCTACCACCTCGGCCGGCTGAAGGACGAGAAGGGGCTGGCGCCGGAGCAGGTGAGCGTCGGGAAGCTGAACAACACGCGCGAGGCGCTGAATATCGCCCGAACCTCACGAGGGATCCTCGGTGCGAACGGCATCACGCTCGAGTATCCGATCATGCGCCACATGACGAACCTCGAGTCCGTGATCACCTACGAGGGCACCGAGGAGGTCCACACCCTGGTGATCGGGGAGCAGCTCACCGGTCTTAGAGCCTTCACGTAGGTCGTGACGTCTATGCGTCGATTTGGATCGCAGCGTGCGTCTTCCCCGAGAACGACTCGAGGGTGATGGTGAAGAGTCCGCTTTCCCGGTGAGCTATGAGGTCTCGGGCGATCACCGGTTCACCTTCGGCGGTCTCGGCTGGAGTCTCCTCGATGCGTACGCTCCAACCGTCGTCCTCGAGCACCCGTTGATAATGCGCGAGGACGTCATCGGCCGATGCCGTCACATCCAGCGATCCAGCACACGCCCCGCTCTCGGCCTAGTAGTCGAAGCTCATGTCAACAGTCCGGAACGTCGGGATCTCTTCCGAGAGCCGCACCTCCTCGAGGGTGCATGAGCCTCCGAGGAACCCCGCGGACAGGAGCGCGGCCAAGACCAGGTCGACCAGAGGCACCGCGAGGGCGAGGAACGCGATGCCCACCCTCACCCGTCGCCGCGAGATCGCGACGATGAGCCAGAGGATCCCCGACAGGGCGCCGCGACCGATGACGACGACCAGGATGGATTGCCAGCCGGTACCGCCACCCAATGCCATGAAGAGGAGTGAGACGAGGAGGAACATGAGCTGGGCGGCGGAGATGACTCCCCGGACGACGATGACCGTCCGTCTGACTTCCTGCTTGTGGGGTTGATCGGGCCGGGCTGGTATCGACGAGCGCTCCACGCTATGACTCAGTGAGAGTCGACTCCGCAAGGAGCGTGGCGGCGTCGGCGACGCGGACATCAGAGCCCTTCCCTTTCGCGGCGTCGTCGAGCATGACGAGGCAGTAGGGACAGGCCGTTGCGACCGTCTCGGCGCCGGTGGCGGCCGCCTCCTCGAACCGCGTGTCGTTGATGCGGGGCGACTCTTCTTCCATCCACATGCGGGCGCCACCGGCGCCGCAGCAGAAGGAACGCTCACGGTTGCGGGGCATCTCCTCGATCTCTCCGCCGATGACCTCACGGGGCGCGTCGAACTCGCCGTTGTGCCGGCCGAGGTAGCAAGCGTCGTGATAGGTGATCTTCCCGTCGCCGGTCCGCGGTTGGAGCCGGCCAGCCGCGATCAGCTCGGAGAGCAGCTGCGTGTGATGAACGACTTCGTACGTCCCGCCGTAGTCGGGGTACTCGTTCGCGAGCGTGTTGAAGCAGTGCGCGCAGCTCGCGACGATCTTCGTCACGCCGGCGCCGTTCAGCGTCTCGACGTTCTGCTCGGCGAGCATCTGGAACAGGTACTCGTGGCCCATCCGCCGTGCTGGATCGCCGGTGCACTTCTCGCGCGGTCCGAGCACCGCCGAGTCGATGCCGGCGGCCGCGAGCAACCTCGCCACGCTCTGGGTCGTCTTCTGCGCCCGCTCGTCGAACGCGCCCGCGCACCCGACCCAGAACAGGACCTCCGGCGCCGGGTCGCCCTCCTGCAGCACTCGCACATCGAGGTCCTTCGCCCAATCGAGCCGTGCCGAGGCCGGCTGGCCCCACGGGTTTTCTTGGTTCTCGACGCCGCGGAGCATCGGGGCGGCCTCCTGCGGGAATCGCGACTCGGCCATCACGAGGTTCCGGCGCAGGTCGACGATCGTGTCGACGTGTTCGATGTCGACCGGGCACTCGCGCACGCACGCGCCGCACGTCACGCAGTCCCACACGACCTGGTCGGTCACCGCGTTCGGCACGAGCGGCTGGAGCTCGACCTCGCCGGCCGCCTCGGCGACGACGCGGTCGCGGAGATCCATGATCAGCAGCTTCGGGGACAGCGGCTTGCCGGTCGCCCACGCGGGGCACACCTCCTGGCAGCGGCCGCACTCGGTGCACGAGAAGAGGTCGAGCATCTGCTTCCTCGAGAGGTCCTTCTGGGTCGCGACGCCGAAGCGGATGTCCTCCTCGGGCAGCTCGAGGTCGATCCGGTTCGGTTCGAGGCGACCCGTCGGCCCGTCCTTGGCGAGCCAGACGTTCGCGGGTGCGGTCGCGATGTGCAGATGCTTCGAACCGGGCAAGAACACGAGGAAACCGAGGATCACGAGGAGGTGCGCCCACACGAGGACGCGTTCGGCGAACTCGGTGCCTTCGCCGGAGCTGAACAGGTTCGAGAGCAGGTGCGCGACCGGTCTCGCGTCCGGCACCTCGGCGATCCCGAACCCGATCCGCGACGCGTTCCACAAGAGGAACGTCACAACGATCGCGAGGATCAGCAGCAGGATCCGGTCGGCCTCCTCCATGTGGCTGCCGCGGAACCGATCGGGCTTCAGGACCTTGCGGATGAAGAAGGCCATCGCGACGCCGACGACGACGAGCGTCGCGAAGACGTCCGACACGAACGCGAACCACGACGCGTCGCCGAGGATCGGAAGGGAGGAGTCCTTGTCGACGATCGCGACGGCAGCCTCGGCGATCGTGGGGAGCAGCACGATGAAGCCCCAGAAGATGAACGCGTGCATCAGCCCAGGCCCCAGCTTCTGGAGGAGCTTCTTCTGGAGGAAGACGTGGGTGATCTCGCGGGTGATGCGGTCCGGGGTGGGGGCGCCGCGTCCGGCCGGCCGCGCGTTCGCGACGAGCGCCACGCGCGGCCGGACGCGGCCAACGAACAGCACGACCGCCACGACGACGACGGCCGCGAGGGCCGCGGCGGCTACGAGCCCGCCCGTCGCTTCTCGATCTCCTCGGTGAGGGCCGGGACGACCTTGAAGAGGTCGCCCACCACGCCCAGATCCGCGATCTTCAGGATCGGCGCGTCGGGGTCCTTCGTGATCGCGACGATCCGTTTGGCGCCCTTCATACCCACCATGTGCTGGAGCGCGCCGCTGATCCCGGCGCAGATATAGACCTCGGGCTTCACGGTCTTGCCGGTCTGCCCGATCTGGAAGCTGTACGGGACCCAGCCGGCGTCGACGGCAGCTCGAGAGGCACCGACGGCCGCGTTCCCGATCGCCGCCGCGAGCTTCTCGAGCTCTTCGAACGCGTCCGGTCCGCCGAGTCCGCGTCCGCCGGCCACGACGACCTTCGCGTCCTCGAGCCGCGGGCCGGAAGCTTCCTCCTCGTGGCGTTCGAGCCGTTCGGCCTTCTTGAGGTCGTCGGGAACGTCGGCCTTCACCTCGACGACCTCGGCGGTCCCGCCGGAGGGTTCGGCCGCGAAGGACTGCGGTCGGATGAGCACGAGCTTCGGAGCCGGTCCTTTCAACTCAACATCGACGATCTTCGTGCCGCCGAGGATCTCGGTGCGGGCCTTGTCCGGGCTGAGGACGTCGGTGGCGTTCGCCATGAGCGTCGAGCCCGTGCGCGCCTGCAGTCGTCCGGCGACGTCGCGGGCGTCGTAGGAAGCGGGGAACAGGATCAGGTCGGGCTGGTGCTCCTTGACCAGGCCGGCGAGGGCGTGTACGGCCGGTTGCGCGAGGTGTTTCGTGAACACCTCGTCGTCGCTCGCGTAAATGGTTTGCGCACCGTGCTCGCCGAGCGCGTCGGTCGACGCCTTGGCGCCGGGGCCGAGCGCGACCGCGGCGACCTCGTCGCCGAGGTCACGAGCCTTCGTCAGGAGCTCGAGGGCGCTCGGCGCCGGCCCGTCGGGCGTGACGTCGGCCCAGACCCAGACCTTCATCTCAG
>JBPCPX010000128.1:0-6181 GCA_050998695.1 Actinomycetota bacterium
CGCGCGAGCTCCGCAGAAAGCTCGGAGCCCGCGACACCTCGGACCCCGTCGGTCCCGAAGAGACGCCCCATGGGCAGGAGATGCTACCTGTGGGCGGCGGGGGGGGGGGGGGGGGGGGAGCGACCCCCCCGAACCCGCCGGGCGCCTCCCCAACACCACCCCACAACCATCCCCCCTCCCCGTTTCCCCCCCCCGCCCCCCGCCTCCTCCCGCCCCCCGCGCTCCCCCCCCCCCCCCCCCCCCCCCGCCCACAGGTAGCATCTCCTGCCCATGGGGCGTCTCTTCGGGACCGACGGGGTCCGAGGTGTCGCGGGCTCCGAGCTTTCTGCGGAGCTCGCGCGCGGGCTCGGCCGTGCAGCCGTGACAGTGCTCGCTGTCGAGGCCGGGCACCGTCCTGTCTTCCTGCTCGGCCGCGATCCCCGCGAGTCGGGGACCTGGCTCGAGGACGCGCTCGTGAACGGCATCCACGAAGCAGGCGGTGACGTGCTCCTGGCCGGCGTCGAGCCCACGCCCGCCGTTGCGTTCTTGACCGTCGACGTTGGTGCCGACGCGGGTGTCGTCATCTCTGCCTCCCACAACCCACCCGAGTACAACGGCATCAAGTTCTTCGGCCGCGACGGGATGAAGCTGCCCGACGGCGTCGAGGACAAGATCGAGGCGGCCCTGCGAGATCCCGCGACCGCGACCGTCGGCGAGGGTTCGATCCAGGTGCACAAGGGAGGCCGCGAGCGGTACCTGGCACATCTCGTGGAGGCGGCAGGGGCTCGCCTCGATGGGATGACGATCGTCGTCGATTGCGCCAACGGGGCCGCTTCGAAGCTCGCCCCGTTGCTCTACGAGCGGCTCGGAGCCACCGTCCATGCGATCCACGCTTCGCCCAACGGACGGAACATCAATGTCGGCTGTGGCGCCCTCCATCCGGAGATCGCCGGCGCCGCGGTCGTGGAGCTCGGCGCCGACGCCGGCGTGTCCCACGACGGCGACGCCGACAGAGCCCTGTTCGTGGACCATCGTGGCCGGGTGATCGACGGTGACCAGGTCCTGGCCGCGTGCGCGGTCGCGATGAAGGAGGCGGGAAGGCTGACCCATGACGCCGTCGTCACGACCGTCATGGCGAACCTCGGGTTCCATAGGGCCATGAGGGATGCCGGCATCACGGTCTCGGCCACCAAGGTGGGCGACCGGTACGTCCTCGAGGAGATGCTCGAAGAGGGTGTGATGCTCGGCGGCGAGCAGTCCGGCCATCTGATCTTCCGGGACCACGCGACGACCGGCGACGGGCTCCTGACGGCGATCCGCTTCCTCTCGCTCGCGGCCGGGACGGGCCGGACGGTGGCCGATCTCGCAGGTGTGATGGAGCACTACCCCCAGGTGATGGAGAACGTCCGCGTGAGGACCCTCGCGGAGCTCGACGACTCGGCCCCGGTCTGGGACGCGGTCAGGGCCGCGGAAGGTGAGCTGGCCGACTCGGGACGCGTGCTCGTGCGAGCCTCGGGCACCGAACCCCTCGTCCGCATCATGGTCGAAGCGGAGACGGAGGCGGTCGCTCGACGTCACGCCGACGCGATCGCCGGTGAGGTGCGCGAGCACCTGGGGGCCTGACCCCCCTTTCCTTTCCTCGGGACGGTCCAGCGCACTGCTACCCTCATTGCCCTATGTGCGGCATCGTGGGCTACGTAGGCCCCGAAGAGGCCCTCCCTATCGTCCTCGAAGGACTCCGACGTCTGGAGTACCGCGGATACGACTCGGCGGGCGTCGCGGTGCTCGATGGCAGCCTGACCGTCGTCAAGCGGGCAGGGAAGCTCGCGGAGCTGGAGACCGCGCTGGACCTCAGCGGCCATCCCGCCGGCAAGGTCGCGATGGGGCACACGCGCTGGGCGACACACGGCGCGCCCACGGATCGCAACGCCCATCCTCACCTCGACTGCTCGGGCACCGTCGCCGTGATCCACAACGGGATCATCGAGAACTTCTCGCAGCTCCGGGCGCGACTCGAGAAAGACGGTCACGTGCTCGGCTCCGAGACCGACACCGAGCTCGTCGCCCATCTCATCGAGGAACGGCTCCGGGAGGGCGACTCCTTGGTGGAGGGCGTCGGAGGCACCGTGAAGGAGCTCGAAGGCGCCTACTCGCTCGTCGTCCTCTCCTCGATGGAACCGGGACTGCTCGTCGGGGTGAAGGTCGCCTCGCCGTTGGTGGTCGGGGTCGGTGACGGCGAGATGATCCTCGCCTCGGACATCCCCGCCGTGCTGGGACGGACGTCCACCGTGATCCCGGTGGACGAGGGCCGCATCGTCGAGGTCCGCGCGGAGGCCACGACATTCACCGACTTCGACGGCAACCCCGTGAGCCCGGAGGCGATCACGGTCGACTGGGACGTCGCGAAGGCGGAGAAGGGCGGCTTCGACACCTTCATGCTCAAGGAGATCCACGAGCAGCCGGCGGCGATCCGAGACACGCTCGTCGGGCGCGTCGACGAGCACCGGAGACTCGTCCTGGACGACCTCCGGATCTCCGACGACGTGCTGCGGGAGGTCGACAAGGTGTTCGTGGTCGCTTGCGGCACCGCCTATCACTCCGGCCTCGTGGCGAAGTACGCGATCGAGCATTGGACCCGGCTGCCCGTGGAGATCGACATCGCGAGCGAGTTCCGCTACCGCGATCCGGTCCTCGGCCCCAACACGCTCACGCTCGCCGTCTCGCAATCGGGAGAGACGATCGACACGTTGGAAGCCGCGCGGCACGCGCGTCGCCAGAACTCGAGCCTCCTGGCGGTGACCAACACGGTCGGCTCATCGCTGGCTCGGGAGGCCGACGGCGTCATCTACATGCATGCGGGGCCTGAGATCGGTGTGGCGGCGACCAAGACCTTCGCGACCCAGATGGTGTCGCAATACATCCTCGCGATGTATCTCGCGCAGGTCCGAGGGTCGATGTTCCCCGAGGAGATCGCCGAGGTGCTGACGCGCATGGGTGAGCTGCCGAGGCAGGTCCATCAGGCGATCGGACTGGATGCCCAGGTCCGAGAGCTCGCCCGGCGGTTCCAGGACTCCCGCGACTGGCTCTTCATGGGACGTCACACGGGTTTCCCGGCCGCTCTCGAAGGGGCACTCAAGCTGAAGGAGATCAGCTACGTCCACGCCGAGGGCTATCCGGCCGGCGAGCTGAAGCACGGTCCCATCGCGTTGGTCGAGGAAGGCGTGCCCGTCGTGGCCGTCGCGACCACGTGCCACGTCTATCCGAAGATGCTGTCGAACATCCAGGAAGTGCGAGCGCGCGGCGCCGAGGTGATCGCGGTGGCCACCGAGGGCGACCAGCAGATCCGCGAGGTCGCGCAGCACGTGATCGAGGTTCCGGAGACGCCGGAGCTGTTGTCGCCGGTGGTCGTGACGGTGCCGCTGCAACTGTTGGCGTACCACGTGGCGAGGCTCCGGGGCTGCGACGTGGACCAGCCGAGGAACCTCGCGAAGAGCGTCACGGTCGAGTAGCGCGAGCGTCGATCCGGTTGGTCTAGCCTGTCCTGGTGGACATCGTCGGGCTCGGGGTCGACATGTGCGAGATCGCGCGCATGGAGCGCGCGATCTCGCGCCACCCCACGTTCCGAGATCGGGTCTTCACGCCGGAAGAGATCGCCTACTGCGACTCGAAAGCGAGGCCGGCGGAGTCCTACGCGGGCCGCTTCGCGGCCCGCGAAGCGACCATCAAGGCGCTCGGCGGGTATCGCGGACGTCGGTGGCAGGACATCAGCGTCAGCCGGCATCCTTCCGGCGCTCCCGCGATCCGGCTCGACGGCAACGCGAAACGCCGTGCGGATGCGCTCGGCGTTACCGACGTGCTGATCACGTTCACCCACGAGAAGACGAGCGCGGTGTCGTTCGCCATCGCGGTGCGATGAAGCCCGTCCTCACGCCGGCGGAGGCGTCGACGCTCGATCGCGAGACGCAGGAGCGAGGGGTCGAGGCAGACGTGCTGATGGAGCGAGCGGGCCGCGCCGTGGCGCGGGCGGCCCGCGACCTCGCCGGTGGGTCCTACGGCCGCCGGGCGGTCGTCGTCTGCGGGAAGGGGAACAACGGCGGGGATGGGCTGGTCGCCGCGCGGCACCTGAGCCGCTCGGGTGTGCGGACGACCGTGGTCCTCCTCGAGGACCCGAAAGAGCTCCGGGAGCCGGCGGCCACGAACGCCCAGCGTCTGGAGGAGGTGCCCGGCACCCGGCTGCGGACCTTCCACCAGGGAAGCCTTCAGCGCGAGCTCGCTCGCGCGGACGTCGCCGTGGACGCGATCTTCGGCACGGGATTCCGTGGCATGCCCGAGGACGACTGGGCGGCGGCGATCGCGAGTCTCAACGTGGCGGGTGCGCCGATCGTGGCCGTCGACATCCCCTCCGGGGTGAACGGGATGACCGGGGTCGTCGAGGGCGAGGCCGTTCGCGCCAGGCTGACCGTGACGTTCGGTGCGGTGAAGCTCGGTGCCGTCCTGATGCCGGGTGCCGAGCATGCGGGCATCGTCCGGGTGATCGACATCGGCTTCCCGGACGATCTGGTCCGCGCGCGCGCGTGGCTGACGGAGTCTTCGGACGTGGCCTCCTGGTTGCCGGTGCGCGACCCGGATACGCACAAGCGCGCCTCGGGCGTCCTCGTCGTCGTCGCATCGTCGCGTGCGATGACCGGCGCGGCCCGCCTGATCGCACTGGCGGCGGGCAGGGTCGGAACCGGACTGGTCACCGTGGCCGCCCCGGAAGGCGCGATGCCGCAGATCCAGGCCGGCCTGACCGAGCCCACCTTCCTTCCCTTGCCGGAGACGGCCGACGGGACCGTGGCAGCGGAAGCGGTCGCGCCGCTCCTCGAACGTCTGGAAGCTGCCGATGCCCTCGCGATCGGCCCGGGGCTGACGACGGATGAGCCGACGGTCGCGTTCGTGCGGGAGGCGGTCCGGCGCTCGCCCGTTCCGCTGGTCCTCGATGCGGACGGGTTGAACGCGTTCACCGGCGACGGAGCGGCGTTGCAGGACCGTGAGGCCGACGCCGTCCTCACGCCGCACGTCGGCGAGTTCGCACGCCTCACGGGCGTGAAGGCCCGCGACCTCGATGCCGACCGCCCCGCCCACGTCCGCGCGTTGGCGGAGCAGACCGGCGCCGTCACCCTACTGAAGGGGAGTCGGACCGTGATCGCCCAGCCGGGCGGCCGCCTGTTCGTCAACGTGACCGGATCGCCCGCACTCGCGACCGCGGGGACAGGCGACATCCTCACGGGGATGATCGGCGGACTCCTCGCCCGAGGGGTTCCGCCGCTCGAGTCCGCCGCCGCCGCCGCCTATCTCCACGGGCTGGCGGGCGTGTTCGCGGGGAGGGACCTGGCCGAGGGGGCGCTCGCGGGCGACGTGTTGGAGAGGATCCCCGAAGCGCTCGCGCAGTTGGAGGGCGAGTGAACGAGGCGTATCGACCCACCTGGGTCGAGGTGGACCTGGAGGCGATCCGCGACAACGCCCGGATCCTGAAGCCCGAGACCGTCGAGCTGATGGCGGTCGTGAAGGCGAACGGCTATGGCCACGGCGCCGTGGAGGTGGCCCGAGCCGCGATCGAAGCAGGCGCCACGTGGATGGGCGTCGCACTGGTCGAGGAAGGACTCGCGCTCCGTGGCGCGGGCATCGAAGCGCCGATCCTCGTGCTGTCGGAGCTGCCGGGTGGTTCTGAAGCGGTCGCGCTGGCCCATCGACTGACGCCCACCCTGTATTCCTTGGACGGTCTCGAGCGACTCTCGGCGGCCGCGCGAGGCCCCGTTCCCGTCCACGTGAAGATCGATACCGGCATGCATCGCGTCGGGGTGTGGCCGCCTGAGGAGGCGCCCGCGTTCGCCCGTCGCGTGCAGGAGGCGGGGCTCGAGGTCGAGGGTCTCTTCACCCATTTCGCGCGCTCCGAAGAGGACGAGGTGACGACGAAGGAACAGCTCGGCCTCTTCCTCGAGTCGGCCGAGGCGGTCAGGTCCGAGGGCGTCACGCTTCGGCTGCTGCACGCCGCCAACTCGGGCGCGACGATCCTGCACCCCGATACCCACCTCGACCTCGTCCGGCCGGGGATCGCGTTGTACGGGATCGAACCGGCGCCCGGCGTCGGCTCCCATCTCGGTTTGCGGCCGGGGGGGGGACGGGGGGGGGGAGGGGGGGGGGGGGGGAGGGGGGGGGTCGG
>JBPCPX010000171.1:0-6898 GCA_050998695.1 Actinomycetota bacterium
CGTCTCCATTCTCCGTTCGGGGTGACCGCTCTCCAGTCCCGCGGTCCGGTGGGGGAGGTCCTCGGCAGCCTCCCCGCGGCGAGCCCTGGGGCGCTCGCCGAGCGGACCGGTCATCAACCTTCCGCGATCGCCGCGGCCACGGAGTCGCTCGAGCACGATCGGATCCTCGAGCGGACCCGATCGGGCCGGTACCGCCTGGTGGCTCGTTGACGTCACCGTAAGCATCTGCTTACATCCGCGCATGGAGGCTGCCCTGAAGGCGATCGCCGAACCTCGGCGACGGCAGATCCTCCGACTCGTCTGGGACGCGGAGCGTTCGGCGGGCGACATCGCATCCCATTTCGACGTCAGCAGGCCCGCGATCTCGCAACACCTCACCGTCCTGCGGACGGCCGGGCTCGTGAACGAGCGACGGGACGGCGCGCGACGTCTCTACCGAGCGAACCAACAGGCGCTCGCGGAGCTGGCGGCATCGTTGCAAGCGTTCTGGAGCGGGAGCCTGGCGACCTTGAAGGAAGAAGTGGAAGCGGAGGAAGGGAGTCGACGTGGCCGCAGGCGCGATCACCGTCAACAGTGAGATCCGGATCGAAGCGCCTCCCGAGGCGGTGTTCCCGTTCCTCACCGACCCCCAGAAGATCGTCAAGTGGAAAGGGGTGGACGCCACCGTCGAGGCCGCACCCGGCGGGGTGTATCGGGTGAACGTGACGGGAAGGAACCACGCGGTCGGGGAGTACGTGGAGGTCGACCCGCCCCGCCGCGTCGTGTTCACGTGGGGGTGGGAGGGCGACGAGCAACTGCCTCCCGGGTCCTCGACCGTCACGATCGAGCTGATCCGCGACGGCGAGGCAACGATCGTGCGGCTCACGCACTCGGGGTTGCCCGAGGGCGCCGACGCGGGGCAGCTCGAAGGCTGGAAGCACTTCCTTCCGCGCCTCGCGACGGTGGCGAGCGGCGGCGATCCCGGGCCCGACCCGTGGGTCCAGCCCGCAGAGGAGGGCGGCGCCTCCTCCTGATCTCGATGGGCGATTGACGCCAGACCCACCGAGCCGATACCGTGCGAGTATCGTGCGACTGGGAATGATTCTCACTCCCGCTTCCTGGATCGATGATGCGGGGAGCCCGGATGGATGCTGAGCCCGCTCCGCACCTCCCCGCCAGGGCGCCTGAGGACGCCGAGGTGTTGGTTCGAGCCGACGACCTCTCGTTCAGCTACGGGCACGAGCCCGTCCTCCAAGACGTTACGCTCGACGTACGTGCAGGCGAGTTCGTGGCGCTCGTCGGCCCGAACGGGTCTGGGAAATCCACCCTCCTCAAGGTCATCCTGGGTGCCCTCGAGCCTGGATCGGGTCGCGTGGAGTTGCTGGGTCGCTCGCCGAGAGACGTGCGCGATCGGTGGCGCGTTGGCTACGTTCCTCAGCGACCCTCGCTGCTCTCTGAAGTCCCGGCGACCGTGCAGGAGATCGTCGCCGCTGGAAGGCTACGCCAGCGCGGATGGTGGCGCGGGCTCACCGGATCGGATCACGCGGCGGTCGGTCACGCGATCGAGTCCGTTGGGCTCGCGGAACTCGCCCTTCGTCCGCTGAACGAGCTCTCTATCGGACAACAGCAGAGAGCCTTCATCGCAAGGGCGTTCGCCGGCGAGCCGGAGCTGCTGGTGCTGGACGAGCCGATCGCAGGCGTGGACGCCGAGTCCCAGCGTCGCTTCCGCGATTCGCTCGTCCACCTGATCCGGCAACACGGCGCCGGCGTGTTGCTCGTGTCTCACGAGCTCGCGGCCGTGGCCGACGTGATCGAGAGGGTCGTCGTGCTCAAGCGGCGGGTGGTCTTCGACGGAAGTCCCTCGGAACTCGCGTCACGAGGCGTGTCGCTCGGTATCCACCGCGAGGACCTGCCGCTCTGGCTCGAGGACCTTCGATGATCGCCGCGTTGTCGCTGCCCTACCCGTTCGAAACAGCCGAGGCCCAACGAGCGCTGATCGCATGCCTCGCCGTGGGGGTGTTCGCCCCGATGATCGGGGCGTTCTTGGTGCAGAAGCGGCTCTCGCTGGTAGGCGATGGGATCGCCCACGTTGCCTTCGCCGGCGTCGGTGCCGGCCTCCTGATCCAGGTCTGGCCGGTGTGGACGGCACTTGTATTCGCCGTGATCGGCGCCGTGGGGGTGGAGGTGCTCCGACTGAAACGCAAGGCCGCGGGCGACTTGGCGCTGGCGCTCTTCTTCTACGTGGGCATCGCGATGGGCGCTGTCTTCGCCAGCAGGGCGGGTGACGTTGAACTCGAGACGCTCTCCTACCTCTTCGGGGATCCGTACGCCGTCACGTGGGTGGGGGTCGTGACGATCGTCGTGCTTGGGGCGGCCGTCGTCGGCGCGATGGGGCTCGCCGGTCGAGCACTGTTCGCGGTCGTGACCGACGAGGACTGGTCTCGCGTCGCCGGTCTGCCGGTCGGCCCGCTCAGCGTGGCGCTCGCCGCCCTCACTGCGGGCGTCATCGTCGCGGGGATGAAGATCGTCGGGATCCTGCTGATCGCGGCGATGATGGTCCTCCCGGTGGCATCGGCACAGTTGATCGCGCGCTCGTTCCGAGGAACGTTGAGGCTCGCCATCGCGATAGGCGCCGTCTCGTCGCTCATCGGTTTGACGCTCGCGCGGCCGATCGACATCGCGCCCGGCGGGGCGATCGTGTTCGTTGCGGCGGCCGTCTTCGCCGCCGTCGCGCTCGCGAAGCGGACAGCCCCGCGCGCCCTCCAGCAGGAGGCTCACTGATGGAGCTCCACCAGGAAGTGGCATCGAGGCTGGCGACGTCGGGTCAGCGCTACACGCGGACGCGGCGAAAGCTCGTCGACATCCTCGCGAGAGCGGGCATGCCGCTCGCACTACCCGACATCGTGCGGGGCCGGAAGAACCTTCCGCAGAGCTCCGCCTACCGGAACCTGGCAGAGCTCGAGGCGGCCGGGCTCATCCGTCGGGTTGCCTCCGAGGACCGCTTCGCTCGATATGAGCTCGCCGAGGAGCTCACCGGTCACCACCATCACCTGATGTGTTCGAGATGCGGCCGAGTGCAGGATCTGCACATCCCCGCCGCGCTGGAGCGCCAGCTCGATCGGACCTTGGACGTACTCGCCCGAGAGGCTCGGTTCGCGAGCGTCAGCCACCGCCTCGACCTGATCGGTCTCTGCAGATCCTGCGCCTCGGCTTGACCGGGAGGCTTTCGTCGAGATGGCTTCCCTTTCGGCGATGCTCGAACCCTGAGGTCGCGGGTGGAGAATCACGACGTGCGACGCTCGAAACCTTCCCGCGCGCCCGGTCTGTCCCTGATCGCCGGCGCGGTCGCGGCTCTCACGGCGATCGGCCTCTGGGCGCTGTGGCCGTCGGGTGATCCTGGTCCCGACGTGCCGGCGCTCGCGTCGTTCGAGGGGGTCCATGCCGCGACGACCGAGGAGCGGACGGAGGTCCCGTGCGCCGGAGCGGACGGATCGACCCGTTGCCTGTCGGTGACGTTCCGGCTGCTCGACGGGCCCGACGAGGGCACGGCCGTCACCGTCGAGCTCCCGGCGAACTCGACTCGCGTCGTCGGGGTGGATCCGGGCCAGCGGGTGCTCCTCGGCCACCAACCAGATGTCGAAGGGTTCGAGTACGTCTACCTCGAGCCGGATCGGCGATCGCCACTTCTCCTGCTCGCCGGGCTATTCGCGCTGGCCGTGGTGGCGCTCGGCGGGTGGAAAGGGGCGAGCGCGCTGGTGGGACTGTTGGCGACGCTCCTCGTCCTCTTCCTCTTCGTCGTTCCCGCCATCCTCGATGGACGCGATCCCCTACTCGTATCCCTCGTCGGATCGGGCGCGATCGCGTTCGCTGCTCTCTACCTCTCGCACGGCGTCGACGTGAAGACGACGGTCGCACTCATCGGGACCCTCGGAGGGTTGCTCTGCGCCGCGATCCTCGCCCTCGTGTTCATGGGCGCCGCGGAGATCACGGGGCTGGCGAGTGAGGAGGCCTTGTTCCTCACGGCGCTCGGAACCGATCTCGACCTTCGAGGGCTCATCCTCGGCGGCATGATGATCGGCGCATTGGGCGCGATCGACGACATCACGGTCACGCAGGCGTCGGCCGTCTGGGAGCTCCGATCGGTCGATCCCGCGATGTCTCGCCGGCGCCTGATCCGCTCCGGGATGCGGATCGGCCGCGACCATGTGGCGTCGACGGTGAACACCCTCGTGCTGGCCTACGCGGGTGCTTCCATGCCGCTCCTGATCCTCTTCGTGTTGTCGGATCAACCGGCGGGCACGGTCGCCAACGGGGAGATCGTGGCGACCGAGATCGTTCGCACGCTGGTCGGAAGTCTGGGGTTGATCGCCTCGGTGCCGATCACCACCTGGCTTGCCGTCCACGTCGCGACCCCTCGAGGGAAGCGCTCGAGGACGACTCCCTCAGTCCCCGAGGACGCGGATGACACGGGGCCCGAGGAGCATCCGATCCCGGAGCACCGACGCGACCAGTGGATGGGGCTCCTCCGATCCTGGCGCCGGGCCCGACGACGGTAGAGGCGAAGGGATGATGTCTCGGCGTGTGGGTCGGGTCGCCGCATGTCGTCATCTATCCTGTGGCCTTGTCGCAGCCCGGCGCGTCGCGCCGACGGGAGGATCGTGACGCTCACCCGAACATCGAAGGCCGACGAGTATGCCGTGCCGCCCCCTTCCACATCCCCGAGTCGCCTGGGATCGTGGTGGGCGATCGTCGGCCTCGCGCTGATCCTGTTGCTCGCGCTCGGATGGCGGTTCATCGCCGATCCCTCCCTCTCGGCGCCCACCCGGGATCCCGCGTGGTACACGTGGCGAGCCGGCGTGATCCTCGAGGACGACCCAGGTTCGGTCGCCAGCGACTGGGGTCCTGACAACCTCTTCTCGGGCGGATATCGCGTCACGGTCCCCCTGGCCGGCGCGTTGTTGCAGCGTGTCGCCGGGATCAGCACCTATAGCTTCAGTGCCTTCCTGATGCTCGGCATCCCGATCCTGACGGGGCTCGCGCTCGGGGCCGGAGCGTTCCGGAGCAAGCGCGATCCGCTGGTCGTCCTCCTCACGATGCTCGCGACGGCCGGCCTGTTCCTCACGACCCCGTACGTCGGCTACCTCGACAACATCACGGTCCTGTTCCTGCTGTGTTTGATCGTGGCGTTCGCGGATGCCGCGAGGACGTCGTGGGGCGCTCGTGTCGCGATCTTCATGATCGGCTTCGCCGCGGCGTTCACACACCCGACCACCTGCGTCTTGTTCGGCGTGTCGCTGATGGGCGTGTGGGCAACCCATCTGGTGACCAGTCGGTTCCGGCTCGGCTCGGCGATGCGATCGGACGGGCCCCTGCTGCTCTCGACCGGCTTCGGGATGGTCACCGGTCTCGCGCTCTGGGTCGTGGGGATCTGGGGTCCGGGCGGCCCGGAGCTGCTGAAGGACGCCGCCCTCCCACCGCCCTACACGGCGGAGTTCTTCCGGAACCGGCTGGTCGAGTGGGTGACCTCGATGCAGCCACTGATCACGTTCCCGCTGATCCTGCTCGCGATCGTCTCGACGATCCTCATCGCCAGGCGAACCCGCACGCCCGTCACGCAGTACGAGCAGGCTTCGATCTGGTGGATGTTCCCGTTCGCGGGAGTCCTCACGTTCCTGCTGGGACAGGCGATCCCGTACTACCGCTTCATGAACGCGACCGCCGCCCCGATGGCGCTCACGGGCCTCGGCGCGTTCGTGGCGGTGCGATGGCTCACTCGCGGCGAGGGTGTGCGCAAGATCGCGGGCGTTCTCGGGGCGCTCGTCGTGGTCGGTGCGCTCGTGTACGCGTTCGTCGATCCCGCGATGAATCGCTGGGCGCAACAGGACAACCAATGGGCGCCGCAGAGCGTTCGGACGTCGTTGGCGACGGCCCGTGAGGTGGTGGCGTCCGCCGGCGAACGTCCGATCGTCCTGGTCGTGAACCACGGGAGCGCCGACGACGAAACCGGCTCGAACACGACGTACGGATGGGCGAAGACCTTCACGAACGTGTTCCGGACGGGCCTGCCGGGCGACGTCGCGAAGTATCAGGTGACCTACGTCGGCACCGTGGAGGATTTCCGCCGTGGTGTCGCGTCCGACGGGCCGAGCGAGAACTATCGGGACACGACTCGGAGCCACGCGAGCGAGGTGCGTCGGCGTCTCACGACCTATCCGGAACCGCCCGTGGTGTTCCTGATCGGCGAGTATTACGCCGGGCGGTGCAACGGGATGCCGGAGGGAGCGTGTACCGCGGACGACGAAGATGCGGCCTTCGAGCGAGCAACGGCGGAAGCTATCGAGATCGGCCCGGGCACCTATGTGTTGACCGGGGACGGCTTCTACGAGCCTCCCGCGGAGATGGCCCAGCGGGCGCGTGCTGCCGCCGAGGCGGCCGCCGCGCGGTTCGCCGATCCACCGGGACCGTTGAACGACCTCCCGCACCAGGCCCGCGTCCTCGCGGGGCTGTTCCTCCTGGCCGTGCTGCCGGGCCTCCTGGCCGCGCCGTTCTTCGGACTCAAGGACACACCCAGCCGGATCGCGCTGATCCCCGGCACCTCGATCGTGATGTCGCTGCTCGCTGGGATCGCGGTGCTGGGCGTGTGGCGTGGGCCCCTCACCCCGGCCAAGGCCTGGGTCGTCGTCGCGGTCGCGGCCGGAGCGGGCGCGGCGCTGCGCTTCGGCGAAGCGGCGATCCTCCGCGCGCTCGGCGCCTTCGGCGGGTTCTTCAACCGACTGTTCTCGCATTTCTCGAACCGCGACTTCGCGACCTTGCTGAGCGTGCAGTTCCTGACGCAGGCCGGGCAGGGTGTGGTCCAGGGCGCGATCGGGAAGTCGATCGCCTTCGGCGGCCAGGAGGGCTTCGACGTGCAGAACGTGCC
>JBPCPX010000062.1:0-7732 GCA_050998695.1 Actinomycetota bacterium
TTTTTTGTTCTTTTTGGTTGGGGTCCCAGGCTACGGGGACCATGTCGGCGTCACGTTCATCGACCTTCGCGACCGCGAAGGCATCGTCCAGGTCGTGTTCCACCCCGAGGAGGCGGCGGACGCACACGCCGCCGCCCAACGGCTCGGATCCGAGGACGTGGTGAGGGTCGAAGGCACCGTCCGCACACGCCCCCAGGGGATGGCGAACCCACAGCTCCCCACGGGCCAGGTCGAGATCGCCGCCTCGTCGCTGGAGGTGCTCACGGAGGCGGAGACGCCCCCGTTCCCGATCGAGGATCGGATCGAGTCCGGGGAGGAGCTCCGCCTCCGCTACCGCTACCTCGATCTGCGCCGTCCGGAGATGACCGCGATCCTCCGCACCCGGCATCGGGTGAACGCGATCACGCGCGACCACATGGAGTCCCTGGGCTTCCTCGAGGTCGAGACGCCGATGCTCACGCGCTCGACGCCCGAGGGTGCCCGCGACTTCCTCGTGCCCTCTCGGCTGTGGCCGGGCAGCTTCTACGCGCTCCCGCAGTCGCCGCAGCAGCTGAAGCAGCTCCTGATGATCGCGGGCCAGGATCGGTACTACCAGATCGTTCGGTGCCTCCGCGACGAGGCGCCGCGCGCCGACCGGAGCTTCGAGTTCACCCAGCTCGACGTCGAGATGTCGTTCGTCGACCAGGAGGACGTCTTCGCGGTCATCGAGCCTCTCTACGCCCGATACGTCCGGGAGATCCACGGCGTCGAGGTGCCCACCCCGTTCCCACGTATCCCGTACGACGAGATGCTCGAGCGGTTCGGGACCGACAAACCCGACCTCCGCTACGGGATGGAGCTGGCCGATCTCCGTGCGATCTTCGAGGGGACGGGTTTCAACGCGTTCGCATCCGTCCTGTCGACCGATGACGGCGCGATCAAGGGTCTCGCCGCGCCCGGGGGAGGGCAGCTCTCGCGCAAGGAGCTCGACCAGCTCGTCCAGGATGCCAGGGGACGCGGCGCCGCGGGACTCGTGTGGATGGTCGTCGAGGCCGACGGCGTCCGCTCACCGGTGGAGAAGCATCTCTCGAAGAAGGAGATCGACGAGGTCCTGCGAACGACCGGCGCCTCCGAAGGTGACCTCGTGTGCATCGTGGCCGATCAGATCGGCCGGGTGCACGTCGCGCTCGACGGACTCCGCCGGCACCTGGCCGACCGGCTGGGGCTGATCCCGGTGGGTGAGTGGCGGTACGTCTGGTACACGGATCCTCCTCTGTTCGACTGGAGCGACGAGGAGGGCAAGTGGGTCGCGAATCACCATCCGTTCTCGGCCCCTGCGACCGACGACCTCGACCCGACGACCGCGAAGGCGAAGGCGTACGACCTCGTCCTGAACGGTTTCGAGGTCGGTGGCGGCAGCATCCGGATCCACCGGCCCGAGATCCAGCGGAAGGTGTTCGAGGTCCTGGGCTTGTCCGAGCCGGAGATCGAGGAGAAGTTCGGTCATCTGATCCGGGCGTTCCGCTTCGGCGCCCCGCCGCATGGAGGGATCGCGATGGGTCTCGACCGGATCGTGATGCTGATGGCCGGCAAGGATGCGATCCGAGACGTCACGGCGTTCCCGAAGGCTCAGTCCGGTGCCGACCCGCTGACGGGCGCGCCCGCACCCGTCGACGAGACTCAGCTGAGGGAGCTCGGGATCCAGGTGATCGCGCAGCCGGCCGCGGAAGAGCGAGGCACGAAGGAGTGAGCATGGCGACCCTGAACGGCGACGACGTCGAGCTCCTCACCGGGAAGAACTTCGCCCACTTCGCCTCGATCCGGCCCGACGGGACACCTCACGTCACCGTCGTCTGGATCGACGCTGCCGACGGCTTCGTGCTCGTGAACACCGCTGTCGGCCGGGTCAAGGACCGCTACGTCCGCCGCGATCCGCGCGTGGCCGTCACCCTGCACGACGGGCAAGACCCGTATCGCTGGCTGCGGGTCGACGGGATCGTCGCGGAGTTCGTCACGGGCTCCGAGGCCGACGCGCACATCGATGCCCTCAACCGGCGGTATCACGACGGCGAGGCGTGGACGTACACGCCGGGGCAGGAACGAGTCATCTACCGGATCAGGCCCCAGAGGCTCCTCAGGCGCTACGACGGGTGACCGAAACAAGAGATCGATCGAGGCATCGCAGGATCCCCTCTCCGTGCTGCGGAGCCTCCCCTCGGGAACGATCCCTGGACTGCGATCGGGGGACGAACTGAGCCGGCTCGGATATCCGAAGGGCGAGCCGTCCTACCTGAGGGTCCTCGTCGAACGCGGTCGGAGGGCTCTGGAGATCATCGTGTTCGAGATCCAGGACGCTCAGTGGTTCTACACGGGCCACGAAGCGAGCTGCGACCCTCTCTCTTAGGCAGGTGGGGGAAGGTCGCGCGCGCACGACCAACTTCCGGACTAGGTCTCTGGTCGCTTCCTCCCCACAACCGAAGCGCCTATCATCAGCACCTCGGCTTTGACGGGGCTGAGACTCGGTCGTCGGAAAGGAATTCCTCCCATATGGATCGACCTCTTGCGACGCGGATGCGCCCGCGCGATTTCAAGGAGTTCGTGGGGCACCACCATCTGCTCGGAGAAGGGAAGCCCCTCACGAAGCTGATCGACGGTGGGCACCTGCCCTCCACGATCCTGTGGGGTCCCCCGGGCACCGGGAAGACCACCCTGGCCCACCTTCTCGCGGTGGCGGTCGGCGCCGACTTCCAGCAGCTCTCCGCGGTGAGCTCGGGTGTCTCGGACGCTCGCCGGGTCATGGACCATTCGAAGACGACGCTTTTCCGGACGGTCCTGTTCGTGGACGAGGTCCATCGTTGGAACAAGGCGCAGCAGGAGATCCTCCTGCCCGCGATCGAGGACGGCTCGATCACCTTGATCGGCGCGACCACCGAGAACCCGTACCACAGCCTCGTCAGCCCGCTGATCTCCAGATGTCTCCTCCTCCGTCTCGAACCTCTCGAGGCGGAGGAGATCAGAAGCCTGTTGGAGCTCGCGGTCGTCGATGCCGAGCGAGGGATGGGCACGCTCGGCGTGTCGCTCACCCCCGACGCGCTCGACCATCTCGTCGAGCTGTCGGCAGGTGATGCTCGCGCCGCGCTCACCGCCCTCGAAGCCGCCGTCCTACTCGCCGACGCGGGCGAGACCGTGATCGACGGAGCGCGAGTTGCCGACGCCGTGCAGAAGCGCATCGTCGCCTACGACCGCGGCGACAACCATTTCGACGTCGTCTCGGCCTTCATCAAGAGCATGCGTGGCTCGGACCCGGATGCGGCGCTGTTCTGGTTCGGCAGGATGATCCATGCGGGCGAGGACCCGCGATTCATCGTCCGACGGATGGTGATCTTCGCCTCCGAGGACGTCGGGCTGGCCGACCCCCGCGCGCTGTCGGTCGCCGTGGCGGCCGCGCAGGCTCTCGAGCACGTCGGCATGCCGGAGGCGCGTTTCAACCTCGCGGAGGCGGCGCTGTATCTTGCTCGGGCTCCGAAGTCGAACTCGGTGACCGACGCCCTGGACAAGGCGATGGTCGACGCCGACTCGACCGACCCCGTCCCGGCACATCTGCGTGACGCGCACTACGCGGGCGCCGCCAAGCTCGGACACGGAGAGGGCTACGAGTATCCCCACGACTTCGAGGGGCACCACGTGGAGCAGCAGTACCGCCCCGAGCGGTTCGACGACGCCGGGTACTACGAGCCGTCCGGCCAGGGCGAAGAGGTCGAAGTCGAGCCGGGGACCGGGGCGCCGATCGAGGACCCGATCGAGGACTGAAGGCCTCCGATGCCGTGGGTATGCTGGGCCGACGCCCACCCACGCCAGAACACGCCAAAGAAGACGGAGGTAACGGATGACGCTCCTGGCTCTCACCGGCGGCGAGACAGCCCTGATCGTGTTGGCCGCGTTCTGGGGACTGCTGGTCCTGTTCCTCTGCCTCGTGCTGCTCAACACGTTCCGGGTGCTCGAGGCGACCCGGCTCACGGTCGACGCGATGCGGGAGGAGACGGTCCCGTTGCTCCGGGAGATCAAGGGTTCCGTCGAACGGACCAACGGTCATCTGGACCGGGTCGGTCACGTCCTGGACTCCGTCGGCGGCATCGTGGGGAGGGTGGAGCGGCTGACGGGCCTGATCGAGCACGCCGCCGCGAGCCCGATCACGAAATTCATCAGCGTCGGCGCGGGCGTGAAGAAGGCCGCCGAGTCGTTCGGCAAGAAGAAGTCGAAGAGCGCGCCGACGGGACCGGGCGCGACGGCGCCCTGACATGCGCCGAGGCTTCTGGGTCGCACTCGGATTGGGCGCCGGCGCGACCGGCGCCGTCCTCACCTCGCGGTGGGCGAAGCGTCAGGCCAACAAGGTCAAACCGGCGACGCTCGCGCGAGAAGCGAAAGGCGGCCTGATGGACCTGTCGAAGCTCGTGGCGGAGTCGATCGAGGAGGGCAAGCGGGCGATGGAGGAGCGGGAGCGCGAGCTGCGCGCCGAGATGGACCCCTCCCGCGTCCATGAGCCCGATCCCGACGAACCGACGGCCGCCTGAGATCCGCGGGGGCCCGTCGGTAGACTCGGCTCGTGGAGGGGGATCGTATCCGTGAGCTGTTCCTGTCGTTCTTCGAGGAGCGCGAACACAAGCGTGTCCCCAGCTCGTCGCTGATCCCCCCGCCGGAATCGGGATTGCTGCTCACCAACGCGGGGATGAACCAGTTCATCCCGATCTTCCTGGGGCAGGCGGATCCCGAGTATCGACGGGCTGTCACCGTCCAGAAGGTGATGCGCACCAACGACATCGAGAACGTGGGTCGGGACGCCCGACACGAAACCTTCTTCGAGATGCTCGGCAACTTCTCGTTCGGCGACTACTTCAAGGCCGATGCGATCCGGTGGGCGCACGAGCTCGTGACCGAGGGATACGGGATCGATCACGACCTCCTTTGGGTCACGGTGTTCGAGTCTGACGAGGAGGCCGTCGAGGGGTGGGTCGACGGTGTGGGGCTGGCGCCGGGGCGGATCGTCAGGCGGGGCATGCTGGATACGAACGGCGAGCTCGCGAACTACTGGCATACGCATATGGCCGGCCCCGGAGGTCCGTGCAGCGAGATCTTCGTCGACCGGGGCGCGAAGTACGGACCCGACGGGGGTCCCGATGTCGACGAGGAGCGCTTCATGGAGATCTGGAACCTCGTCTTCATCCAGGATCAGGTCGACCACGAGCTCCGGGTCACCGGTCCCCTCCCCGCGAAGAACGTCGACACGGGCTCGTCGCTCGAGCGTGTGGCGATGCTCCTCCAGGGCGTCGAGAACGTCTTCGAGACCGACCTGCTCAGGCCGATCCTCGAGGTCGCCGGATCGATGTCCGGCAAGACACACGGGGGCGATCCGACCGACGACATCTCCCTGAAGGTGATCGCCGAGCACGGCCGCGCCATCACCTTCCTGATCGCCGACGGCGTGCAGCCCTCCAACGAGGGCCGTGGCTACATCCTGCGAAGGATGCTCCGCCGGGTGGTGTCGCACGCGCGGCGTCTGGGCATCGAGCGCTCCGTGATGGACCCGATCATCAGCGTCGTCGTGGATCGGTTCGGTGACGCTTACCCGGAGCTCCGAGAGAACGAGGCATTCATCCGGCAGGTATCCGGATCCGAAGAGGAGCGGTTCGCCGCCACGCTCCGCCAGGGGTTGGTGCTCTTCGAGGACGCGAAGTCCCGGGTCGAGGAGAGTCGGATCACCGGCGAGGACGCCTTCAAGCTCTCCGATACCTTCGGGTTCCCCCTGCAACTCACCGAGGAGCTCGCCGCGGAGGCCGGGCTGACCGTCGACAGCGACCGTTTCGCTGAGTTGCTCGAGGAGCAGCGGGGACGTGCCCGCGCCGCGGCGAAGAAGGTGCCGATCGGCCTCGACGCGGGCGCGGCCCCGCCGTCGACCTTCGTCGGCTACGACCACCTCGAGTCCGACGGAACGGTCGTGTCACTCCTGGACCCCGAGTTCCGCGAGCTGCCTACGGCCGAGGAAGGCCAGGAGGTTCGCGTCTTCCTCGACCGCACGCCGTTCTACGCGGAGGGGGGAGGCCAGGTCGGCGACCGGGGCCTGATCCGCACGCCCTCGGGTGTCATCCGGGTGACCGACACGGTCCCCGCCGGCGACCGTTCGATCGTCCACACCGGCCTCGTCGAGTCGGGCGAGGTCCGACCCGGCGAGGAGGCGCACGCGGAGGTCGACACCGATCGCCGCGAGGCGACCGCCCGAGCCCACACCTCCACCCACGTCGTCCACGCGACCCTCCGCGAGCTGCTCGGCGAGCATGCTCGCCAGGCGGGTTCGCTCGTCGAGCCGGGCCGTTTGCGCTTCGACTTCCCCCATCCGTCGGCCGTCCCTGGCGAGCAACTCCAGGAGGCCGAGCTGATCGCCAACCGCCGTCTCGCCAGGGACGACGCGCCCAGCATCTTCGAGACCTCGATGGAGGAGGCGAAAAGGCTCGGCGCCATCATGCTCTTCGGCGAGAAGTACGGGGAGACCGTGCGCGTCGTCGAGATCGGCGAGTACTCGCGGGAGCTCTGCGGGGGGACCCACGTGGAGCGGACCGGGAACATCGGCGTGATCCGGTTGCTGCACGAGGGGTCGATCGGTGCCGGGATGCGGCGCGTGGAGGCGCTGGTGGGGCCCGACGCGCTCCGCGAGATGAACGCCGAACGCGCGCTGCTGCACGACCTGGTCGACGCGCTCGGCAGTAACGATCCACGATCCGCGATCGAGCACGCCCGCAATGTGATCGAAGAGAACAAGCGTCTTCGGAGCGAGCTGGGGAAGCTGCAGAAGGGCGATCGCGACGCGATCATCGCCTCGCTCGTCGAAGGCGCGCTGGACGTCGACGGGCTCGCACTCGTCGTGTCCGAGGTGCCGGGCGAGGATGCCAGCGGCCTCCGCGAGCTCGCCCAGAAGATCCGCGACCGTCTGCAAGGTCGCCCGGCCGCGGTGGTCCTGGGAGGGGGCAGCGACGGCAAGGCGCAGCTGGTGGCCGCGTCCACGACCGAAGCGGTCGCGCGTGGCGTCACGGCGCCCGAGCTCCTCCGTGAGGCCTCGAGCGTCATCGGCGGGGGAGCCGGGGGCAAGGACATCCTCGCCATGGCCGGCGGCCGGAACGCCGCGGCGATCTCGCAGGCGCTCGGCGGGATCCCTGCGCGAGCCCGGGAGCTCCTCTCGGCCTCTTGAGGGGTGGCCATGTCGCACAACGAGGACCCTGGAGCCGGGCCGGGCGGCGAGTCGCCTCGTGAGACGGTCCGCTCGCCGGTCATCGGCCCGGTGCTGGGCCTCGACCTCGGCGACGCGCGGATCGGGGTGGCGGTGTCCGATCCGGAGCGTCGAGTCGCGGTGCCGGTCGGCACCGTGCACGTCGGGCAGCCACCGGGCGAGCTGAAGGCGATCGCCACCCTCGCCCAGGAGCGCGGCGCGACCGTGATCGTCATCGGTCTGCCGCTCTCGCTCCGCGGGGAGCGCGGCGAGAGCGCGGCTCACGCGGAGTCGTTCGCGGACGCGCTCGGTGGCGTCGTCGACGTCCCGATCGAGATGCACGACGAGCGCCTGTCCACCGTCGAGGCGGAGCGAGCGCTGGCGGCCGCGGGGACCCGCGGTCGCGAGCGCCGGCAAGTCGTCGATGCCCCCCCCGCCGCCATGGCCCTGCCAGCGGGGCCGGAGGGTCAACAAAACAACAGATGAGGAAAAAAGACC
>JBPCPX010000065.1:0-38871 GCA_050998695.1 Actinomycetota bacterium
GGCGAGGTACTCGCTCGACGCGAGGATCCTCGCGCGGAGCGCCGGCTTGCCCTGCAGCGGTCCGGGTTGCGGATGGACCGGCGCGGCGTCGGCGAGCATGTCGTCGAGGGACCCGTAGGTGTCGATCAACGCCCGTGCGGTCTTCTCGCCGACGCCGCGCACGCCCGGGAGCGCGTCCGAGGGGTCGCCGCGCAGGATCGCGAACTCGGCGTAGCGAGAGGCCGGCACGCCGTACTTCGCCAACACGCCGGCTTCGTCGTACTCGCCCAGCTCGGAGACACCGCGGAGGGTGAACAGCAGCTTCACGACCGGATCGCGGACCAGCTGGATCAGGTCGCGATCCCCGGACACGATCTCGATCCGGTCGGCCTCGTCCGCCTCGACGCAGAACGCGCCGATGGCGTCCTCGGCCTCCCACCCCTCCGTCTCAGCCTGCAGCAACCCCGTGAGATCGATCGCGGCGCGTAGCAACTCGAACTGCTGGGTGATCGCTTCGGGCTCCGGCGGACGGTTCGCCTTGTAGCCCGGATAGATGTCGGTCCGTTCGACCGGCCGCCAGTCGTGGTCGTAGACGTGGACGACCTCGTCCGGTCGTCTGCTCACGACGAGGCGCGTGACCATGTCGAGGTACCCGTGGACGGCGTTGACGGGCCGCCCGTCGGGTGCCTTCACGGAGTCGGGCATCGCGAAGAACGCCCGATAGGTCAAGCTCGACACGTCGAGGAGGAGTCGGCTCGTCATCGTCCCGAGCCTACGCTCGGCGGGATCGGATGTGGCAGGCTGCCCTCCCCGGACCGGAGAGGATGGCGACCGTGGAATCTTGGTACCTGCCGCTCAAGCTCGTGCACGTGCTCTCGGCGATCGTCGCGGTCGGCACGAACGTGACGTACTTCGTGTGGCTCGCGGCGATGAAGGGCCGGGCACCGGGTGAGCAGTCGTTCGCGCTAGGGACGATCAAGGCCCTGGATTCGCGCCTGGCGAACCCGGCGTACGGTGTCCTGCCCTTGACGGGGGTGATCATGGTCCTCGTCTCGGACGGTCTGGGGTTCACGACGTTCTGGATCCTCGCCGCCATCGTCCTGTACGCATTGGTGGGCGTGATCGCCGGTGTGTTCTTCGGGCCGTCGCTCCGGCGCCAGACGGAGCTCGTGGCGACGGGCGAGGTGGCGTCCGGTGTTTACGCGGTCGCGTCTCGGCGCACGCGCACGACTGGGCTCCTCACGATGCTCCCCGTGGCGGGGATCCTCTACTTGATGGTGATGAAGCCGACCCCGTGAGGCGGATCAGATCCGGTCGCGCTTCTTCGGCGTGAGGCTTTTGCCGATGAGTCCGATCCCGGCCGCGGCCAGCGTCACGAGGCCGCCCACCAGGAGCACGACGATCAGGAGCACCGCGGTCGGACTGGGACGGCCGTCCCCGATCATCTCGACGAACGCGTAGATCGAGAGCGCGATCCACAGCAGGAAGGCGATCACCCACGCCAGCAGTGAGAACACCGTCGCCGACCCGGCCGCGACGAAGACGCTCGTCCCGGTGCCCTCGCGGAATCGCGCCATGACCTGCAGCCTAGTGGCGAGCCGGTGCTAGCGTCGGCGCCGAGATGCAGGCATCCCGCCCGCGAGTGGCCTGGCCCGCCGTCGCGGCGGCCGTGGCCGGATTCCTGGTCGAGGCGGTCGTCGCGGCGGTCCCCGGGTCGCCGCTGCAGCCGATCCTGGCACCGGGGGCGGAGCCGGGGGGGCCGTTCGTCTGGATCGCCGAGACGATCGGCCTCGACCGTCTCGGCGCTGCCCTCCCGGTCGCTTCGGTGCTGGGCGTGGCCGCCGGCATGGCCGGGTTCCTGGTGCTTCTTCGCGCCGCCTGGCGCGGAGAGATCACGATGCGTCTCGCGCTCGCGCTCTCGGTCGCGTTCCACCTCGCCATCGTGCTGCTGCCGCTGCTCATCTCGCGCGACGTCTACTCCTACGTCGCGCACGGGCAGATCGTGTCGATCCATCACGCGAACCCGTACGTGCAGACGCCTGCGGACTTCCCGAGCCTCCTGACGCGAGAGCTCGTCGGGCCCAAGTGGGTGGACACGCCGTCGGTCTACGGCCCGCTGTTCTCCCATCTCTCGGGGGTCGTGACTCGGGTCTCCGCACGTCTGGACGTGTTGGTCGACACGTTCCGGCTGATCGCGATCGCGGCGAGCCTCGCGACGACGTTCGTGATCGCCGCCGTCGCCCGACGGGTCCGACCTTCTCGCGCGGCCTTCGCCGTCGCGGCGTTCGGCCTGAACCCGGTCGTGCTCTTCCAGAGTGCCGGGAGCGGCCACAACGACCTCCTCGTGGCGCTCGCGATCGCCATCTCGGCCTGGCTCGTGGTCCGCGATCGGACGATCTGGGCGGCCGGGGTCCTCACGTGCGGAGCGCTGATCAAGGCGACGTTGTTCCTGCCGCTCCTGCTGCTCGTCGTCTGGGTGGTGTGGCGACGACCCTCGTCGGAGCGCTTCTCCGCGGGCGCGGCGCACGCCGGGGTAGCCGTCGCGATCGTCGCGATCGTCTCGGCGCCCTTCTTCCAGCTGCACGATCCGACGCTCGGGATGCTCGAGCTCTCCTCGCACGAGGGGTGGCTCGCGCCGTCGAGGTTCTTCCGACGGATCCTCGATGCGATCAGCGGCGACACGTTGGGAGTCGTCGCACGGGTGGTGTTCCCGCTCGCGCTCGCGGCGGCTGTCGTCTGGTTGGTGCGGGCGGTGGCTCGTGCGGGGGCGTCGGGGCGTCCATCGACGGAGCTCCTCGGAGGCTGGGGTTGGTCGCTGCTTGCGCTGACGCTGCTGGGTCCCGTGCTCCTTCCCTGGTACCTGGCGTGGTCGCTCCCGTTGCTCTGGATCCTCCCGCGTGTCCCTCGCGTGTCACTGATCCTCCTGTCCGGCGTGCTGGCACTGTCACAGTGGACGGCCGAGCCGCTCCGGTTCCCCGAGGCCTACGACCTCAACGTCTTGATCGGGCACTACGTGCTCACGCCGGTGGTGATCGGCCTGCTCTTGTGGCTGGCGCTCGACCTACGCAGACGCCTGGCGATCCCGCTTGCGCTGCATGACGAGGAAGGCGAGGCCGCCGAGGCCCGCCAAGGCCGAGGCGGCGAGCGCGACGGGGATCTCGGCCAGCCGTAGGCCGAGTCGGTCGAGCGCGACCGCCGTGAGGGTGAGCCCGGCGGCGCCGAAAGCCGGTGCTGTTGCCACCGCAGTGACGAGATCGTCGAACACGGCGCGCGCGAAGCCGAGGCCGAGCAGCGTGAGCACCGCGAGGATCGCGGTCGTCGCGAACGAGATGCCGGATGGAGACGACGGTCCGAACTGCAGCGGTTCGTCCCCCGATGCGACCGAGATCTCGGCGAAGACCTCGGATGCCCACATCCCTGGCTCGTGTTCGAACAATCGGGGGTGAGTCCCGGCGTCTCCTCCGCGGTAGAAGGGGGCGAGCACGAAGATGAGCGGCTCGGGCTCCCTCGGGATGTCGGCGAGCGTGAGCCTCGAGAGCGCGTCGTATTCGGGATCACCTCGCACCGTCGGTCTGCCCGAGAAGTAGTCAGACACGGTCCCGACGAAGACGTAGACATCGTCGTGTCGCTCTGGATCGGAGGCTGCGCGCACGATGTTCGCGGCCCGAGATCCGAGGAACGTGGCCGTGGTGTCCGCGTCGTCCACGAGGAAGACGATCGGACGATCCCTGGCCGAGGGTTGGGTGCCGGCGAGGAGGGGGGCAGTGCGCGCGAGGTAGGCCTCGTTCGGCGAGATGAAGGGCCTTTGCCGTCCCCACACGAGGAGCGCTCCGAGGATCATCCAGCCGGCGAGGACGACCACTAGGACGCGCGCGATCCACGTTCGCGGACCGAGCCGCCGGTGCAGCCACGCGAGACCGAGCGCGGCGCCGACCGGGAGCGCGAACCCGAACGTGACGAGGCGATCGGGAGGCAGCCATCCCGTCACGTAGCCGACCGGGATGCCGATCGCTATGACCGCGAGCCACGAGATGAGGAACCGCTGGAGGAAGCCGTCTGCGGTCGTGGTGCCCGCGGCCGCCAGGGGCACCGAGATCCATTGCACGTAGCGCGCGGCCCGGAGGCGGAAACGCTCCCGATAGGCGTCGACCAGCTCCCGATCGAGCCCCGCTCGGCGGAGATAGCCGTCCTTCGAGGTCTCGGCGTCGATCGGGCCGGGACCCGCGAGCGTGGCGAGCACGCCCGCGCTCGCGACGAGGCCGCCCGCCGTGACGGACAGGGCGATGTCGCGAGCCTCGTCGCGGGCGCCCACCCGCCAGGCGAGCGCGGCCGCGCCCAGCAGCACCACGAACGCGTGCACCAGGAACGGTGGGTGGGCGAGCCCTCCGCCCGCGAGCAGCAGCCCGGCGGCCCACCACGTTCGCCGGGATCCCGCGAGGCACGCGGCCGCCGCCACGAACGTCGCCGCGAGCACCAGGTTCGCGAGATACCCGGCGACCAGATGGGTGGAGAAGATGCCCGCGAGCAGCCCGGCGAGCAGCCAGGACGCGCCGATGCGGCCTCCGGCGGCGCGAACGAGCGCCGCGGCGGCCGCTCCCACCACCACGCCGAGTGCCGACGACAGACCGGCCGTGACGGCGGACGCGTTCAGCAGGAGCGACCCGGCGAGCGCCGCCGCGAGCGCCGGGGCGCCGGGCCGGCTCCCCACCATCGACATGCCCTCGCTCGCCCCGACCCGCGTCCACCAGAGATAGACGGGCACGTCCGGGCCCACGCCGAAGCGGTATCCGTCCACGACGTAGGGCCACAGCAGCACCACGAGGAGCACAACGCCGAGACCCCCGAGCCAGGCGAGATCCCGGCGGGTTCCCATGCCCACCCGCTAGCCGATGGCGGAGAAGACGCCCCGAGCGTCGATCGTGGTGGCGCCTTCGACATCGGTGAGGAGGCTGCACGTGAAGAGACCGCCCATGTTGTCCGGCAGGGCGGGCGTGATCGTGACGGCGCACTCCCCGGCGGTCGAGGTGAACACCACCGGCCCGTCCGGCCCGGTGACGGTGAACGAGAGCGCGCGATCGGCGCTCGTCGCGGCCCGGCTCACGAACGAGGTGCCGGAGAGACGAAGCCCCTGCGTGGACGAGCCGTTCCACGTGATGTCCATCGGAGCGGGAGGGGGCGCCCAGACGGCCGGCGTCGCGATCGACGCGAAGGGCACGTCGATCCTGAGGTCCCCGGACAAGGCGAGGGTCGCCGTGCCTGTCTCCAACGGACTTCCGGGCCCCGGCGATGCCGTCGGGGTCGGCGACACCGGCGAAGCGCTGGGGGTGGGCGACTCGTCCGGCGGCGGGGGCGAAACGCTGATCCCGTGACCGACACCGGTCGTGCCGCACGCGGCCGTGAGCACCACCAGGAGGACGCCGAGCAGCCGGGTCCGCCGGGTCCGCCGGGTCGTGACCATCCCGCGGAGCGTACCCCACGCTCTTCGGTCGGCCCGGACGTACGATCGGCGCATGCCCGCATCCGCCGGTGCTCGTTCCCCAGGCGTCGTTCCGGCCTCGATCGCCGCCGCCATCACGTTCCTCACCGTCGCGCTCTACATCGCCCTCATCGTCTCGCAGGGTGAAGGGGATGTCGCAGGCGTGGTCGTGATCGCGATCTACCTCGCCGGCCTGGGCGCATGCGCCCTCGCCGGGGCCGTTCGAACACGTTCGGATCGTGTGATCCCCCTCGGGATCGCGACCGGCGGGCTCATCGGTGCCGCGGTCGTCTCCCTCTTCTCGATCGGACTCCTGCTCCTGGTGGCCGGGGTCTTCGGGCTCGTGGCCTGGATACGAGCGGGGATGGGAGCTTCACGCCGCGATCAGCTCGTCGGCGGCATCGGTGGCGTCGTGGCGGCTTTGGGGTTCCTGGCGGTCGCGCTCCTCTTCTGAAGGCGGTCGGATGCCCGCTGTTAGCATCGCGACCATGCTGCCCCGCGAGCTGGTCGAGGAGGTCTTGAAGGCCGCTCGTCGACGAGGCGGCTCCTTCTCCGAGCTCTTCGTCGAGGAACGAACGTCTACGAACATCCGGCTGGACGACGGCAAGGTCGAGGAGCTCGCGAGCGGCCTGGACCGAGGGGCGGGGGTCCGCGTCGCCCTCGGCACCTCCTACGGGTACGCGTACTCGAACCGCCTCGACCGCGATTCGCTCCTGCAGGCGGCCGAGGCGGCGAGCGCCGCTCTTCAGGAGGGCGAGCCCGGCACCGTTGTCGACCTCACCGTCCGCGAGGGCAAGGGCGTGAACCGCACGGACCGGCCCGCCGCCGAGTTCCCCGCCGTGGACAAGGTGGCCTGGCTGCGCGAGCTCGACGAGGCAGCGCGCGGGCTCAGCCCCGAGGTCGTCCAGGTGGTCGGGATGTACGGCGATTCCCTGCAGAAGCGGCTGATCGCGACCTCCGATGGCCGCTGGGTCGAGGAGGAACGTCCTCGCATCCGGATGGTCACCCAGGTTGTGGCCGCCCGGGACGGAACCATCCAAACGGGGTTCTTCGGTCCCGCGGCGTGCGCGGGGATCGAGCTCTTCGACCGGTTCACCGCGAAGGCGATCGGCGAGAAGGCGGCGCAGCGCGCCGTCACGATGCTCGACTCGATCCCGGCGCCGGCGGGCGAGATGGCCGTCGTGCTCGCGCCCGGCATGGGCGGCGTCCTCTTCCACGAGGCCGTGGGCCATCCGCTCGAAGCGGACGCCGTGGACAAGGAGGCGAGCGTCTATCGAGGTTTCGTGGGAACGAAGTGCGCGAGCGAGGTCGTCAATGGGGTTGACGATGCGACGATCCCGAACGGTTGGGGATCGTTCGATTTCGACGACGAGGGGGAGCCCAGCCAGCGGACCGTGCTGTTCGAAGAAGGCGTGCTCCAGGGCTTCCTCTACGACCGACTCCGGGCCGGCAAGGATGGCGTCGACTCAACCGGCAACGGCCGGCGCGAGTCCTACGCCTCCCCGCCGATCCCCAGGATGACCAACACCAACATCCTCGACGGCGCCGAGCGAGCCGAGGCGATCATCGAGGGCACGGACAAGGGAGTGTTCGTCACCTCGCTCGGCGGTGGCCAGGTCAATCCCGCGAGCGGAGACTTCGTATTCGGATGCTCCGAGGCGTTCCTGATCGAAGGAAGCAAGGTCACGACGCCGGTGCGAGGCGCCAACCTGATCGGGCGCGCGATCCAGGTGATGTCCGCGGTCGATGCGGTCGCGGACGACTTCGACACGTGGGAGGGCGTCTGCGGCAAGGACGGGCAGCAGGCGCCCGTCGGTAGCGGCTCGCCCACGCTACGGATCTCGCGGATCACGGTGGGGGGAACCGGTGCCTGACCTCGGCGATCTCTGCCGGGCCGCGGTCGAGGCGGCGGAGTCCGGCGAGGCAGTCGAGGCGTACGCCGAGGAGTCGCGTCGCACGGAAGCGAGCGCGCTCCGAGGCGAGGTCGAGGGGCTGGCGTTCGCCGAGTCTCGAGGCGTCGGCGTCCGGGTCATCCGCGAGGCCCGACTGGGCTACGCATGGGCCGCTGACCCGGACGCCGACGACGTGCGCGAGATGGTGCGTCGAGCGCGAGAGAACGCCGCGCTCGCCGCCGATGACGAGCACAATGTCCTTCCGGAGCCGGCCGCCTGGAGCTCGATCCCCGAGCTGTTCCTGGAGAGCTCCGCCGACGTCTCGACCGACGACAAGACACAGCTGGCGCTCGCTCTCGAAGCCCGCGCGATCTCCCTCGATCCACGCGTGACGAAGATCGACGAGGCGCAGGTCGGTGACGCGGTCACACGCGTCGCGATCGCGTCGACGACGGGCGTAGAAGCCGAGTACCGGCGGACCGATGCCTGGTGTCTGGCCGTCACCCTCGCGGTCGAGGGCGACGAGACCCAGACGGGGTTCTCCTACCGGATCGCGCGGGGGCTGAGCGAGCTGGAATGGGAGGCCGTCGCGGACGAGGCGGTGGAACGTGGGGCGCGGATGCTCGGCGCCGCGAAGCCGGCGACCGCCCGCGTTCCGGTCGTCCTCGATCAGTTCGCGGCGATGTCGTTCCTCGGCGTGCTCGCGGGTGCGGTGTCCGCCGATGCCGTGCAGAAGGGCCGGTCGCTCTTCGCCGACCTCGTGGGGGACCAGGTCGGATCCGAGCTGTTCACGCTCGTCGACGACGGGACGAACGTGGAGGGACCGGGAGCTGCGCCGTTCGACGACGAAGGCGTGCCGAGCGGGCGCACGGAGCTGTTCACGAAGGGTGTGCTCAACGGGTTCCTGTACAACGCGTACACGGCACACAAAGGTGGGACGACCTCGACCGGGAACGGCAAGCGCGGCTACCGCGCACCGCCCGGTGTCGGAACCTCGAACTTCTACCTCGACGCGGGGGAGACCCCACGCGAGCAGCTGCTGCGGCAGGCCGATGGCGGCGTGCTGATCCAGGACGTCAGCGGCGTGCACTCCGGCGCCAATCCCATCAGCGGCGAGTTCAGCGTCGGCGCGACGGGGCTCCGGATCGCGGGTGGGGCGATCGGGGAACCGCTCCGCGAGATGACGATCGCATCCACCTTGCCGGAGATGCTGCAGGCCATCACCGGGGTCGGCGACGACCTCCGATTCTTCTCCTCTGTGGGGACGCCGTCGGTATTGATCGGCGAGATGACGCTCGCCGGCGTCTGATGGGTTTCGTTCCGCTCAGCTAGACAAGACCTCCTCCGGATGTAAGGATTCCGCCCGATCGAGACCAGGTGGGGCGCCTGCCCCGGCTCGCGGCGTCCCTCATGTGATGGGAGGGAGATGCTATGGCGTCACGCGCCAACGAGCAGATGATCTCGGAGAAGGTCGCACCGGTTCTGGTGGCCCGAACCCTCGGCCCGTTCGACCTCGTCGTGATCTTCGTCGCGATCGTGCTGTTCATCAACAACGCGGCCGGCCTGCAGTTCGCCGGGCCCTCGGTCTTCGTGTTCTGGATCGTCGCGTTCCTCACGTTCCTGATCACCGGGGCGTTCGTGACGGCTCAGCTCGGACGGATGTTCCCCGAGGAGGGCTCGCTCTACGTCTGGACGCACAAGGTGCTCGGGCCGTTCTGGGGGTTCTTCGCCGGCTTCGCGGCGTGGTGGCCCGGCCCGATCTCGCTGGTGTTCATCGGGATCCTGTTCGCGAACTTCCTGCAGCAGGCCGCCGTATTCATCAAGCCGAGCTGCGAGTTCCCGTGCCTCTTCACGGAGAATTGGCAGATCGGCGTCGTCGTCTTGGTCGTGATCTGGTTCAGCGCGCTCATGTCCTACCTGAAGATGCGGGTCACCCAGAACTACGTGAACGTGTTGTTCTGGTTCTACGCGGCGGCGATCTTCCTGATCGGGTTCGCGGGGGTGTGGTGGCTGCTCCAGGGCAACGACGCGTCGACGGACTTCGGGACGGGATGGGATCCCTTCCAGGGTGAGACCCTCACGCTCGGCCTTCCGGCGAATCTCACGTTCTTCTCGTTCGCGATCCTGGCGCTCCTGGGCATCGAGACACCCCTGAACATGGGCGCCGAGGTGACCGGCGGTGAGAGGGCGATCCGCACGTTCCTGCTCTGGGGTTGCCTGATCGTGATGGCCGCATACCTCTGGGCGACGTGGGGGAACATGGTCGTGATCGAAGCCGGGGGCGCGAACGGAACCACCGGTGGGGCCGAGACGGTCGGGCTCTCGCTCGGGAGGTGGGCCGGCGCTGCCGTGTCGTTGGTGATGGCGTGGGTGGTGTTGACCGTCGCCGTCGTCTACAACTTCTCGTTCGGACGGCTGCTGTTCGTGTCCGGCATGGAGAAGCGGCTCCCGCACCAGTTCGGCAAGGTCAACCGGAACAAGGTGCCGGCGAACGCGATCACCCTCCAGAGCGCGATCTCGACCATCATCGCGGTGGTGATCTTCTTCGTCCTCGGATCCGGCGAGACGGACCCGTATCGGTACTTCTACGCGCTCTACGCCGGCGTGACGATCATCTGGTGCATCTCGACGGCGTTGCTCTTCCTCGACATCTTCTTCGCGAGGCGGGCAGAACCGGAGCGCTTCGAGCGTGAGCGGAGGGTCCCCGTCGGCCTGTTGTTCTTCTGCGGCGTGGTCGGGTTCATCGTGAACATCCTCGCGGTGCTCTTCATCTTCGTGGGCTCGTGGTACCCGTTCTCGCCTGAGAACCCAACCGGGTGGAAGCTGGCGGATTGGAACGTCTGGATGATCGCGTTCACGCTCGTGTCGGTGGTCTCGGGCATCGTGATCTGGCTCGTGTCGCAGTCTGCGAGACGCGGCAAGTCGGACGAGCAGCTGATCCAGGAAGGGCTCGCCGACCGCGAGATCGCGGAGGACTCGGCGCCGGCCTGATCCTCGGAGGATGTCAGGGCCGCCGTCCGTCTTCGACGGGGCGGCGGCCCTTTCCTCGTCAGCCGTCGATGCCGTGGAGGCGACGACAGGCGTCGCCGAGCACCAGCCTTCCGAGGCCTTCGGCTTCGTTCGAGGAGAGGTAGTCGCGATCGACGAACCCTTCGAGCACCCGCTCGAGCGCCGATCGGGCGAGCAGAGCCGAGGCCCAGAACGCCTCGGGCTCTCCCGCCTCGTCCGAACCGTAGAGCAGCTTGGCGGCCGGCACCGTTCCGACGAGCATCTCCAGCCCCCATTCCACCTGCCCCCATCCCCAGGGGATGAGCTCGGAGAGCTCCAGGTACACGTTGGGGAGCACCGACGCGACGTAGGCCGCCTCCCTGATCCACGGGTAGCCGGAGTGCACGAGGACGACCGGTTGATCCTGCACGTCCACCAGGAGCGGGAAGATCGACCTCGGCCCGGCGTACTCGAGGTTGATGTCCGGGTCGCCACCGCCACAATGGAAATGGAACGGTCGATCGTTCGCCTTCGCCACCTCGAGCGTCCGGCGGATCACGAAGTCACGGACCGGCTTCGCGTGCTCTCTCGTCTCCCTCCAGTCGTCGCTCCGCCAGCGATCGAAGGCCGCCGCGGCCTCCGACGCACTCGGATCGCCGACGTCCAAGCCCGTCCGGTAGGCGACGATCGACTTGTACGCGACGCAATCGGGATCGGCGGCCGCGTCGGTCGCCTCGGTCTCCACCCCCGAGACGAGGTCGTCGAACGACCCGTCCCGATGCTGGAGGATCCAGGGCTCGAGTCGTGTCACGCGGTGGACCGTGACGCCGACGGTGGAGGCGAACTCGTCCGCCGGGATCGGCGGTTGTGGGAAGCCCTCGTCCGAGAGGATCGCGACCACGCCGGCCGCATCGAGGAGCCCCTTCGTATAGGCGACCGCGTCGGCCTGGAGCGCTTCCTCCCTCGCGGACGTGACGGCCTCGCGCGTGTTCTCG
The DNA here is from genome assembly GCA_050998695.1 of Actinomycetota bacterium. Classification (GTDB taxonomy): domain Bacteria; phylum Actinomycetota; class UBA4738; order UBA4738; family HRBIN12; genus JAJNBA01. Next base: position 11,331 of record JBPCPX010000065.1, read on the forward strand.
CACCCGAGATGCGCCGCGAGCCAGCGGCGCATCGCGAGCGCGAACACGGTCGAATCCGTCATCGCGTCCGCGACCGGCCACAGATCCGCATCGACGTGCGACGACGAGTGGAACGCCTCCCCCAGGAACATCATCCTGGTGTCGAAGCCCGCGGATCCCTTCGTCAGGAGATCGTCGAGCCGGTAGGGGTGCGTGTGTGCATCGACGATCTCGACATGCGATAGATCCACGTTCGTCATCTCGTCCTCCGACTCAGTACCGCCACCGATGCGCACGAACCACGTCCTCCGGATCTTGGCCCTCGAAGACGTCGCGTTCCGCGCGCCTGGTCGCGAGGAACGAGTCGAAGAGCACGTCACCCATCGCCTCGCGGAGCACCGAGGACTTCTCGAGCTCGCCGATCGCTTCGCTGAGCGATGCCGGCAGCTGGCGGATCCCCAGCGACCGGCGACGTCGAGCCGGGATCGACGCGGGATCGTCGGTGACTGGCTCGGGGAGGGACAGCTCGCGATCGAGGCCGTCGATCCCGGCAGCCACGATCGCGCCGAGGGCGAGATAGGGGTTCGCGGCCGGATCCATGGACTTCACCTCGAGGTTGGCCGCATCCGGTCGGCTCCCGATCATCCCGGTCACGAACCGGAGGGCCGCCTCGCGATTCTCCCGCCCCCAGCACGCCCACGGTCCGCTCCACCGGTGGGGCTGCAACCGTTGGTAGCTCGGAACCGACGGCGCGGTGATCGCGGTGAGCGCGGGGAGCGCCGCGAGCACGCCCGCGGTGAACGCCTCGGCCTCGCGTGTCATGCCCTCTGGTCCGCGGCCTCCCTGGAACAGGTTCCGGCCGTTCCGGTTCCAGAGGCTCAGGTGCAGATGGTTCCCGTTGCCCACCCGCTCGGCGAAGACGACCGGCGCGAAGGACACGGCGTACCCGTGGTTCCGCGCGACGGCCCTGATCGTGTGGCGCACGACGAGGTCCGTGTCCGCCGCAGCGATCCCGACGCTGTGGGGCACCGACAGCTCGAGCTGGCCGGTCGAGTACTCCGGGTGGAACTGCATCACGCCGGTGCCCTGCTCCTCGAAGGCCCGGATCAGCGCGGTCGCGAACGGCTCGACGTCGGCGAGCGCGATCGCGCCGTACGCGGGCCCGGTGTGGGCGGGAGTCGGGTCGGCCTCATCCGGACCCGGTGCGGCCCGATGCCCGAGGAAGAACTCGATCTCGTAGCAGCCGCGAAGCTCGAGCCCATGGCCGGCGAGGCGCTCGAGCATCCGACGGGCGAACGTGCGAGGGCAGCCCGGGTACGGCTCGCCATCCTGGTCGAGCTGATCGACGGGGGCGAGCGCCCATCCCGGGCTCGCGACGAGCCCGACAGTCTGGGAGGGATCCGGCATCAGCCGCGTGTCGCCCGTCGGTCCGGCGATGTGCGGTGAGGAGGTGATCTGATCGTCGACCTGGAAGACCGTGAAGACCGGAGACAGGCCGATCCCGAACCTGACCGCGTCCTCGAACCGACGGAGCGGGATCGTCTTCACGAGGGTGACCCCGGAGTTGATCACGAGCGCGAGCGCGACCGCCTCGACGCCGGAGGCCTCGAGGCGGCGTGCGGTCTCCGCCGCGCCCGTGCCGCGGGCCGTGGCTCGCCCCCGCGCAGGAGCGGTCGGACTCAGAACAGCTCCAAGTACTCGGTGCGCTCCCAGTCCGAGACCGCGTCCTTGGAGCGGGAGAGCTCGTAGCGGCGCATCGTCGAGTACGCCGTCACGAAGTCCTCGCCGAAGAACTCCTTCGTCGCCGGATCCTGTTCGAGGGCGTCGAGCGAACCCTCCAGCTCGAGCGGGAGCTTCTCGAAGGAGTCGTCCTCCTCGGCCGGCACGCCGGGCTTCGACGGCTCCGGTACGGGAAGCTCGTCCTCGATCCCGCGGAGACCTGCCTGCAGGAGCGCTGCCCCAACGAGGTACGGGTTGGACAGCGCCGACGGCGCGCGATACTCGACGTGCTTGTTCGCGGAGCTGCCACCCTTCACGCGGACGAGTGCGGACCGGTCCTCCAGGCCCCAGGAGATGTTCGACGGGCTGAAGGTGTGTGGACGTCGGCGACGAAGGCAGTTCACGGTCGGCGCGATGACGGCGTCGATCGCGCGGGCGTAGCGCAGCTGACCGGCGATGAACGAACGGCACGCGTCCGTCATCCCCTGCGGATCGTCTGCGTCGCCGAACGCGTTCTCCCCGGAGTCGGCGTGCAGGAGCGAGATGTGCGTGTGGCACCCGCTGCCTGCCTGGCCGGTGAACGGCTTCGTCATGAACGTCGCGAGGTAGCCGTCCTGCTGCGCGATCTCCTTGACGCCGTTCTTGAACGTGAACGCGTCGTCCGGGCCGGCGAGGCCTCGACCGGGTGCGAAGTTGATCTCCCATTGCGATCCGGCGTATTCGCAGTTCGCGGTGATGATGTCCACACCGGCTTGCGGCATCTCGTCCAGGATCCGGCGGATGGTCGGGACGTAGTCATTCCGCAGGGTGTTGAAGATGTGATACCCGCTGAAGAGCGGCTCGTGGGTGTCGCCCGTGAGGAGATAGAACTCGAACTCCGACCCCATGAGCGGCTCGAATCCCATCGAGCGCGCCTTCTCCAGCGCCTGGCGGAAGACGCGCCGGGGCGTCGCGGCCAGCGGAGTCCCGTCTTGCCACTGGGCGTCGCAGATGAGCCGCGCCGTCCGGTCGGCCCAGGGCAGGACCGCTGCCGAGTCGGGATCGGGGAACAAGAGCTGGTCCCCGTACCCGACCTCCTCGTGGTACAGGGTGCCCCCGACGACGTCGGAGCGAGTGTCGAGGACGCTCGCGCCTCCGTACATGTTGAGGCCACGCTCCGCGTAGTCCGCGGCATGGCCGATCGGGATCGTCTTCGAGCGCGAGATGCCGTGCATGTCGGGGAGCTCGAAGCGCACGAACGCGACGCCCTGCTTCTCCCAGCCCTCGAGGACGTCCTTCACATCGGCCATCGGCCCTCCTTCGTCTGGGCTCTGCACCCGACCTCGACCTTCGACTGCGGAGCCCTCGGGTGCTGCGTTATACCGTGGCGGCCCGCCGGCCCGCAACGGATGAGGTGGGTGGGCCCTCGGCGGAGGCGCGATCTCCCGCGGTGCTTTACCCTGGAACGCCGAGCGATCCAGGGTAGAGGAGGCAGATGTGGATTCGGTCTCCATAGAGAGCCAGCGCTCCCACGTGCTGCCGCTCGAGCTCGGGCGTCCGATGCCTGTCGTCGTCCGCGGCGAGGGTGTCTGGATCGAAGACGCGAGCGGCCGCCGGTATCTGGATGCGATGAGCGGCGGGTCGATGGCCGCCACCCTGGGGCACGGCCGGCGCGACATCGTCGCGGCGGCCCGAGCCCAGGCGGAGACGCTCGCCTTCGTGCACAACGAGCGCCTGACCAATCCGGCCCAGGAACGGCTCGCGGAGGAGCTGGCCGACGTCGCCCCGGAGGGGTTCACCAGGGTCCGATTCACGGTCAGCGGCGCCGACGCGAACGAGATGGCGATCCAGATCGCCCGCAGCTACCACGTCGAACGCGGTGAGCCCGATCGCTGGCAGGTGATCTCGCCTGCGCAGGCGTACCACGGCCCGACGATGGAGACCCTCGCGCTGACCGGTCGCCCGGGGATGCACGGTCCGTTCGGTCCCTACCTCCCTCGACATCTGCATATCCCGCCTAGCACCTGGCGCTTCGATCCCTCCGGCGATGCGGCGCTCGAGGCGCTCGACCGCGCGCTGGAGGAGGCGGGCCCCGGCACCGTCTCCGCGTACTACTGCGAACCGATCAGCGCTGCCGCCCTCCCCGCCTACACTCCGCCCCGCCGCTTCTGGGAAGGCCTGTCCGAGCGGCGCGATCGTCACGGGTTCCTCGTGTGCTTCGACGAGGTCGTCACCGGGGTCGGGCGCACCGGCGAGTGGTTCGCGGGCGCCGCGACGGCGTGCACGCCCGACATCATCGCCACGGCGAAGGGGCTCGGCGCCGGCTACGCGGCGATCGGTGCGGTGCTCGTTCGTGAGCATGTCTACGAGGCCTTCGCTGAAGGGTCACGACGCTTCACGCTCGGCCACACGTGGGACGGCGCGCCGCTCGCCTGCGCCGTGGGCCTCGCGGTCCTCGAGGCCGTGCGCTCGGAAGGCCTGATCGAGCGAGTCCACGACCGGGGGGCGAAGCTCCGCGATGAGCTCGCCGATGCTCTGTCCGGCATCCCGCTCGTGCGCGAGGTGAGGGGCCACGGGTACCTGCTCGGGGTCTCGTTCGTCGACCCCCGCGACGGTGAGTCGTTCCTTCCCCCCGACCTCCGGCTCGGCGGAAGGATCGACGCGGCGGCGTTCGATCGAGGGCTGATCGTGCTCTCGACGCAGCCGACGCGCGACGGCTACGCGGGCGACCAGACGTTGTTCGCGCCTGCATTCACCGCGACGGACGACGAGCTGGGAGAGATGGTCGCTCGATTCAGCGACGTCGTTCGCCAGGTTGCGGCGGACGTGGAGCCGGACCTGACCGGCTCCGAGCCGATCACCTCGACGACCGTCGGGGGTTCGCGGTGAGTGCCGATCGCGACCCGGCCCCCCTGCGAGCACTGATCCTCCAGCACGAGGAACCGACGCCCCCGGGGCACGTCACCGAGTGGCTCGCGAGCCACGACGCCAGCGTGGAGACGATCCGGATCGACCTCGACGACCAGGAGATCGATCCCACGGGTTATGACCTGATCGTCTCGCTCGGATCCGAGTTCGCCGCGTTCGACGACTCGATACCGTTCGTGCCTCGGGAGGCTCGGCTCATGCGGACGGCCGTCGACGCCGACGTGCCCGTGCTCGGCCTGTGCTTCGGCGGGCAGATGCTCGCGCGGGTGCTCGGGGGAGAGGTGTTCCGCGGCACCGAGTCGGAGATCGGGTGGCTACCGGTCACTAGCAAGGACCCCGAGCTGGTGCCCGACGGTCCCTGGTTCCAGTGGCATTTCGATTCCTTCACGGTGCCACCCGGCGCCACTCTGATCGCGGAGTCGGACGTCGGGCCGCAAGCCTTCGTCGCAGGACGGAGTCTCGGCCTCCAGTTCCATCCGGAGGTGACGACGGAGATCATGGACGAGTGGGTTCGTGCCTATCGCCATGAGCTCGACGGGGACGGAGTCGATCCCGACGCGCTGCTGGAGGAGACGAAACGACGCGCGACCGAGAGCCGGCGCCTGGCGTGGCAGGTGTTCGAGCGCTACCTGAGGGACGTCGCCCGCCCGCGCTCGGGAGATGACGCGGAAGCGACGGGGCGCCGGTCCGGCCGCCGAGCGGGCTGACGAGCACCGCGGAGGTCGGAGGAGACATGGGGGTGGCCGCGATCGGGTCGGATGCGACGAAGGTCTTCCCACGGTTCCTCGATCTCGACTATCCGAGCGTCGAACGCGGCGACGGCGTCTGGCTCACCACGACCGACGGACGCCGGATCCTGGATGCCTGCTCGGGTGGCGCGATGGTCGCGTGCCTCGGCTACGGCGTGCCGGAGATCGTCGACGCGTTCGTCGAGCAGGCCGGTCGGATCTCGTACTACTACAACCACCACTTCACGAGCGAACCCCAGGAACGCTTGGCCGACCGCTTGCTCGAGGTCGTGGCTCCCGGGATGGCGCGCGTGCGGCTGGTCTCCGGCGGCTCAGAGGCGAACGAGACGGCGCTCCAGCTCGCGCGGCTCTACCACGTCGAGCGCGGTGACTCGGAGCGGTGGAGGGTGATCTCCCAGGCGCAGTCCTACCACGGGTCGACGATGGGAACGCTCGCCCTGAGCGGCCGGCCCGCGCTCCACGAGCCCTACACCCCCTACCTGGCGTCGCATCTCCACATCCCGCCCTCGACGTGGCGGTTCGATCCGAGCGGCGAGGCGGCGTTGCAGGAGCTCGATCGGCGTCTCCAGGAGGCGGGCCCCGGGACCGTGGCCGCGTTCTTCTGCGAGCCGGTGAGCGCCGCGGCGCTCCCGGCCGCCTCGCCCCCGGATCGGTTCTGGAAGGGCCTCGAGGAACGCCGGAACGAGCACGGGTTCCTGATCTGCTTCGACGAGGTCGTGAGCGGGATCGGTCGGGTGGGGAGTTGGCTGGCCGCAGATCAGCTGCCGATCGAGCCCGACATCGTGGCCATCGGGAAGGGTCTCGGCGCGGGTTACGCCCCGCTGGGCGCGGTGCTCTGCCGTCAGCACGTGTACGACGCGATCGATCGAGGTTCCCGTGAGTTCGACCTGGGGCACACATGGGACGGGGCGCCTTTGACGGCGGCCGTAGGGCTGGCCGTCCTGGATCTCCTCGTCGAACGGGGTCTCGTCGACCGAGTCCGCGAACGGGGACCCGGCTTGCGGGACGAGCTCGAGGCCTCGCTTCGGGGTTCCGAGATCGTGCGGGAGGTACGGGGCAGAGGGTTCCTCCTCGGCGTCGAGCTCGTGGACCCGCGGGACGGTGAGTCCTTCCTGCCGGTCGATCTCGACGTGGCATCCCTCATCGACGACACGGCCTTCGAGCATGAACTCCTCGTGACGTCGACCCACCCACAGGCGGACGGCTTCGCCGGTGATCAGACGCTGCTCGCGCCCGCGTACGTCAGCACCGACGAGGAGCTCGCGCAGGTCGTCGATCGCTTCCGCGCGACGATGGAGTCGGTCGAGCGGTCGATCAAGGGGTCGCTGTCGGCCGTGAGCGGCGGATGAGTCCCGGAGGTGGCGAGGAGTTCATCCTCCTCGCGATCCCCGACGTCAACGGCTCGCTCCGTGGGAAGGCGTTGCGGCCCGATGCGTTCGAGGTCGCGGTCGAACACGGAACGGTGATGACGGATCTGATCCTGGGGCTGGACCCGGTCGACACGCCGATCGCCGACTACGAGCGGTTCGGCATCCGCACCGGGGCGGCGGATCTCGTCGTGCACCCGGACGTGGAGACCGTTCGCGAGCTGCCCTGGCGACCGGGATGGCGGATCTGTCTCGCGACACCGAGCTGGCCGGACGGCAGCCCGTGCGAGCTCGCCTCCCGCGAGGTGTTCCGAACCGTCGTGGCGGACCTCGCGGATCTCGGGTACGACGTGATGGCGGCGATCGAATACGAGATCCGCCTGTGGGACGAGCACGGCGAGCCGATGTCCAGCGGGATCAGCTACAGCCTGAACGAGATCGGTCGCTACGATCGGTTCGTCGATGACCTGGCCCGCGGGCTGCAGGGTCTCGGCGTCGACCTGTCCGCGGTGCACACGGAGGCCGGTCCCGGTCTGCTCGAGCTCAACCTGTCACCCGGCCGGGGTCTCGCTGCCGCCGACGGCGCGACGATGGTGAAGTTCGCCGCCAAGCAGGTGGCCGCCTCTCTTGGGATGCGGGCGAGCTTCCTGGCGAAGACCGTCCCAGGGGAGGAGGGGTCGAGCGGCCACGTCCACCTCTCCTGTTGGGACGGCGCGACGAACGCGTTCGCGGGCGCGGTGGCCGACGATCCGCTGCCGGATCCGCTCGTCTCGGCGATCGCCGGCGTGTTGGAGCATCTGCCCGCCGCGTCGCTGTTGCTGAACCCGACGATCAACTCCTACAAGCGGCTGGTCCCGGGCTGGTTCGCGCCGATCAACGCCACGTGGGGGTACGAGAACCGGTCCTGCGCCGTGCGCGCGATCCGCTCGGCCCGTCCGGAGCTCTGGCGGTGCGAGTGCCGGCGCCCGGGCGCCGATGCGAACCCGTACCTCGCTCTCGCGGCGATCGCCGCCTCGGCTGCCGACGGGATCAGGCGGGGAGCGACCCCGCCGGATGCGATCGAAGGGGACGCGTACGCACTCCCGAACCTCCCCGAGCTTCCGGGGTCGCTCGAGTCGGCCATCCGAGCGTTCGAGGACGACGACAGGCTGCGGAAGCTTCTCGGCGAGGCGTTCAGCGACTACTACGTGACGTCTCGAGCGTGGGAGCTCAAGGCCTGGCGCGAGACGGTCACCGATTGGGAACGGGACCGGTACGACCGAGCCGTGTGAGCGCGACCCCTACTCCTCGCTGAAGTAGATGTTCTTCACCTCGGTGTACAGCGCGGCCGCATGCATCCCCATCTCGCGACCGATCCCGCTCTGCTTGTAGCCCCCGAACGGCGCCTCGGTGAACACGCTGCTCGAGGAGTTCACGCTCAGGACGCCGGTGCGGATCGCCTTCGCGACGCGGATCGCGCGCCCGACGTCGCGGGTCCAGATCGAGCCGGACAACCCGTATGGCGTGTCGTTCGCGAGTCGGATCGCCTCGTCTTCGGTGTCGAACGGCAGGATGCACGCGACCGGTCCGAAGATCTCCTCCCGAGCCACACGCCAGGAGTTGTCCACGTCGGCGAGCACCGCAGGGGTGAGGTAGTACCCGTCACGGTCGATCTGCTCGCCTCCGGTCGTGAGGCGCGCGCCCTCTTCGCTCGCGATCGCCAGGTAGTCGAGCGAGGTCTGTCGCTGGCCCTGGCTGATCAGGGGCCCCATCTCTGTCGACTCGTCGAGGGGCTCCCCGACGTTGATCGCCTCGGTCGCCTTCGAGAACCGCTCCACGTACTCGTCGTAGATCCGACGCTGCACGAACTGCCGGGAGCGCGCGCAGCAGTCCTGCCCGGCGTTGTCGAACACCGACCAGATGGACTTGGGTATCGCGACGTCAAGGTCCGCGTCGTCGAACACGACGCTCGCGGACTTGCCGCCGAGCTCCAGCGAGACGCGGGTGATGTTCGCGGCGGCCGCCTCCATCACCTTTTTGCCCACGTCGGTGGAGCCGGTGAACCCGATCTTCGCGACGCGCGGATCCGTGATCAGCGCGGTCGCCGTGGTCGCGCCCGGGCCGGGAAGCACGCTCAGGGTCCCTTCGGGGAGGCCCGCCTCCATCAGGATGTCGGCGATCGCGAGGGCGGTCAGCGGTGTCTGCGACGCGGGCTTGAGGACGGCCGTGTTCCCGCATGCGAGCGCCGGCGCCGTCTTCCAGTTCGCGATCACGGCGGGGAAGTTCCACGGGCTGATCAGGACACAGGGACCGACGGGTTCCCGGAGCGTCACGTCGAGACCCGGCGGCACGACCGGGATCGTCTCCCCGAAGATCTTGTTCGCCGCTCCGCCCCAGTACTCGTAGGTGTTCGCGACGATGTCGATCTCGGCGCGAGCGCCCCCGATCGGCTTCCCGCCGTTGCGCGCCTCGAGCGTCGCGAGCTCCTCCTGCCGGTCTCGGATCAGGAACGAGGCCTTCGTCAGCACGTGCCCCCGCTCCCGAGCGCTCATCCGACGCCACGGACCCGTTTCGAAGGCCTCCACCGCGACGTCGAGTGCACGACGGGCGTCCTCCGGGGACGCCTGGGCGACTTCCCAGGCCGGCTTGCCCGTCGAGGGCTCCACGACGTCGGTGACGGCCCCTTCCACCGCCGCCACCCGTTCTCCGCCAAGCACCAGCAGTTCGGTCATCGTCGCCTCCGCTGAACTCGTCATGGTGTCGTGCGGTCGCGCGGCCTCCGTATGACCAGCAGCCAAATCGACCACGATCAGGCATCACACACTAATGGAAGCGAAGATCCCCTCCTCCGCGGACTCGGTGAAACACGTCGTCATCATCATCTCTCCACCGGGCGGAAAGGCTTCCGTGATGCAAGATGGGCCAGACTCGACTGATGAGCGAAAGGGAGCGTCGATGCTGCACTGGGCCAAAGCGCACAGATCGGCCGCAGCCGCGATCGCGGTGGCGGCGCTGGCTCTTTTCGGGCTCGGCTTCTACTGGTTCGGCCCGCAGCGGCTCGTCCTGGATCGTGAGGTGGCCGAGGCGCTCCCGACGCCGACAGGGGCAACGGATCCCTCGACCGGCGAGGAACCGCTCGAGGAGCCATCCGGCATCGAGGAGCTCGGTTCCGGGGAGTTCCGGAGCCTCGAGCACGGCACCGCGGGCCTGGCCCGGATCGTCGAGCTCGAGGACGGCTCACGCTTCGTCCGCCTGGAAGATCTCGATACCTCGGACGGCCCTGACCTGCGCGTGTACCTGACCGACCAACCGGTCTCAGACGACTGGGGCGTCTGGGACGACGGCCGGTACGTCGACCTGGGGGCTCTGAAGGGCAACGTCGGCGATTCGAATTACCTCATCCCCGCGGACGTGGATCCCCTGGACTTCCGGACGCTGGTGATCTGGTGCCGCCGATTCACGGTCGGCTTCGGCGTCGCGCCGATCTAGCGCTCAAGCGGCGGCGTCGCGGACGTTCGCAAGGATCAGGGCGACCACCAGCACCGCCACCGCCACGCGGTACCAGAGGAAGACCGTGAAGTCGTGACGCTTCAGGTACTTGAGGAGACCCCAGATCACCACGAACCCACTGATCGCCGACGCCACCATGCCGGCGACGAACTCGCCAGCGTGACCCTGCAGGCCGGTCTGCGCGAGATCGACCGCCTTGTACGCGCCGGCGCCGGCGATGATCGGGAGCGACAGCAGGAAGGAGAAGCGCGCGGCGGACTCTCGATCGAGGCCCATCGCCCGGGCGGCGGTGATGGTCACCCCCGAGCGGGAGACGCCCGGCTGGAGGGCCAGCGCCTGCGCCGTGCCGAGCAGTAGGCCGTCTTTCGGGCCGATCGTGCCGAAGGCACGATCGGCGCGAGAGCGCCGGTCGACGATCACGAGCAGGAGCCCGAACGCGACCAGCATCACGGCGATCAACCAAGGTGCGCCGAGCTCCTCCTGGATCACGTTCTCGAAGAGGACGCCGGCGATGACGCCGGGGATCGTGCCGACCACGAGCGCCCACGCGATCCGCTCGTCGGGCGTGGACATCCGGCGCGCGGCGAGGGATCGGAACCCGGCGACCGCATACCGGGCGACGTCCTTACGGAAGTAGATGAGGGCGCCGAGCAACGTCCCCATGTGGAGGGCGACGTCGAAGGACTTCTGGACGTTGGCGTCGCCGATGAGCATCCATCCGAAGATCCACGGGACCAAGATCAGGTGACCCGAGCTGGAGACCGGGGCGAACTCCGTAGCCCCCTGCACGAGGCCGAGGATGATCGCCTGGAGGATGCTCACACGGTCCTTCCGTCGGAGAACGGTCGGTCAATGCTAGCCGTCGCTCGTCACCGGAACGGTGAAGGACTCGCCCGGCACGAGGTCGTCGGGTCCGCGGACCGCGATCGAGAGCGTCGCGAACGCGGATGCGAACGCCAGGCGTTCCGCGTCCGTCGGGGTGACCAGGAGCACGAGTCCCCCGGCCCCCGATGTGGGGGCGGCGGCGAGCACCTCGAGCGCTTCGCCTGCCACCTCCGTGTGGGCGCCGCCTCCCCCGAAGGTGGCGATCACGTCGACCAGGTCACCTGGCTTGACGCCCACCGCATCCGCGACCGGTACCCGCACGGCCCGCATCCCCGGTGGGACGAGCGAGGCCGTAGGCCCGGACTCGACCCCCGCGAGGCGGAGCGCGGTGACGACCTCGCCCGCCGCGATGTCGGCGATCGCGATCCTTCCCGCCGTGCGGGCGACATCGCGCATCGCGCCCGGTGGCGAGAAGCGCGACGGCAGCGTCACCAGCTGGAGCATCTCCTCGGTGAGCACGTCACCCCTCGCCACGTCCTCGACCGCAGCCACGAGGGAGGCTGGCGGGCCGCCATCGGGGCGGACGAGGTCGAGCCGACGCGCGTACGCACGCATCACCAGGGCCGCGGCCAGCGCGCAGACGACGGAGACGGCGAGGAGCACGAACGAGGACCGCGGCAGCTTCCGACGGAGCAGCATGCGCGCGACCGTAGCCTCACCACCAGGCGTCCGCCGTGACGCCCGTCACTCCACCGGGCGAAGACCACCCTTCCCGTCCTTCGGGCCTCCGAGCGGTACCGACTTCACCCGGAACTCTTCGAGCGCATCCTTCCCGACGATGGTCGCGACCGACTCCCGCATGCGATCGGCGAGCTGCCCCGGATCCTCGTCGGTCAGGAAGCGGATCTCCACGGTGACGAGGGTCTGGCCTGCCATCATCCGTGCCCGGTGCCCGCGAGCGCGGTCGCGCACGGACACGTCCGTTCCGCCGGTACTTCCGGGATCGCCGTGAAGAGCAGATCGCGGACCTTGTCGATGTTCTCGCCGAACACCTTGAGGACCTCCTCGTGCGTCACCGGCGGGATGTCGTCCACGCCCACGTCGTAGTCCGTCACGAGCGCCACGTTGCCGTAGCAGAGCTCGAGCTCTCGCGCGAGGATCGCTTCAGGGAACTGCGTCATCCCGATCACGTCCGCGCCGAGCTGCGCGTACATCCGCGACTCGGCCTTCGTGGAGAACCTCGGTCCCTCGATCACCACCATCGTGCCTCCGTCTCGGTGCTCGATCCCCTGGGACGCGGCGGTCTTCACCAGGGTCTCGCGGAGGGTGGGGCAATACGGGTCGGCGAAAGAGACGTGGGTCGTCTGCGGGCCGTCATAGAAGGTGTTCGCTCTCGACTTCGTGAAGTCGATCGCCTGGTCGCTGATGACGAGCGTGCGTGGAGGGATCTCCTTCCGGAGCGATCCCGCCGCGCAGGGCCCGAACACTCGGGTCACGCCGAGGTCCTTCAGCGCCCACATGTTGGCCCGGTACGGAACCTCGTGCGGGGGGTAGCGATGGTCCGTGCCGTGACGAGGGAGGAACGCGACCTTCCGGTCGCCCGCCGAGCCGATCGTGATCGGCGCGGCGGGCGCCCCGAACGGCGTCTCCATCTCCACCGTTTCCGTGTCCTCGAGGAACTCGTAGAAGCCCGAGCCCCCGATGACTCCGATCTCCGCCCTCGCCTCCGTCACGACGCCGCCGGCTCCTTCTTCGAGGGCTTCGACGTGGTCTCCGAGGAGCCGCCCTTCGAGGAGTCCTTCGATCCCTTGGACTCCTTGCCTTCTGCTGCGGTCTTCTCCCGGGTCTCTCCCGACTTCTGTCCGGACTTCTCGCCGGCGTCCTTGGACTCGCCCTGCTCGTTCGACTTCTTCCCGTGGTCGGTCGCGTAGAAACCGGATCCCTTGAAGGAGATCGCGGGCGCGGCGAACACCTTCCGAAGGCTCCCACCGCACTCGGGGCACATCGTCAGCGCCTCGTCCAGCATCGACTGCACGATCTCGAACGTGTGGCCGCAGTCGCGGCACGTGTACTCGTAGGTAGGCATCCTCAGAAGTCAGTCTACCCATGGCCCTGTTCCCGGCTGGCATCGCGCCCACGCCGCGAGTACCGTGGCGCGCGTGAAGGTGCAGAACGCGGTCATCCCCGTCGCGGGCCTCGGGACGCGGTTCCTCCCCGCGACGAAGGCCACGCCGAAAGAGATGCTCCCGGTGGTCGACACGCCGGCGATCCAGCTCGTGGTGGAGGAGGCCGTTCGCGCCGGCATCACCGACATCCTGATGGTCACGGCTCGTGGGAAACGGTCGATCGAGGATCACTTCGATCGATCCGCCGAGCTCGAGCACTTCCTCGAGACGAAGGGCAAGTTCGACGAGCTGAAGCAGGTCCGCGCGATCGCCGAGCTCGCGAACATCTTCTACACGCGCCAGCGGGATCCGCTCGGCCTGGGCCACGCCGTCGCCTGCGCCGAGGCGCACATCGGCGACAAGCCGTTCGTCGTGATGCTTCCCGACGATCTCGTTCGTCCGAAGACGCCATTGCTCGACCGGATGTTGAAGATCCACGAGCGATACGGACGGAGCGTCCTGGCGGCGATCGAAGTCGCTCGCGAGGATGCGTCCCTCTACGGGATGATCGAGCCGGAGCCCGTGGAGGACGACCTGGTGAGGATCGTCTCCATCGTGGAGAAGCCGGCGCCCGATCGGTCTCCTTCGAACCTCGCGGCGATCGGCCGGTACGTTTTCACGCCGGAGATCTTCGATGCGCTCCGCGAGACGCCTCCGGGTCACGGCGGCGAGATCCAGCTGACCGATGCGATCAACCTCTTGGCACAGGAACAGGCGGTCTATGCCCTGACCTTCGAGGGCCGGTTCGACGTCGGGAACAAGCTCGACTACCTCCGTGCCACGGTCGAGCTCGCGCTGGAACGCGAGGACGTCGGCTCGGATTTCAAGGCGTACTTGGCCGAGCTCGCGCGCCGCGAGAAGCTCAGCTGAGGGTCGTCCGGCAGGGCCCCGCCTAGACTGACCTCATGTCGGCGCAGCCCCACGTCCACGACCACGACGCTCCCGAAGGTCTGCGCTCCGTCGAGGATGCCCGGGAGGGCGTGCTCTCTCACGTGGAACCGCTCTCGCCGCTCCGCCTGGCACTGACCGATGCGTACGGATCCGTGGTCGCCGAAGACATCCTCGCGACCGACGACCTTCCGGAGTTCGCCTCCTCGGCGATGGATGGGTTCGCCGTCCGTGCCTCCGACATCGCCGGAGCGACCCCCTCGCAGCCTCGCGAGCTGAAGATCGTGGGACGCGCGCTCATCGGCCACGAGCCCGAAGGGACCGTCGGCGCCGGCGAGACGATGCGCATCGCGACGGGCGCCCCGATCCCCGCGGGCGCCGACGCCGTCGTGCCGATCGAGAACGCCGTCGTCGAAGGGGAGGAGCTCGTCCGGCTGCTGGACGGGCCGGCGCCCGGGGGGCACATCCGTCCACGCGGCGAGGACGTGCACGAGGGCGACGTCCTGATCCCGGGCGGCAGACGCCTCGGCGCTCCCGAGCTCGGCCTCCTCGCCAGCTCGGGGCATCCCACGCCACTCGTGCATCCGCGGCCGCGTGTGGTCGTGCTCTCGACGGGAGACGAGCTCGTCCCGCCAACCGAGACGCCGTCGTTCGGACAGGTCCGGGACGCCAACTCCTTCATGATCTTCGGCGCGCTCAGAGAGATGGGTGCGATGCCGGTGATGGCCGGCATCGTCCGCGACGACGTGGAGTCCTTGCGGGAGACGATCTTCAGCTTCGAGATCCAGGCAGACGCGTTCATCTCCTCCGGAGGCGTGTCGGTGGGAGAGCGAGACGTCGTGAAGGCCGCGTTCTTCCGGCGCGGAGACGTGGACTTCTACAAGGTGGCCATGCAACCGGGGATGCCGCAGGGATTCGGACACGTCGAGGGGAAGCCGTATTTCGGGCTGCCCGGCAACCCCGTGAGCGTCTTCGTGAGTCTAGAGGTGTTCGTCCGTCCCGCGATGCTGAAGATGATGGGACGGCGTCATCTGTTCCGGCCCGAGGTCACCGCGAAGCTGAGCGAGGATGTCCGGGGCCCTCGCGGCAAGCTCCAGTTCGCTCGCGTGGACGTGAGGCGTGACAAGGGCGGCTGGTCGGCCACGCCGACGGGAGCGCGGGGCTCGAACCTGATCTCGACCGTCGCCCGGGCCAACGGATTGGCGATGATCCCGGCGGGAACCGAGGTCGCCCCGGCCGGTGAAAGCGTGCAGGTCATGCTATTCCGGTCCTCGGAGGACTGAGTTGGAGGGCTTCGAACGTGCACGACTCGAGGCGGAGCTGTCGGCCCGCATGGTGGACGTCGGCACGAAGGAGATCACCGAGCGCGAGGCGGAGGCCGAGTGCGTGGTGACGATGACGCCGGAGGCGTGCGCGCAGCTGGTGGCCGGGACGCCCAAGGGCGATCCGATCGAAGCGGCCCGGGTCGCGGGATTGATGGGCGTGAAGCGAACTCCCGACCTCCTGCCGTTCTGCCATCCGATCGCCCTGACGGGCGCGGAGGTGCGGGTCGAGCCGGAGGAAGCGAGCGGCCGGATCCGGGTGTGGACGCGCGTGCGGGCGAGGGATCGGACCGGCGTCGAGATGGAGGCATTGACCGGCGTGGCCGTCGCGGCGCTCAGCCTCTACGACACCGCGAAGGCGTACGACCGAGCGGCTCGGATCGACGGCGTGCGGGTGCTGTCGAAGTCCGGTGGGAAGTCGGGCGACTACGTCGCTCCGGGATGACCTCTGAGCCTGGGCTCGCGCCCGCTGCCAACCCTTTGAAACCGAGGCGGGCCTCCCGGCTGCACGAGGTGTCAGGCGGTTGACGACCCGTCCTCGGTCTCCGTCGGTAGGCCCCTGACAGGCCCGCTCGAAGAAGCCCGCAGACCCCGGCGGGCGCGTTCATCGACGATCCGGAGAGGCCGCCCGCCTCACGGCGCTTGTGAAAAAGTTCTGCGGATCACATCGATGTGATTGAGCACCCCTACATGTGGTGCTACGGTCCCGTCCCAGCCTAGATGTTGTGTCGTACCGGGACCGACAGAACGGAGGCTGGCGCGTTGGAATGGCTGCTCCTTGCGGCTCTCGGCATCGTGTGGGCCGGATTCCTGATACCGATCGGTGCGCGACGGCGCTCGCTCGCGGGCTCTGTCGAGGATTTCGAACGTAGGATGGAGTTCTTGGCGCACGCGGAAGTGAATGGCACCCCCGGTCGTTGGATCGTGACTCCCCGCAAGGGGGCTCGCTTTATCGGCGACGCCGAGAGGCGCCGTGCCCGGGTCCGCGATCGCCGCCGCCGTGTCCTCGTGTTCCTGATCGAAGCCATCGGCGTGACGTTCCTCATGGGGCTGGTGCCCCCCCTCCGTGTGTTCTGGTACGCGGCCGTGACGCTGGCCGTCCTGCTGGGCGCCTACGTGTGGATGCTGATCTCGATCAAGCACCGCACCATGGCCGATCCGCGCGACGTCGTGCGGAACGCCCGCGCACCGCGAGACCATGCGGCGGCATTCGCCGCCCGGTACGTGATCGAAGGCCAGAACGGGCACGCACGCGAGATGTTCAACGGGCTTCAGGGCCTCGGGGAGAGCGACCGAGTGCACGTGGTCGTCCGGCCCGCCTCCGATCTCGCCGGCTGAGCTCATCCGTGGATCTGTCCGAACTCGCCCGCTCCATCCAGTCCCGGCTCGATGCGAAGAACGCGGCCCGCGAACACGCGCTTCCGGCGGCCCGCCGCTCCATCCGGGCGAGCGCGAACGCCATCCGCGCGATCCATCGGCTCGAATTCGATGCGGCGAAATCGCTGATCGCGGACTCCCGCGCAGCTCTGGACGAGGGACTCGCCGCGGTCGAGGGACAGGCGGACATCCGCCACGCGGGCTATCTGCAAGACGCCCAGAAGGAGTACGCGGAAGCCAACCTCACGCTCGCTCTGGTCACCGGGAGCAACCTTCCCGGACCCACGGAGCTCGAGGTCGAGGACGCGTCCTACCTGGGCGGGATGTCCGATGCGATCGGGGAGGGGCGGCGCCGGCTCCTGGATCTGCTTCGCACCGGCGACGTGCAACAGGCCGAGCAGCTCTTGAGCGCTATGGAGGAGATGTACGGCGTCCTCGTCACGATGGACTATCCGGACGCGATCACGATGAACCTGCGGCGCGCGACCGATGTGTCACGATCGCTGATCGAGAAGACCCGAGGCGACCTGTCGATCTCCGTGGTCCAGAAGGATCTTCGGGACGCGCTCGATCGCCATGCAGACGAACTGCGCGGGAGTTCCTGACACGCTTCAGGGCGCCTGAAACCCTCTGTTACGCTGCCCGATGTCCCGGGGGTGTAGCTCAGCCCGGTAGAGCGCTGCCTTCGCACGGCAGAGGCCAGGGGTTCAAATCCCCTCACCTCCACCAGGCCGCCGCAGGCGAACCCAACCCGCCTGCGGCGGGCGGCCCACCGGTCCTGGGTCGTTGAACCGGGGGTCGAGGCGGTCAAGAATCGGCACATCTTGCGCCGATAGCCGATGCATCGGAAGAGGAGGGTTCTCCATGCGTTCTGCGCGCATCAGCTTCTTAGCTGTTGTGACAGCCGGTGCCGGCCTGGTCGGCTTCATCGGTGTGTTCGCTGATTGGTTCAGCCTCGCATACGAGGTATCCGGGACGAAGGTGATCCTCGACTTATACGGGACCGCCGACGGGACCGGGGCGATCGCCGTCGCGGCGAGCCTCGGGGCTTTGATGTTCGGGTGCGCCTACATGCTGCTCCAGGATCCGCAGATACGGCGCATCACCGCGCTGCTGATGGTCCTGTCCAGCGTCACCCTGCTGGTCGTCTCGGTGATCGGGTTCACGCGGGTCGACGAAGCGATCGGGGCGCCGAACCCGTTCTTGCCCGGCGTCGAGGGCGAGGCGAGGTACACGGCAACGGTCGCGATCGGCCTCGGCATGTCGTTCCTGGCGGGGGTTATCGCCACCGTTGCCTCGATCCTGCTCGTGAGCAGGCGCGAGGCGGGAATCGAGGAGGATCCGCCGGTCGACTCCGTCTGAGTCGTCCCATGTGCTCCTCCGGCGGGTAGCCTCCCGCCCGCATGGCGCGAGCGACATCCCAACTGATGTGGTGGGGTCGGCCCGGACTGGAAGTCCGGACCGGCCGCCTCTCGATCGCCGGACGCGACGCGGAGTCGATCGCTCGTGGGCATGGAACCCCTCTCTACGTGTACGACCTCGTCCGAGCCGAAGAGCAGGTCCGAGCCCTCCAGGGCGCCCTCGGACACGCGGGGCTCCGGCACAAGGTCCGGCTCGCGCTGAAGGCGCAGCGCGAGCCGGCGTTCCTCGCTTCCCTCCGAGGTCTCGGGGCTCCTGGGACGCCGGAGAGCGTCGGGATGGACGTCTGCTCCCCGGGCGAGATCCGATGGGCGATCGATCACGGCTGGAAGGCCGAGGAGATCAGCTATACGGGGACCAACATGTCGGCGCGCGACCTGGACGCCGTCCTCGAGTCCGGCGTGCACCTCAACGTGGACCTGCTGAGCCAACTCGACCGTGTCGGTAGGCGAGCTCCCGGGTCCTCGGTCGGCATCCGCATCAACCCACGGATCGGCGCCGCGTTCACGGGCGGAGGTCAGACCTACGCGGGGGAGCGACCCACGAAGTTCGGGATCTACCCGGAACGGCTCGAGGAGGCTCTGGACATCACGCGTCGATACGGCCTCACCATCGACACGGTGCACGTGCACGCGGGGTACCTCTACCTGAGCGACGCCCTGCCGGTCGTGGAAGAGACGATGCGCCGCGTGGCCGCCGCCGCGCGCGCCCTGATGGATGCGGGTTGCCCGATCGGCGAGGTAAACACCGGGGGTGGTCTCGGCGTCCGGTTCCGGCCCACCGATCGTCCGCTGGACCTCGAGGCATGGGCGGCAGTGCTCGGTCAGCATCTGGGCCCGCTCGACATCGTCGTGGGAACCGAGCCCGGGGAGTTCCTCGCGAAGGAATGCGCGGTCCATCTCGCCGAGGTGGTGAGCGTCGAGGACCGTGACGGGACGACGTTCGTCGGTCTGGATACCGGCTGGAACGTGATGAACGAGCACTTCGTGTACAAGATCCCGTTCCACCCGATCCTGTGCCGCGCCGCGGACGCCGAGCCTGTCGCGAACGTGACCGTGTCCGGTCACATCAACGAAGGCAACGACCTGTTCGCCGAGGACCACCCGATGCCGGAGGTCGAGGAAGGCGACATCGTGGCGATCCCGAACGTCGGTTCGTACAACGCTTCGATGGTGTCGGTCCACTGCCTGCGCCCCGAGCCGTCGTCCGTGTTCTTCACCGACCGACTGTGAGCGAGCTGCCGGTCGCCCCACGGTGGTTCCGAACGCAGCGCGTCTCCGAGCACGTCGTGCTGCTCGTGGAGGATCACCTCGACACGTTCTTCGAGTCGAACGTATGGCACGTCCGGGGCCGGGAGCGCGACCTCGTCGTGGACACGGGCAATGGGATCGGCGACCTGCGGGGAGCGTTGGAACCGTTCGCGGGCGATCGACCGCTCGTGGCCGTCGCCACGCACGATCACTTCGACCACATCGGCGGGCTCCACGCATTCGATGAGCGCTGGTGTCACGAGGCCGATGCCGGCGGGATCCGTGAACCGGATGGGCTCGCGTTGCGGCGGGAGGACTTCCGGCCGGGCCTCGAGGACGAGATCCGCTGGAACGGCTACGACCCCCCCGAGCGCGTGATCACGGCGCTGCCGCGAGCGTCCTTCGACGTCGCCCGATGGCGAACGACCCCGACGGAGCCGACACGTCTGCTGGTCGAAGGGGACGTGGTGGATCTCGGGGACCGGGTCTTCGACGTCCTGCACGTCCCGGGGCATACGGCCGGGTCGATCGCACTGTGGGACTCGGCCGGCGGGTTGCTGTTCACCGGGGACACGGCGGCGCTGGACGACCCCTTGCACGCGGAGGACGAGGAAGCATTCGTCGCTTCACTCGAGCGGCTCCGGGAGCTCCCCGTGGAGCTGGTCTATGCCGGACACTCGCGGCCGTTCGGCCGGGAGGACCTCAGGTCCTTGATCGACGAGCAGCTCGAGAAGCGCGGGTAGCCGGGTCAGGCGAAACGAACCGTGAACTCGGCGTCGGCGGTCGACCAGCCGTTGAAGCCGAGCCGGACCACGAGCGACCGACACGAGCCGCCCCAGCCGGCGGCCGTCCGCCACTGAAGGAGCAGTCGTCCGTTGGTGAGGCTGGCCCGTACGTTGGCGGGCCGGTCGGCCCCGATCGTCTCGCCGGTCGCACAATCGACGACGCGCACCAAGGGATATCCGCTCGCGAAGACGGCGCCCTGGGGTCGCCCGCCCAGCTTCAGGGTGATAGGGATCACGCGTCCGGCCGAGAACGAAGCCTGGTTCGTGATCGGGCCGCCGATGTCGTCGAAGACGACGTACCCGTGGCTCGCGGTCCCGACGTTGCCTTCGGCGTCCGTGCCCCGGACCGTGAACCGATGGGAGCCGAGACCGTTGGGAACGACCTCGCCGTCCGAGACGGGCCCCCTGCACGTGCCCACGCCCGAGCCGCCCAACTCGTCGGTGCAGAAGTAGTCGGCGATCATGCCCTCGCCCTCGGTCAAGATCGAGCCGTCGGCCGGGGAGACGATGGTCACGACGGGCGCGGTCTCGTCGGGAGCGGCGACGGGGTCGAGCCTGCCCACACGGTTCGTGCCCGGCGCGCTGAACCAGATCGCTCCGTCGGCCCCGACCGCGATGCCGGTCGGCGTTGCCCCCTCGCCGAGGGGGATCTCGACGACCTTGCCGCCGAGACTCATCCGGCCGACGGCGTCGGCCGAGCTTTCCGTGAACCACAGAGCGCCGTCGAGGCCCACCGTGATGCCGTTCAGGCCGGCTCCGGAAGTCGGAACGGGGTACTCGACGAACCGCCGCCACCCGTCATGCGGACGATCGTGTTCGTGGCCCGGGCGGTGAACCACAGCGCACCGTCCGGACCGAGCGTGATCCACTGCGGACCGTGGGCCGGGCCGGGGAGCGGGATCTCGGTCATGACGCCGTCGACGGTGATCCGACCGATGGCGTTCGCCGTCGTCAGGGTGAACCACATGGCGCCGTCGGGGCCGGTCGTGATGCCCAGGGGTGCCGCCTGCGGCGTGAGGGTCGGCCACTCGGTGAGCTCCCCGTCGAGGGTGAGACGCCCGATCGCACTGACCCCCCGCTGGGTGAACCACAGAGCACCGTCGGGACCGACCGTGATGCCGGTCGGCCTGGATCGGTCGCTGAGGAAGAACTCGGTGAGGTCGCCCGCCGCGGTGAGCCGCCCGATGCGATTCCCGTTGTGCTCGGTGAACCACATCGCACCGTCGGGACCCTTCACGATCTCATAGGGGTCCGCGCCCGAATCCAATCCGATCGGGGCGCGCAGACCTCCCTGGTCGACGCGCTCGATCTGCGACGCGAACCGATTCGCAACCCAAGTCATGCCGTCCGGCCCGGCCGCGAGCCCCTGCGGGAACGAGTCCGTCGCGGGGAGGTCGAACCAGGTGGGCGTGGTCGCGGCCGACGGCTGGGCGGCCGCGACCAGCGACGCCAGGATCACCAGGGTTGCCGCGGCCACGAGAGAGACAGGGTGCTTGCGTCGTACCACCTCTCAGGTATCGGCCGCATGACCCCGATCGCGTACCGGGCGAAGGTCGGTAGCATCCGCCAGAAGGGGGAGGCCGAGAGTATGCTCCGCCGATGCCTTCGGCCGAGCCGCTCGTGGTGATCGCCGGCCGCCTCGTGGACGTGGCGGCCGGCGACGTGCTCAGGGATCGGGCGCTCGTGCTCGACGGCGACCGGATCGAGGACGTGGTCTCTTCCTCAGAAGCGCCTTCGGGAGCCCGCACCGTCGATCTCTCCGGCCAGACCGTCCTGCCCGGCCTGATCGACTGTCACGCGCACCTGATCGGACAGTTGGACGACGGACAAGGATACGCCTCCCTCGTGAACCGCTCGTCGGCGCAGGAGGCCCTGACCGGCGTCACGAACGCCCTCGCCACGCTGCTCGGAGGCGTGACCACCGTGCGCGACGTGGGGACGTTCCATGCGTTCGTGGACCTCGCGCTTCGAGAGGCGATCGAGGACGGGAGGATCCCCGGTCCCCGGATGATGTGCGCCGGCGCATACGTGACCTGCCCGGGCGGCGGCGGCGACATCACGGGTCTGCCCCCCGACGTCCCGGTGCCGGCCGAGCTCCGGGTGGGTGTGTCCACCGGCGCCGATCAGGTGCGCGCGAACGTCCGGCGTATCTTCGACGCCGGTGCCGACTTCATCAAGGTGCTCGCCACCGGTGCGGTCCTCACGTCCGGCACGGATCCCGGCGAGCCGGAGCTGACCGAAGAAGAGATCAGGGCGGCGGTCGAGGAAGCGGAGGCGAGAGGGACTCACGTCGCCGCGCACGCGCACGGCGCGGAGGGCGCCAAGCGCGCCATCCGTGCCGGCGTTCGCTCTATCGAGCACGGGTGCCTGATCGACGACGAGACCATCGAACTGATGGTCGAGCGGGGCACGTACCTCGTCGCCGACATGTTCGACGGCGACTGGATGCTCCAGGAAGGCCCGCGGCTCGGCTACTCCGACGAGGTGCTGCGGAAGACCGAGATGACCAACGACACGCAGCGGGAGAATTTCGCCAAAGCCGTGAAGGCCGGGGTGAAGATCGCGTTCGGGACCGATTCGGGGATCTATCCGCACGGGATGAACGCGAAGAACCTCGCCTTCCACGTGCGGTTCGGCCAGACCCCGATGGAGGCGATCCAGAGTGCGACGCTCGTCTCCGCCGAGCTCCTGGGGTGGGAGGATCGGGTCGGGTCGCTCCAGCCCGGTCGATTCGCCGACCTCATCGCGGTCGAGCGCGACCCACTCGACGACGTCACTGTGTTGGAAGACATCTCGTTCGTGATGAAGGGCGGCGAGGTCGTCAAAGGCTGATCAGCGATACCAGCCTGCATCGGGCGCGCGATCCGTGACCTCCGTACGACCGGCGCCCCCGGACGCCACGATCCTCCAACGGATCCGCTTGTCCCGGTCCAGGTCGCCGCGAGCAACGCCCCACCACGCCTGGAACGGGTCGGCGTCGCAGTTCGCGGCGATCCGAGGCCCGAAGAGGTGATGCACGTCGCAGTCGACCAGCGCTAGATCCCGGACGGTCGTCACCATCACGAAGTCGGCTGTAGGTCCGTCGCGCGTGTCCAACAGGACCCGAAGCCGATAGTCGGGCCCGAGCTCACCGCGGACCTCGATCCTGAGGCGCCAGCCCCGCTCGCCCGTCTGGAAGACACGCTTCGTCGTGGAGTGGACGTCCGGCGCGATCTCGAAATCGTCGGGGTCCCGATGCGTCACCGACCATCCGAGCGCCGGTTGGGCGGTCGCGATCAACGTGATCGCTGCGACTGCGATGGCGCACGCTCGACCCCACACGGTCCCTTGCCTCCTCTGCTCGCCGGCGTCAGGGTGAGGGTTCCATGACGGCAGTGGTGGGTCAACGGGGCGACCGGTCCCCGTCGATCGTCTGCGATGATGGCTCGAGCCGAAGCGAGGAGCGGAACGATGCCCGAAGACCGCCCGATGTCAGCCGCGGAGATCGTCGAGAAGTCGAAGCGCTACACCCTCTATGACTGGCAGGCGCAGTCGAAGGCGTCGCCCATCGCCGTGGATCGGGCCGAGGGCGTCTACTTCTGGGACGTCGACGGCAAGCGGTACCTCGATTTCAATTCCCAGCTCATGGGCGTGAACATCGGGCACGGCGACAAGCGCGTGGCGGACGCGATCGGTCGCCAGGCGGAGAAGCTCCCCTACATCTCTCCGTTCATGGCGTACGAGACTCGGGCCCGGCTCGGCGAGAAGCTCGCCACGCTCTGGCCGGGTGAGCTGGACAAGACCTTCTTCACCCTCGGCGGCGCGGAGGCGAACGAGAACGCGATCCGCATCGCGAAGGCCTACACGGGCCGACAGAAGATCCTCGCGCGCTACCGCTCGTACCACGGCGCCACCTACGCCACGATCAACCTGACCGGTGACCCCCGCCGTTGGGCGAACGAGAACCCCCCGATGCCTGGGATCGTCCACGTCCTGGATCCCTACCGTGGCACGGCTCGCGGCACCGAGGACTCGGCGACGGCGCTCGCCACGCTCGAGGAAACGATCGAGCTCGAGGGTCCCCAGACGATCGCCGCGTTCATCCTCGAGACGGTCACGGGAACGAACGGCATCCTCATCCCGCCGGACGGCTACCTGGAGGGCGTCCGCGAACTCTGCGACCGCTACGGGATCGTGCTGATCGCCGACGAGATCATGTGTGGGTTCGGACGGACGGGTGAGTGGTTCGCGGTGAACCACTGGGGCGTCGTCCCCGACCTGATGACCGCCGCGAAGGGACTCACGTCGTCGTACCTGCCCCTCGGCGCCGTCGCGATCAAGCCGGAGATCGCAGCGCACTTCGAGGAGCACGTCTTCTACGGAGGACTCACGTACAACTCGCACCCGCTCTCCTGCGCGGCGGCGATCGCAGCGATCGACGTGCTGGAGGAGGACGACCTGGTCGGGAACGCGAACCGGCTCGACGCGGTGATGAGGCGTCACCACGAGGAGTTGATGAGGAAGCACTCGAGCGTCGGCCGGGTTCGCAACATCGGGCTGTTCGGGATCCTCGAGCTCGTGAAGAGTCGCGACACGATGGAGCCGCTCTCGCCCTACAACGTGGTGAACGAGACGATGCAGGCCGTCAACAAAGCCCTGCTCGAACGAGGACTCTTCACGATGATCCGCTTCAACGGGATCATGACGAACCCACCGCTGTGCATCACCGAGGAGCAGCTCGAAGAAGGCTTCTCGGTCATCGACGAGGTGCTCGAGGTCGCGGACGCTGCGGCCGACTGATCGATGGTCAGGCGCCGACGGCGGCCCAGCGTTCTGCCCAGGTCGAGAGGCCGTCCATCACGACGGCGAGCTCCCGCCCACGGTCGCTGAGGCCGTATTCGATCAGCACCGGGGTCGAAGGGGTCACGGTCCGCGTGACGACGCCCGCCTCTTCCAGCTCGCGGAGCCGCTCCGAGAGGAGGGTGTCCGAGATCTCGGGGATTGCGTCGCGAACGGCGGAGTAGCGGCGGCGCCCGTCGAGGAGCACCCACACGATCTGGGGCGTCCAGCGCTTCGCGACCAGCTGTGCCGCCCGCTGGAAGCTCTCGCACACCGTCCTATCCTCGTCCATACCTGCCATCCTATCCAAAGTTCCCCAACTATCCCTAGCAACACCGGAATACTGAGCAATCATCCCCCCGTTGCGGAGTTGAGACCCGTGAGAGGGGAGATGCCGAGATGGCAGAAGCGGTGAAGGAGATCGGTGGCGTCCAGCTGCCGCCTGCAGGGAAGTACGAGCTGGATATCGGGCACACGGCGGTCGAGTTCGTGGCCCGGCACATCCTGACCAAGGTTCGTGGGCGGTTCACAGACTTCTCCGGCTGGATCGAGATCGCGGACAACCCGGAAGAGACGGCCGCCGAGGTCGAGATCAAGACCGCGAGCATCCAGACCAACACGGAGCAGCGGGACGAGCATCTGAAAAGCGACTACTTCCTCAACGTGGAGAAGTGGCCGGTGATGACGTTCCGGAGCACCGCGGTCCGTCACACGGGTGGAGCGACCTTCGAGCTGGACGGCGACCTCACGATCCGCGACGTGACCCGGCAGGTCACGCTCCGGGGTGAGTACCTCGGCACGGAGATGAACCCGTACGGGGTCACCGTGCTCGCGGCGACGGCCAAGACCGAGCTCGAACGCGAGGACTGGAACGTGAACTGGAACATGATCCTCGAGACTGGCGGGTTCCTGGTCAGCAAGAAGATCGACCTCGAGATCGAGGTCGAAGCCCTCAAGATCGGCTGAATCCGATCACGGTGGGGCGGCGGCGCGGATGCGCCCCGCCCTCCGCCTTCACGACGGGACCGGGACCTGTCCCGTCGCTCCCGCTTCGTAGCCGATGAGCTCGAACGCGCGGTCGTAGCGCACCACCACGTCGCCGGCGATCCAGAGATCGCTCGTCCAGCCGCTCTCCAGTGCCGTGTACCGCCACCGGTCACTCGTGAACCTGCCCACCGGCGTCTCGACCTCTTCCGAGCCGAGAAGCTCGTAGCGCTGACGGACGAGCGTCGGTTCGACGGTCACCGGCTCGAGGTAAACCACGTCGATCTCGGTCGTCCCCGCGAGTCGCTGCGCGGTGATCGCGTTCATCGCGGGGGTCAGGTAGTCGAGATGCATGTCCGGCCCCCAGCCGACCTGCACCGGTTCACCGTCACGCACCCCCGTCAGCGACCCATCGCGGGGCTCGAGCATGATCGAATGCTCGCCGGTGTCGATCCGGGCGCGAACGACCCGCCACTCGGCGTCGACTGTGACGTCCACGATCTCGCCGTGCGGGGTCGGCTCAGACCTGCGGATCTCCGAGAAATAGCGCCAGCCCATCGGGCCCGGGGCGCTTCGGAAATCCTCGGTTCCCACGACGTCGCCGCTTCGCCCTCGCACCGCGTAGCGGCCGCTCGGCACGCTCAGACCTGGGGCTGGAGACCGAGATCCCGAGCGATCACGAGTCGCAGGATCTCACTGGTGCCTTCACCGATCTCCAGCACCTTCGCGTCGCGGTAGGCCCGAGCGACCGGGAACTCCTCCGTGAAGCCGTAGCCGCCGTGGACCTGGATCGCCTCGCGAGCCACGTCAACGGCGATCTCACTCGCGCGGAGCTTCGCGATCGCGGCCTCGGTCGTGTACGGCCGACCCTCATCCTTCAGCCACGCGGCGCGGTAGGTGAGCAGGCGCGCGGAGTCGATGGTCGCTCGCATGTCGGCGAGCTTGAACGCGACGGCCTCGTAGGCGCCGATCGGGCGGCCGAACGCTTCGCGCTCCTTCGCGTACGACACGCTCGCATCGAGACATCCCTGCGCGAGCCCCACCGAGAGCGCCGCGATCGAGATCCGCCCGTCATCGAGCGCGGCGAGGCACTGCGCCAGGCCCTTGCCCGCCTCGCCCAAGAGGTTCTCCTCCGGCACCCGGCAGTCCTCGAACGCCAGCTCATGGGTGTCGCTCGAACGCCACCCGAGCTTCCGGTAGGGAGGCCCGACGGTGAACCCGGGAGCTTCGGCCGGCACGAGGATCGTGGACACACCGTTGGCCGAACCCTCGTCGGTGCGGCACGCCACGACCACGAAACCGGTGATCGGCGTCCCGCTGTTCGTGATGAACGACTTCGAGCCGTCGATCAGCCACTCGCCGCCGTCCAGACGCGCCTTCGTCCGGAGCGCGGCCGCATCGGATCCGCTGCCGGGCTCGGTCAGGCCGAACCCTGCCAGCATCTCCCCGGCGGCGATCGGGGGCAGCCACCGCTGCTTCTGCTCATGCGTCCCGTACC
>JBPCPX010000116.1:0-9967 GCA_050998695.1 Actinomycetota bacterium
CTCGTCGAGGTCACCTAACCGGGGACTCAGGTCGCGCAAGATCCCTTCTGAGGTACTGCTGCTACGGCATACGGCGCATGTCTACCTCGTACAGGTCGGCCTACCCTTCGAAACCAACTCGGAGAAAGGGGATGTGGCGGGCGACCTGCCCGGCGCGGGCCGAGGGGGATCTCGGCTGACCCGGTTGCCGAAGCGAGGGGAGGGTCCATCGATGATGCGCAGGATCGTTGCGTCAAGTTTGAAGTTCCGACGCCTTATCGTCGCGCTGACCGCGGCGATGGTCGTCTTCGGCATCACCCAGCTCCGTCACGCGCCCGTCGACCAACTCCCCGAATTCGGCACGACGATGGTCGAGGTCCGGACCGAAGCCCTTGGCCTCTCGGCGATCGAGGTCGAGCAGCTGATCACGGTTCCGTTGGAACAGGATCTGCTCAACGGGATCGCGTTCCTCGACGAGATCCACTCCGAGTCGATCCCCGGGCTGTCTTCCGTGGTCATGTTCTTCGAAGAGGGGACGCCGCTCCTCGATGCCCGCCAGGTAGTGGCGGAGAAGGTCTCCGAGGCCGCAGTCGCGCTGCCCGGCGTCTCCGCCCCACCCCAGATGCTCCAGCCGTACTCGTCCACGAGCCGGCTGTTGGCGGTGCGGCTCTCCTCGGATCGGATGTCGCCGATCGACATGTCCGTACTGGCGCGCTGGAACATCGGTCCCTCGCTGCTCGGCGTGGAGGGCGTCGCGAACGTCTCCATCTGGGGACAACGCGATCGCCAGCTTCAGGTCCTCGTCGACCCGGAACGGCTCCGTGATGCCGATGTGTCGCTCCAGCAGATCGTCGAGACCACCGGGAACTCCCTGTGGTTCTCTCCCTTGACCTTCCTCGAGGCGTCGACGCCCGGCACGGCAGGATTCATCGACACCCCGAACCAGCGATTCGGCATCCGACACGAGCTGCCGATCACGTCGCCGGGCGACCTGTCCCAGATCCCCATCCAGGACGCCGAGGGCAACGCCGTCATCGTGGACGGCGAACCGCTGAGGCTCGGCGACGTCACCGAGGTCGTGGAGGATCACCAGCCGCTCATCGGGGACGCGCACTTCGGCGACGGGGAGGGTCTCCTGCTCGTCGTCGAGAAGTACCCGGGGGCCAACACCCTCGAGGTGACTCGAGGGGTCGAAGAGGCCTTCGAGGCGATGGCGCCCGGGCTCAACGGCATGGAGATCGACACGTCGCCCTTCCGGCCGGCCAGTTCGGTCGAGGCGGGGGTCGAGAACTTCGGCAGGAGCTTGCTGATCGGCGGGATCCTGATGCTCCTGGTGCTCGCCCTGCTCTTCGCCGAATGGCGCTCGACGCTCATCAGCGCGTCGGTGATCGTCGCATCGCTGGCCGCTGCGGGAACGGTGCTGTACCTCCGCGACGCCACCTTCAACACGATGATCCTCGCCGGGCTCGTGATGGCGATCGGCATCGTGATGGACGATGCCATCACGGGTGTCCGACACCTGGTCGAGCGGCTGCGCCAGCGTCGAGTCGAGGAGTCCGGGTCGCCCGTGTGGCGCACCGTCCTCGAAGCCTCTCTCGAGATGCGCAGCTCACTCCTCTATGCGACGTTGATCGTGGTGGCAGCCCTGGTCCCTGCCTTCTTCCTCGAGGGACAGCCCGGTGCCTTCCTGCCGCCTCTGGCCCAGTCCTACCTGCTCGCCGTTGCCGCGGCCATGGTGGTGGCGCTGGTGCTCACGCCGGGGCTGGGGATGATGCTCCTGGCGAAGACTCCCGCCGAACCGCGTGAGTCCCCGGTGATGCGCTGGTTCCAGCGAGGACACGAGAAGACCCTGTCCACGATCGTTCGGCGCCCGAGCTGGGGCTACGCGGCGTATGGCATCGTCTCCTTGATCGGGCTCGTCACCGTGCCGTTCCTGGAGGCGTCGTCCTCGGTCCGGCTGGAAGGCAACGACCTGTTGGTCCACTGGGAGGCCCAGCCCGGCACATCGCTGCCCGCCATGAACCGGGCCACCGGCGACGTCGTGGATGAGCTCGGCGCCCTGCCGGGGGTGCGCGACGTCAGCGCTCACGTCGGGCGCGCCTTCCACTCGGACCAAGTCGTCGACATCCACAGCGGCCAGCTCTGGCTCAACCTCGACCCTGCGAGGGATCACGAGGACACGATCGCATCCATCGAAGACGTCCTCGATCGGTATCCGGCCCTGTCGCACGACCTCTCGACCTACCCCGAGGACCGGATCGCCGACGTACTGCAGGGGACGGACGAGGACGTCGTCGTGCGTCTCTACGGCGCGAACCTCGAGACCCTCCGCAACAAAGCCAAGGAGGTGAAGACCGTCATCGCGGGGATCGGCGGCGTCGACCGCCCGAAGGTGGAGCTCCCGCCGACCGAGCCAACGCTCGAGGTCGAGGTGGATCTCGCGAGGGCGCAGCACTTCGCCGTGAAGCCGGGGGACGTCCGCCGCGCGTCGGCGATCCTCTTGTCCGGCCTCACCGTGGGCAACCTCTTCGAGGAGCGGAAGGTCTTCGACGTGGTCGTATGGGGAACGCCCGACATCCGGGAGACGGTGGACGATGTCGGCAACCTGCTGATCGATACGCCGAGCGGCCAACACGTGCGCCTCAGTCAGGTCGCCGACGTGCGGATCGTGCCGAACCCCACCGTCATCGCCCACGAGTCCGTCTCGAACTACCTGGACGTTAGCGCTTCGATCGCGGGACGAGACGCGGCCGACGTCGTCAGCGATGTCGAACGAGCGGTCAACGGCATCGGGTTCCCCCTCGGGCACCACGCCGAGATCCGAGGAGCATCCGCCGACGACGGCGCTTCCCGTTCGCGCATCCTCGCTGTCGCCGTGGCGGCCGTGATCGCGATCTTCCTCCTGTTCCAGGCGGCGTTCACGAGCTGGCGCCTCGCGACCCTCGCGTTCCTAACGCTCCCGATCGCCCTGGTGGGTGGACTCCTCGCGGCATGGATCGGAGGGGGAACGCTCTTGCTCGGCTCATTCGCGGGGTTCATCGCGTTGGTGGGGATCGCCGCTCGCAACGCCGTGCTCCTCATCAGGCAGTACCAGCACCTCGAGCGGACCGGGGATCAGCCTTTCGGCCGCGGGCTCGTGCTGCGCGGGACGCGTGAGCGCGTCGGCCCGATCTTCGCCACCGCGCTCGCGACGGCGGCCGCGCTCGCGCCCCTGGTGGTCGCGGGCAACGTCGCGGGTCTGGAGATCGTGCGTCCGATGGCCATCGTGATGATCGGCGGTCTGGTGACGTCGACCCTGCTGGCCCTCGTGGTCGTGCCGACCCTGCACCTGCGTTACGGTTTCGTCGCCCAGAGGGACGTCGTGGCGGAAGGCCTCTTGGTCCTCCCCGAGACGGCGATCGAAGTTGAGCCGGTCCACGGGGAGCTGAGGGGAGGGATGGCTCGATGAGACGCACCCGTCGCTGGATGGTCCTGGCGCCGCTGGTGGCCCTCGCGCTCTCAGCGTGCGGCGAGGTCCCGGAGGAGGAACCCCTGAGTGAGCCGATGACCCTGGAGCAGATCGAGGGAACAGAGTTCTCTCGGGTGACCCTGACCGCCAAGGCCGTCGAGCGCCTCGGCATCGAGACCATCACGGTGAGGGGTGGGGCTCAGGAGACGGCCGTCCCCGCATCCGCCGTGTGGGTCGGGGTGAACGGTGAGGAATGGATCTACACGGCACCCGAGCCGCTGGTCTTCGTGCGAGAGGTGATCAGCGTCGACCGGTACGAGGGCGACGTGGCGGTGCTGTCGGATGGACCGGCGGCCGGCACGCAGATCGTGACGGTGGGAGTTGCTGAATTGATCGGTTCCGAGTTCGGTATCTGACCGAGTCGAGAGAACGCGAAAGGACGGACACGGCGATGTTGCGCTGGATCGTGGGATCGAGCCTGAAGTTCCGCTACATCGTCGCCGCCGGGGCGGCTGCGCTGATGTTCTTCGGCGTCCAGCAGCTCCGCGGCATGCCCGTGGACGTATTCCCCGAGTTCGCCCCGCCGAAGGTGGAGATCCAGACGCTCGCGCTGGGACTTTCCGCGACGGAGGTCGAAGACCTGGTCACGGTCCCCATGGAGCAGGCGCTCAACGGTGTGCCGGGGATCGACGTGATCCGGTCCAAGTCGGTCGAGCAGCTCTCGCAGATCGAGCTCATCTTCGAGGAGGGTGAGGATCTCCTGACCGCACGGCAACTGGTGGCGGAGAGGATCGCGACCGTCTCGTCCACGTTGCCGCGATGGGCCGCTCCGCCGGTCATGATCCAGCCCCTGTCCGCGACCAGCCGGGTCATGAAGATCGGGATGACGTCCGACAAGTACTCGATGCTCGACATGTCGATGACCGCCTACTGGAAGGTGCGGGCCCGGCTGCTCCGCGTCCCCGGCGTCGCGAATGTCCTGATCTGGGGCGAGCGCATCAAGATGCCCACGGTCCAGGTCGATCCGGAGCTCCTGCGCAAGCACGACGTCACGCTCGAAGAGGCGATGACCGTGACCGCCGACTCTATCGACTCCGGCCTGCTCCGATTCTCGGAGGGAGGCTTCATCGGCACCGGCGGTTTCGTGGACACGCCACAGCAGAGGCTGAACGTCCAGCACGACATCCCGATCCTCACGGCGCGTGACCTGGCCAGGGTGCCGATCTCGGTGCGCGACGGCAAGGTGCTCCGCCTGGACGACGTGGCCGACGTGGTCATCGACACGCCACCCCTGATGGGCGATGGGGTCATCAATGACCAGATCGGGCTCCTGCTCGTCGTGCAGAAGCTGCCGTGGGCCAACACGGCGGACGTGACACGAGGGCTCGACGCGGCGCTCGAGGAGCTCCGGCCCGGCCTCGAAGGGATCGAGATCGATCCCACCATCTTCCGGCCGGCGACCTTCATCGAGGAGGCGATCGACAACCTCGGCGGCGCGATGGTCCTCGGCGCTCTGTTGATGATCCTGATGCTCGGGGCATTCCTGTTCGAGTGGCGGACGGCACTGATCAGCATCACCGCGATCCCTCTGTCCCTGGTCGGCGCGGGCCTCGTGCTCGCCTGGCAAGGCGTCACGATCAACACCATGGTCCTGGCGGGGCTGGTGATCGCCCTCGGTGACATCGTCGACGACGCCATCATCGACATCGAGAACGTCGTCCGGCGCCTGCGTGAACACCGGGCCGAGGGAGGAACCAAGTCCACCGCCCGGGTCATCCTCGAAGCATCCATGGAGGTGCGGAGCGCGATCGTCTACGCCACCCTGATCGAGGTCGCTGCGGTGCTCCCGATCTTCATGCTGGACGGGCTGTCCGGCGCGTTCTTCAAGCCCCTCGCGCTCGCCTACGGTCTGGCGCTGCTCGTCTCGATGGTGATCGCGCTCACCGTCACGCCGGCGATGAGCCTGATCTTCTTCCGGGGTGAGAGATCGCTGCAGCACCGAGTGTCCCCTCTTGTCCCGCCGCTCCAGCGCGCGTACGAGTTCCTGCTCGCCAAGATCATCTACCGGCCTCGGCGTTCCTACGTCGCGGTCGGTGTCACCGCGATGCTGGGGATCGGGCTCGTCCCTCTCCTCGGGCAGGACCTCCTCCCCTCGTTCAAGGAGCGGGACTTCCTGATGCACTGGCTCGCCAAGCCCGGCACGTCGCGCCCGGAGGAGGTCCGGACGACGATCCGGGTCAACCGCGAGCTGATGACCATCCCGGGCGTCCGCAACGCCGGATCCCACATCGGACAGGCCCTCAACTCCGACGAGCCGTACGGGATCTACTTCGGGGAGAACTGGGTGAGCGTCGATCCCTCGGTGGACTACGACGAGACCCTGGCGAAGATCCAGGAGACCGTGGCCGGGTATCCGGGGATCTACCGCGACGTCCAGACGTACCTGAAGGAGCGGATCCGGGAGGTCCTCACCGGATCGAGCGACGCCATCGTCATCCGGATCTTCGGGCAGAACCTGGGACTCCTCCAGGAGAAGGCGCACGAGGTCCAAGCGATACTCGGGGATATCGACGGGGTCGTCGACCCGTACGTGGATACGGTCGAGGACATCCCGCAGGTCGAGGTCGAGGTGGACCTCGAAAGGGCGCTGGGGTACGGCCTCAAGCCGGGCGACGTGCGCCGGTCCACCTCGACCCTGCTCATGGGCGAGGAGGTCGGCGACATCTTCCGGGAAGGCCAGACCTACGACGTGAACGTGTGGAGCACGCCGGCCACACGAGAGAACCTGACCGACATCGAGAACCTCATGATCGACACGCCGTCCGGCGGACAGGTCCGGCTGATCGACGTGGCCGACATGCGCATCGTGCCCACCCCCAACGACATCCATCACGAGGGGCTCTTCCGGAGCATCGACGTCAGCGCGAACGTTCGGGATCGCGACCTCGGATCCGTCGTCGGGGAGCTCGAAGAGGACCTGAAGGCCGTCGAGTGGCCTTTGGAGTTCCGCGCCGAGCTGCTGGGCGAATACGCGGAGAGGCAGGCGGCGCAGAGCCGCTTGCTGATCTTCGCTATCGCCGCCGCGATCGGCATCCTGCTCCTCCTCCAGGCATCGTTCGCGAGCTGGCGTCTCGCCACGATCTCCTTCTTCACGCTGCCGATCGCGCTCGTGGGAGGGGTGATCGCCGCGTATATGGGCAGCGGGATCATCTCGCTGGGATCGCTCGTGGGATTCCTCACCGTGCTCGGGATCGTGGCTCGGAACGGCATCATGCTCATCAGCCACTATCAGCATCTCGAGCAGTTCGAAGGCGAACCCTTCGGGCCAGGGCTCGTCATCCGGGGCGCGCGGGAACGCCTCATCCCGATCATGATGACCGTCCTCACGACCGGCCTGGTCTTGGTGCCCTTGATCCTCGCCGGAGAGATCCCGGGTAACGAGATCGAGCACCCGATGGCGGTCGTCATCCTCGGGGGCCTCATCACGGCGACCCTGCTGAACCTGTTCGTCGTGCCGGCTCTGTACCTGCGGTTCGCACGGCCGGCCAACGCGATCCGTCTTTTCGAAGCCCCGTGATGACCGGCCGAGGGGCTGATCGTGGACGAGCCGGCTCGGCTGACGAAGGACCGCGCCTCTCCCACGTGTGACGGGCTGAACGACCGGTCCCGCGCCGATCGAGACGGTCAGGCGCTGGCGATCAACTGCGTGTACGGCATGGATACGACCCCGATCAAGCGCGAGACCAGGTCGCGGAAGAGATAGGGGTTGCCCAGATTCTTCGCGCGGAACTCCTTCTCGTCCCGGAGCGCCGTCAGGTGCTTCCCCTTGTGCCCCATCCGCACCAGAGCAGCCGGATCCACCCCTCGTAGAGGTCGAGCGGAGTCATCCTTCATGGCGGCGCGGATGCGATGGGAGAGGTACCACGCCGTCTTGTACGAGATGCCGAGCATCCGCTTGAGCTGGTTCGTCGAGATCCCGTCACGCGATCCACCGATCGCGTACACCGCGAGGAACCATTTCCACAGCGGCAGATGTGAGGCGTGGAAGATGGTCCCGACCCGCACGCTGAACTGATAGCCGCAGGCACCGCACTCGAACTGGCCCCGACTCTCGATCCGAGAGATGCCCTTGCGCGCATCGCAGCGCGGGCATCGCACACCCTCGGGCCATCGCAGCTGCTCGAGGAACGTCCGGCACTTGTCCTCTGTGTGAGACGTAGAGGCGACGGGTCCGGCGCCCCCGGCGGGTCCGGCTGCCCGCTTCGCCCTCTCGATCAGCCGTTTCGGGAAGAGGGCCCTGATGGCTTCCTCCGTGGTTATCTGGGATGCGTTGGTCGGCGCTCGAGAGACCCTGCGAGGCAGCCTATCCGAAGTCGGAGTACTACTCAACGGATCTCCCCCAGCAGGCACATCCCGAATCTAGACCACCGATGCTGAAGGTCCGCTGAAGGCCGCCGGGGCGGTCAATCGGGATGGCCGGGAAGTCGCACCTCGAACCCGATCCCGCCCAGCTCGCTGTCCACGATCGCGACCGTGCCCCCGTGGAACGCGGCTACCTCCCGAACGATGGCCAACCCGAGTCCGCTCCCGCCGGAATCTCGGTCCCTGGCCTCGTCGAGCCGGACGAACCGGCCGAAGATGCGTTCCCGTTCCGTGTCGTCGACTCCGGCGCCGTCGTCGTCGACATCGAGCACCACCTCGCCGTCCCGCTCAGCTAAGGAAAAGGCGACGGTGGTGCGCGCGTGCCGAACGGCGTTGTCGGATAGGTTGCGGATCAGCCGCTCGAGCTGTTCGCGGTCGCCCAGCACCCGTCCGGCCGACACGCCCCCGACGTCGATCTTCAGGTCGGTCGCGCCTCGGAGTCTTGCGGCCTCCTCGAACATGAGGTCGTCGAGGTCGACCGGCTCGGCTCGAAGCTCCAGCGTCCCCTCGTCGATCCTCGTGAGGAGCAGGAGATCCTCGACGAGCCGCTGCAGCCGTACATCTTCATCCAACACGATCTCGGCCAGATCCTCTGTGCGGGTCTGCTCGGGGTGAGACAACGCGACTTCCGCATGCTGGCGGATCGTCGCGACGGGCGAACGGAGTTCATGCGAGGCATCGGATACGAACCGGCGCTCGCGCAGACGGCCCGCCTCGAGCCGAGCGAGCATGCGGTTCATGGTGGCTGCGAGCCGGGAGATCTCATCTCGCCCCCCGGGCTCCGGCACCCGACGATGGAGATCCCTGCTCGAGATCCCTTCAACCTCCACGCCGATGGCGTCAACCGGCGAGAGGGCGCGCGCGACGACGCGCCACGTCACGACACCCACCACCACGAGCAGCAGGGGCATCGCGACCACGAGCACCCCGGTCAAGAACCGGGTCGCGTCGCCCACGATGTCGAGGCTCCGCCCGACGATCACTTTCGGCGGTCGCTCTCCTTCGGACGAGGCAGCAACGGCGAGGAAAGGCTCGTCGAAGGGCTCCACGTTCGCGGGAGAGCGGGCGGGGATCACCTGGCTATCTTCGGGCGCAAGTCCCCGCACCACCGGCTCCAGACCTTCGACGTTCGGGGACCCGATCACCAGATCCTCGGCGGCGTCCAGGACCTGCACGAACTCTTCGTCCTCACTCGGGCCGCCGAGAGCGAGGTCGTGCGGGTTCGTCCCCGACTCCAGCTCTCCCACGATCGCCTCGGCGCGCAGCAGCGCGCTGGTGTAGAGGTT
Organism: Actinomycetota bacterium; assembly: GCA_050998695.1. Classification (GTDB taxonomy): domain Bacteria; phylum Actinomycetota; class UBA4738; order UBA4738; family HRBIN12; genus JAJNBA01. The sequence goes on from JBPCPX010000116.1 coordinate 9,136, forward strand.
GTCGCGCAGGGATAGCTCCAAGAGGTAGACCATGGCTATCGCGGCGAGGACGAGGGCCACGCCCACGACCACTACAGCAGCCGCGGTTGTTCGGACGCGGATCGAACCCATCTGTTCCCGTACCGGTGGCCGGGGCCGGTCGGTGACCTCACCCACCGTCGGCCGCCAATCGATAGCCCGCACCGCGAACCGTCTCGAGGGCGTTGCGCCCGAACGGACGATCCAGCTTGTTCCTCAGGTGTCCGATGTACACCTCGACGATGTTCGGGTCCCCTTCGAAATGGTAGTCCCACACGTGCCCGACGATGTCAGCCTTCGACACCACCTCGCCCTTGCGCCGAAGGAGGAATTCGAGCAGAGCCATCTCGCGCGAAGTGAGGTCGACCTCGGTCGTCCCCCTCCACGCTCGCCGGGCGCCCGGGTCGAATCCGAGGTCTCCGGCTTCGAGGACGGCTGGTCGCTCGCCGGCGCCACGACGGATCAGCGCCCGCAGCCGAGCAACGAGCACGATGAAGGAGAAGGGCTTCGTCACATAGTCATCGGCGCCGGTATCCAGCGCCTCCGCTTCGTCGAACTCCCCGTCCTTCGCCGTGAGCATCAGGATCGGCGTCCAGACCTCCTCCTCGCGGAGCGTCGCGCAAACCTGGAAGCCGTTCATCCCCGGGAGCATGATGTCGAGCACGATCACGTCGTACGGGTTCTCGCGCGCCATCCACAGCCCGTCCGTGCCGTTGAGGGCGACGTCCGCGGCGAAACCCTCCGCTTCCAGCCCCTTCTTGAGCCCGGCGGCAAGCTGTTTCTCGTCCTCGACCACCAGAACGCGCATCCATCA
>JBPCPX010000134.1:0-9078 GCA_050998695.1 Actinomycetota bacterium
GCCGCGCGGACGAACGCGACCACTTCCTTCTCGCGTCGTCGCAGTGACGCGCGGCTCTTGTCCGCGCCGACCACGGCGTTCAGGACGCTCGCTTCGGTGAGGGACCCCACGACCGCCGTGTAGAGCGTGAACAGGAGCATCGCGGGATCCTGCTTGCGAACCTCGCCGTCATCCATCCCCGACCGGAGGAAGTCGACCGCTCGTCGCCGGAGCGGGTCGAGCACATCCGCGAATCGCTCGAAGGCAAGAGGACCGAGCCGGCCCGCCTCCCGGATGAACATCGGGAACTCCGGCCATTCCGCTGCAAGATCGAACACCGAGTGGATCACCGCTTCGGCCCGACCCCAGTACCCCTGTTTCCCCTCGAGTGCCTCTGCGATCACCTCCGCCAACCGGATCCCGGCAGCCTGGAGGCAAGCCTCGAGGAGCGCATCCTTGCTCTCGAAGTAATAGAGAAGGGTCTGCTTGCGGACGCCCACGGCACCGGCGATGTCGTCGAGGCTCGCACCTCCGTATCCCTCGCGCCCGAACTGCCGGATCGCCTCCTCGACGAGGGTCGTGCGCCGTTCGGCACCGCCGGTTCTCGGCATCGGGCCTACTCCCAGACCTTGGCGGGACCTTTGCGACCGACGGGGCGGGACCCCTCCCACCGCCTGAGCCAGTCCGGGCCCTGGGGGCCGACGAGCGACGGGGTCTCGCCGCGCTGCGCTCGATGCAGCGCTTCCCACCAGGTCGTGCGTTCCTCGTGGAACAGCTGCGTCACGGCCTGCGTCATCCGCAGTGACAGCTCCTGATGCGTCTGTCCCTCGGATGGCCAGAAGGGCTCGCCGTATCTGACGGTGACGGGCGGTCTTCCGGAACGCGGCCAGAACCGTCCCTTCGGCATGGCCTGGAACGCTCCGACGATCGCGATCGGCGCGAGGCCGGCGCCGGTCTCCAACGCGAGCCTGGCGGCTCCGTGACGGAACCGTTGCAGGTGGCCGTCGGCCGAGCGCGTGCCCTCGGGGAAGACGACGATGCTCCACCCTTCGGCCAGGAGCTCGCGCGCCTTGTCCACGGCGCCCTTCGCACCGCGGGTGCGATCGATCGGGAACGCGCCGTAGACGAGCGCGGTGAACGCCTGTCGCCACCACACGTCGAAGAAGTAGTCGCGCGCCGCTCCCACCGCGGTCTTTGCCTGCCACGAGTCCGGCAGGGTGCACATGATCAGCGTGGCGTCCAGATGGCTCGAGTGGTTCGAATAGAAGATCAACGGCGGGTCGACACCTTCGAGATCGTCTCGACCGAACACTCGGAGGGTGAGCTCGTTCCGCACGAGGGGGTGCATCGCACCCTTCAGAAGCACCTGCCTCGCAGCGACTCCAGCGTCCGACCGGGCCCAGTCGGAGGGGAAGACCCGGTCCACCTTCGGCTGCGCATGCTCCTCCGCGGAACGAGGAACCAGCGGACGCCTGCCCCAGCGGAAGCCTTCGGCCATCACCTTCAGCTCGTCCTTCACACCCATCGCCGCCTCCTCACACCACGTCCGCGATCATGATCGGCGGGGCATGGAAGTACGTGATCGATGGCGAGGATCCCACGGTGTCCTTCGCCATCTCGAGGGCATCCCGGAACGAGCCGGCGGCGCGATAGCCGAGGCGGGCGACCGACTTGGGCTCGCCTCCGACGAAGATCACGTCGCCCGCGTGATCACGTCCGTGCGCTCCCCAGTACCACATATAGAAGGGATGGACGCCGTGATACGCGTGCGACGTTCGGTACAGGTGTGTGTACCAGGGATCGGTGGCATAGCGCTCTTCGTACTTCGATTCGATCGTGGAGGGGTCCGTCGTCTCGGCCAGTACCTCCTCGAAGAAGTCGATGTAGGACGGGTGATGGATCTGATGGAACTCCCAAGGGACCGGGTGGTACATGATCACGACGCCTCCCGGCTTCACGATCGGCATGTTCCGGTACATGTTGAAGAGATAGCCGAGCCCCAGGCAGTGCACCAGGATGGGGTTCATGATCGAGTTCACGTTGTACGGGCTGATGTAGGGCAGTCCGAGCACGAGCACGTCGGTCTGTCCCCGGACCTCGACCAGTTGCTGCCGGTGCAGGTTCTCGAGGGTGCGCTCGTGAACGGCCTCGACCTCGCCGGCGTTGATCCCGGTGAGCTTGTAGGGCGCTTCGACCCGCCGGTAGAACTCTCGCCGCGCTCGGGGCGGCGCCAACTGGTTCGCTTTCCGGGCCGCCATCATGAGGCCCTGGTCGTAGGCGGACCATTCCCACTCCCTCTTGTTCAGGAAGCCGAGGTTCTTCGGGAACGTCTCCGCGTTCAGCGTGGTCTCGATCTGGAAGACCTTCAGGCCGTTCGCGGCGATCTCCCGGCCCATCCGAGTGGCGGAGTCTGCGATCGCGCTGTGCCCCGGCCTCGGATCCATGTAGGAGCGCGAGTGCATCATCGTGTCGACGTTGTGGTGATGCTTGAGCGACCGGTAGCCGGCGAGGCCGATCGCCACCGATTTGTGCCCGCCGTCCATCGCCACGAGGTTCACGTTGATGTAGACGAGCAGGTCCGACTCCGCCGCGCGCTTCGAGATCTCGACGTCCTCGTGCTTGTCGGTGGTGCCGATGAACGTCAGCGCGTCTTTGTCCGCGCCGTCGAAATTGTAGAGATCCGTGGGCCAGAAGGAACGGAACACCCGCTCCCCCACCATGCGGCGGATCTCGTCGGCGGTCATCCGACGATGAAGTGCGGTGGCGACGACGATCTGCAGGTCCTCGACCCCCTTGCGCGCCGCCATCTCGATCACCTGCTCGAGGATCCGCTGCCGGATGTCGGGGCGGGTCATCGGTGGCAAGGGGATCGAGATGTCGTCCACGGCGATCGTGAGCTTCATCCCGGCCTTCAGCAGGTCGGGGAGCGGCTGGGAGTCGCCCGTCGGATGGAGCAGTGCCTGTCGGATCGCGGCGTTGACGTCTCGGATCCCGGGCAGGGCGTCCGGCGGGTACACGACCCTCGTGCCCAGCGGGAACTTCTGCAGCCGGAACCCTTCGCCCTCATGGATCAGGAGCGGGGGCGTTCGTTCATCCACCTCCAACACGAATCCCGGTCTTGGCATGTGGTCGTCTCTCCTGTCAGTCCTGCGGCGCGAACGCCACCTTGAACGTGCCGAGCTTGCCGGCAGCCATCGCGTGGTCGAGTGCCTCGCGCCACCGGTCGAGCGGATAGGTCGCACCGACGAGCTGGTCGAGCATGGGCAGGTTGGTGGCGAGCTCCATCGCCATCTCGAACGTGGGTCGCATGACGCCGTTGCCGAGATCCTCGACGCCCGACGTGTAGGCACCCGCCAGCTCGAGCTCGCGGAACCACAAAGGGGTGAGATCGGCGGCGCCGCCGGGGATACCGGAGACGACGACACGTCCGCCCGCCTTCGTCGTCCTGAGAGCGAGATCGAGCGCGCCGCTCGATCCCGTGCACTCGATCGCCACGTCGACGCCTCCGAGGAGGAACTCCATCCCACGCTCGGGCGTGAGCTTCACCGCATGATCGGTACGCCGGACGGCTTTCACCGCGTGCTCCGGACGCACGACGTCGTCGGCGCCGGCCATCGTCGCCGCGGCTCTCTGCCGCTGGTGCTTCGCGGCCACGACGACGTGATCGGCCTTCGTGAAGGCCTTGATCGCGATCAACGTGAGGATGCCGACCGTACCGGCGCCGACGATGTGCACCGATCCTCCTGCCGGGATCTCGGCGCGGAACGCCGCATGGATCGCGCAGGCGAAGGGTTCGATCAGCACAGCCGTCTCGTCGCTCATCGCATCGGGGACCGGCCAGAGCTGCGAGCGGTGCGCGAGCATGAGGCGGCTCCATCCGCCTCCCGTCTCGGTGCAGTAGCCGGTCTGGAGCCCGGGCTTCAGATGGCCGACCGTGACGCGGTCACAGCGTCCGACATGGCCCGCCGCGCAATGTTCGCAGGGCGGGTCCTCACCTCGGGCGGCGCAGCCGAGGACGCTCGAGATCACGACCCGTTGCCCGGCCGTGAGGTCGCCGACGTCATCGATGAGCTCGCCGACCACCTCGTGGCCTGGCACGAACGGCAGAGAGACGAGCGGCGAGAAGTAGAACGAGGACCGCCCCGAGATCGTGGAGAGGTCGCTCCCGCAGATCCCGGAGAGCCGTGGCTTCACGCGGCCCCACCCCTCGCGCTTCGGCTCAAGATCCTTCTGGGTCACGAGCCGGAGCGGGGCGAGTCCCCCCGTCACGAGTCCGGGTGCCTTCGATCCCAGCGTGCGTGCGCCGAGATACTTCGGTGCGGAGCGGTAGAACTCGAGCGCCAACGCCACGGGCTCTACCTCCTTGCCGGCTTCGGGAAACGGACGCGCGCCATGCCCTTCGACATCCCCCACTCCTCGATCGGCCAGCGGCGACGGCGCGCGAACCGATAGAGGTGGGAGTCGGGCGAGACCGCTACCGGATTGCCCACCGCGCGAAGCAACGGGAGATCGGAGTAGGAGTCCGCGTACGCGTAGGACAGCTTGAGATCGACGCGCTCCGTCGAGGCGTAGCGGCGGAGCCACGCCGCGCGCGCCTCACCGACCAGCGGCGGGCTGGACATGAACCCGGTGTACCGCCCTTCCTCGTCGACCTGCAGCTCCGCGCCGATCACGACGTCGAACAGCGGGTCGAGCGGCCGGAGGAACGCGTTCGCGGCCGCGGTGAGCAGCAGCGTCCGGTGCCCGGCGGCGCGATGCTCCCGGATCCGGCGGATCGCTCCGGGGCTCGCCTTCTCGAGCATGAACTCACCCACGTGCCGATCGATCAGGCGATCGAGACCTTCTACGGAGGCACCCTCGTACCGGCGGAAGAACGTGCGGAGGAAGTCTCCGCGATCACGGCGGTCGATCGCCAGATAGCGCGGGATCCGCCCGAAGACCCCGACCAGCTCGCCGGGCCACTCATCAGGCTCGAGGTCCGCCATCCTCGCCCAGACGTAGGACTCGACGACGTTGGAGGAGATGATCGTCCCCTCCATGTCGAAGACGGCCAACACCGGGTCCTCGCGCTCACGGATCTTGACGCTCGGGCGCACCCGATCCTTGCGGGCCAGCTCGCGAAGCGACTGCGTCACCGCCGGTGAATGGACGTCCTGCAGGTAGTGTTTCCAGTCGATCGTCGCCGCGTCGAACGGGAACCGGGCACGATCCTCTTCGGACAGGCTCGCGTAGAGCGCCATCGCCACGTCGTCCGTGTAGATCACCTCGGCCTCGGTGTAGGCGCCGTAGAGGTCGGAATAGCGCTTCACGAAGTCCACCCGTGCCTTGTCACGATCCACCCGACCCACGGCATCGCGCATGGCCTTGGACTTGGGAAGGTGCGTGACGACTCTCTCTGCGACGTCGGTGAACCGTTCGGCTCGACGGAGCATCCTCTCGACGGTGACGTTGCCAGGGAAGGTCCATTCGGGAACCTTGTGCTGGCCTCGACCCCGCTCGGGCAGCGGGTGCGCCTCGAAATACTCCCGGACGAGCGTGTACAGCTGGTGGAACTGCAGCGGGTTCCGATCGCCCGATGAGACGTGGTAGTGCGCCGGCTCGCCGGGAGGTGGCGGAGTAGCCGCCACGGCGAGGATCGCGTTCACGACGAAGTCCACGGGGATGATGTCCACGATCCCCTCCGGGATGCCGGGGAATTCGGGGATCTGTCCGAGCCCGTACGACCGGATGATCGGGTCGGCCATCTTGAATCCGTCGATCCACCCCGGCGCAGGGTGCAAGAGCGCGGACTCGATGATCGAAGGCCGCACGATCGACAGCGGAAGCTGCTCGGCGGCCGCGAGCTCCTCCACCGCGCGCTCGCCCATCGCCTTCGTGAACGTGTACACGTCCGGCCAGCCGAGGGACCGGGCGCGCTGACGCCCGTACTCGACGAGCCGCTTGGTCATCCACTCCTTCCGACGTTGCTCGGCGTCGTCGGCGACCGTGGTGGGACCGGCGCGCGAGTGCTCCTTCGATGCGTCCTCCAGGAAGCGCTCGAGGAGCTCGGGCTTCCTGGACGCCGCTTCGACCTCGCGGCGTGACTGGAGAGCCATGTCGGCTTCCAGTCGCCAGTCGACGCGGTGATCAAGGGTGCGTTCGGGGATCACACCCTTCTGCACCCCGGCTACATACGCGGTCGAGACGTGAACGAGCGCCGGTCGTGATCCGCCGGCGAGCACGCCACGGTAGAGGTTCATCGCTCCGAGCAGGTTCGTCTGGAAGCCTTCGTCGATCGGTGGATCGAACGCGACCGTGGCCGCGGAGTGGATCACGACGTCGATGTCGCCGGGCAGCTCCGGCTGCGCTCGTGAGAAATCGCCGTCAACGACCTCGACCCTCTCGTCGAGGAGTTGCAAGAGCGCGTCGTCGGATCCGAGGGACGCGCGCAGCGCGTCGAACGACGGCTTGCGCGTCAGGTAATGAACGCGCTCGACCGAGGAGGCACCGGTTTGCGACCGGACGAGGAGCACGATCCTCGTCTCGGGGAAGTCCGCGAGGAGGCGCTCGAGGATCACCTGGCCCAGGAAGCCGGTGACTCCCGTGAGGAACACGCGCTTGCCGGCGAGCCGGTCCACGATCGACTCCGCCTTCGGGCGCCTTCCCTTCGCCTTCGGCTTTTGCTTCTCTACCATCCGGGAGATTATCGGCCTCTACCGGACGGTAGACAACCCCTGGATTCAAGGGACCCTTCTTCAGCGTCGAAGCCAAGATGCCGGGCTTCTCAGAGGAGAACCAGTCGTGTCCCTTCGTTCGAAGATGCTTGCGATGTCGACCATCCCCGTGGTCGTCCTGATCTTCGCCGTCGTGTACTCGGTGTCGGCGCAGCGGGCGGAGTCGCGCGCGAATGCGGAAGTGGACCACGCGAACGCGGTTCGGCGATCGCTCGCGGAAATGCAGAACCACCTGGGCGTTGCCGAGTCCAGCGTCCGTGGATTCCTGCTGACCGAGCGAGCGGCGATGCGAACGGACTACGAAGAGGCGGTGACCGAGCTGCAGCGCGATCTGGCGACGCTCGGCTTTCCCCTCGAGGACGAGCTTCAGAGGAAGCGGCTCCAGCGGCTCCACGAGCTGGTCGACGAGCGGGTGGAGACCTTCAGGTCCACCCTGCGCGCCGGCGCCACGGGAACGCCCGACGACCAGGACCGACTCGTTCACTTGCTCCTGCACGGGCAGACGATCTCCGACGCCCTTCGAGGGCTGACCGAGCAGTTACGGTTGACAGCCGACGAGCTCGTCGCCGAACAGATCGAGGCGCGAGATGCGTCCTTCGAGCGTTCGTTCCTGATCCAGGCCGTGGCGATGCCCGCGGCCGTTGTTGCGGCGATGATCCTGATGGTCGGGTTCACCGCGGGCATCGTCAGGCGGGTCGGCAAGATCCGTCACAACGCGAAGCGGCTGGACGAAGGGAGACCGCTCGACGATCCGGACTCGTCTCAGGATGAGTTGGGATCGCTCTCGCGGGCTCTCGTCCGTACCGGATCGCACCTCAACGAGCTCCAAGAGGAGCTCCGTCAACTGGCGACCGTCGACGAGCTCACCAGGCTGGCGAACCGGCGCGGCTTCTTCGCATTGGGAGAGCACCAGCTCCTTGTGGCTGCACGGACACGCGTGGCCGTCGCGCTGCTCTTCGTCGACGTCGACGGGCTCAAGAACGTGAACGACCGGCTGGGTCACTCGGCGGGCGACCAGTTGCTGAAAGAGGCGGCAGACGTCATCCGCGAAACCATCCGGGTCTCGGACCTCGCGGGACGCATCGGAGGAGACGAGTTCTGCGTCCTCCTGCTCGGTGACCCTGAGCTCGAGCCCGCACGCGCGGTGCAGCGGCTCCGCCAGACGGCGGACGCACACAACGCGCGTCCCGGCCGCGAGTTCCGGGTCTCGCTCTCGATTGGCCTCTCATCGCTCCCACCGGGCCGATCCGTGACCCTCGAGGAGCTGATCGACGCCGCGGACGAGGGGATGTACGAGGACAAGCGCGGCAAGCGCGAGTCTCAGCCCGTCTGGTCGATCTGACGGGCCGGAAGGCTCGCTACACTCGGGGGGGTGGGACTGCAAGCCTTGCAAGCCAGGATGCACTCCGTTGCACTGGGATCGAGACGCCGCCAGAGGCACGGACGCCACCTTCCGCTGGTTGACCGAGGAGGTCGGCGAGCTCGCTCGAGCCATCAGGAAGGGTGATCAACCGAATCTCATCCACGAGTTTGGCGACGTCTTGGGCTGGGTCGCGTCCCTGGCCAATCGCCTCGGTGTCGACCTCGAGGAGGCGACCGCCCGCTACGCCAGCGGATGTCCGAGATGTGGCCTCACGCCCCTGGGTCCGCTGTAGCGGGTCACATCCCTATGTGAAGAGGCGTTCCGCGATCTGGATCCCGTTGAGTGCGGCACCCTTCCGGAGGTTGTCACCACACGCGAACAGGAGCAGCGAGTCATCATGCCCCGGTGCCTGCCGGATGCGCCCGACCAGCACCTCGTCGCGCCCCGCAGCCTCGAGCGGCGATGGATACACACCGTTCTCCGGGTCGTCGCGCAGCTCCACACCCGCGACGTCCTCGAGCAGCGCACGCGCCTCCCCAGGGGCGATCGCGCGCGAGAACCGCGCCAGCAACGACACGGAGTGACCCACCGGCACCGGGACGCGCACGCAGGTCGCCGCGACATCCAGATCGGAGATGCCGAGGATCTTCCTCGACTCCTGGATCGTCTTGACCTCCTCGCCTGTGGACCCGTCCTCTGCGAACGCGTCGATCTTCGGGAGGACGTTGAACGCCATCGTCTTGCCGAAGACATCGCCCGTTGGGAGCGCGTCGAAGTCAGGATGACCGAGCTCCTCGACCTGGTCGTGGAGCTTCGCGATCTGCTCGGCGAGCTCGTGCGTTCCGTCACGCCCCGCACCCGACACGGCCTGATAAGACGAGAGCACCAGCGAGCGAAGACCGGCCGCGCGATGCAGCGGAGCGAGCGCCATCATCGCGACGATCGTCGTGCAGTTGGGAACCGCGATGATCTTCGGCGCCCCCTCGAGGGCCTCCGGGTTCACCTCGGGGACGACGAGCGGCA
>JBPCPX010000042.1:0-24722 GCA_050998695.1 Actinomycetota bacterium
GTGTTCGCCGAGACGACGGTGGCGGACCTCTCGGCCCGCCACCGCCGGATGACGCCGGGACGCGTGCTGGTCAGCCCCGAGCAGCTGCTGTCTCGTCCCTAGGACGCCGCTACGTCTGCCTTGCCCAAGATCCGCATGACCTTGGTGCCGCACACAGGGCACGTCCCCGATGCGGCGTTCCGCCCGTTCTTGAGGGTGACGACCGTCCCCTCGAACTGACGCTTCGCCTTGCACTTCACGCAATACGCCTCGTACTGAGCCACTTGTCCTCCCTTCCCCCATCGTGCTCCGAAGCCGCCTCGATGGGCGGTTCCGAGCACGATGGTGGCTCTGTCCTCTCACGTATGCAAGCACCCACAGGCTCGCGCGTCACACAGGCCCTCCCGTACGATTGGGCTCCGACCCCCCTGGAAGGGGCCGAGAGACCGAGAGGGGGGACCAGGCGTGAGCGAGCCTCAACAGCACATCGACGCGCTCCTGGAGGAGAAGCGGGTCTTCCCGCCGCCGCCGAGCTTCGTCGAGAAGGCCGTCATCTCGGACCCCGCCATATATAGCCGCGCCGCAGAGGACCCGGAGGCGTTCTGGGCCGAGCAGGCGGCACGGCTCGACTGGAACCGTCGCTGGGACACCGTGATGGAGTGGACGCCTCCCTTCGTGAAGTGGTTCGTGGGAGGGACGCTGAACGCCTCCGTGAACTGCCTGGACCGCCACGTGGAAGCCGGGGGCGGCGACAAGGTCGCGTACCACTGGGAGGGCGAGCCGGGGGACACGCGGACGATCACCTACCGTGAGCTCCTCGACGAGGTCTCCCGGCTGGCCAACGCACTCCGATCGCTCGGCGTAGGCAAGGGCGATCGAGTGAACATCTATCTCGGCATGGTGCCGGAACTGCCGATCGCGATGCTCGCCTGCGCCCGGATCGGTGCCCCGCACTCGGTGGTGTTCGGCGGGTTCAGCGCCGACTCGCTCCGCGACCGCATCAACGATGCGGAGGCGAAGGTGCTGATCACGGCGGACGGCGCGTGGCGCCGAGGTCAGGTGGTGCCGTTGAAGGCGAATGCGGACGAGGCCGTGAAGGATTGCCCGAGCATCGAACACGTCATCACGTTGCGGCGTTGCGGGAACGACCACGCGTTCGCGCAGGGCCGGGACATCTGGTACCACGACCTGGTCGCGGACCAGTCGACGGAGTGTCCGCCCGAGGACATGGACGCGGAGGACATCCTGTATCTGCTCTACACGAGCGGCACCACCGGTAAGCCGAAGGGCATCGTGCACACCACCGGGGGGTATCTCACCCAGGTCGCGGCGACGCACCGCCTGATCTTCGACATCCACGACGACGACGTCTTCTGGTGCGCCGCCGACTGCGGGTGGGTCACCGGCCACAGCTACATCGTGTACGGGCCGCTCGCGAACCACACGACCGGGATCATGTACGAAGGCGCGCCGGACTGGCCCGACAAGGATCGTTGGTGGTCGATCGTCGAGACCTACGGCGCGACGATCCTCTATACGGCGCCGACGGCGATCCGAGCGTTCATGCGGTGGGGGACGGAGTTCCCGGAGAAGCACGACCTCTCCTCGCTCCGACTCCTCGGGTCGGTGGGCGAGCCGATCAACCCGGAGGCGTGGGTCTGGTACGGGAAAGTGATCGGTGGCGAGCGTGCTCCCGTCGTCGACACCTGGTGGCAGACCGAGACGGGTGCGATCCTCATCTCGCCGCTCCCCGGCATCACCGTCCTCAAGCCCGGTTCCGCCACCGTGCCGTTCCCCGGCATCCAGGCGGACATCTTCGACGACGAGGGCCACAGCGTGCCGCTCGGCGGCGGCGGCTACCTGGTGCTCACCCGGCCGTGGCCCGGGATCTCCCGGACCATCTGGGGAGATCGCGACCGGTACGTCCAGACCTACTTCTCTCGATACGGACCCGAGGTCTATGTCGCCGGCGACGGCGCGAAGCGCGACGAGGACGGGTACTTCTGGCTCCTGGGACGGATCGACGACGTGATGAACGTCGCCGGCCACCGCCTCTCGACCTTCGAGATCGAATCGGCTCTCGTCGACAACGACAAGGTCGCCGAGTCCGCGGTCGTGTCCAAGCCCGACGACCGGGTCGGTGAGGCTATCGTCGCCTTCGTCACGCTGAAGTCCCAATACGAAGGGGACGACGCGATGGCGGAGGAGCTCCGGGAGCACGTGGCGGCGAAGATCGGGAAGATCGCCCGACCCCACGGCATCATCTTCACGACCGACCTGCCGAAGACCCGGTCGGGCAAGATCATGAGGCGGCTCCTCCGCGACGTGGCACACGGACGGGCGCTCGGCGACGTCACGACGCTCGCCAACGCCGAGATCGTCGAGCAGATCCGGGATATGTCAGACAGCGCGGCGGTCGAGGACTCGTAGGCAGCCCCCGCGGGTCAGCTCGTGAGGTGCCGCTTGAAGAAGTCGATGGTCATCCGGGTGTGGGCGATCTGCTCCTCCACCTCGAGCGCGTGGTGTCCGCCTCCGTAGAGGTGCACCTCCACCTCGTGTGCACGCGCTCGGAGCGCGTGGGCATAGACCATCACCTGGCCGAGCGGACACCGGCTGTCGTGCTCCCCGGCGATCAGCAGCAACGGCGCCTTCACGCGGTCCACGTAGGTCATCGGGTTCCGCTCTCGGTAGAGCTCGGGAAGGTCCATCGGCGAGCCTCCCATGGTCGCGAGGTCCCATGCCCGCATCGTGGGAGCGCTCTCGTAGTGCGCCGCCACGTAGTCCCCGACCGGGATCCCTGCGCAGCCCGCACGCCACCGATCCGGATGCAGACCGGCGATCAGAGTCGTCAGGTACCCGCCCCATGACCAGCCTTCGAGGAACAGCGCCCGCGGATCTGCGATGCGCGCCTCCACGAGATGGTCGACTCCCGCCACGATGTCCTCGGTCTCCGGGAAGCCGATGTTCCCCTTGAGCTCCTCGCGGAACGCCTTGCCACGTCCGGTGGATCCGCGGTAGTTGACCTGGAGGACCGCGAACCCCTCGTCGACGAACGCCTGCAACGCCGGGTCCCAGAGGTCGGTGTGGTGCCACTCGGGACCGCCATGGATGGATGCGATCGTCGGGAACGGGCCGGGTCCCTCGGGCGATGTCAGGAACCCGCTGATGATCTCGCCGGAGGGGTTGCTCCACGAGAGCCAGCGACTCCGCGTGCCGGGCGGGGGGGGATCGATCGGCAGCTGAAGCACATCGCCGCCACCGGCGGCCCGAACCGAAGGTGGCTCGACGCTCGAGTCTCCCCGGAGCCAGAGGTCGCCGTCGGGCCGGAACCCCGCTCGGTGGATCGTTCCTTCGAGGACCGCCGCCTCTTCGAACGTTCCCGATGCGGGATCCACCGTGAGGAGCCGATTGACGCCTCCGCCGGGGTCGTGGTGCACGAGGAGACGAGCGCCATCGGGTGTCCATCCCAGGGGGATCACGGGACCCTCCACCTCATCCATCGCCAGGTCCACGCGCTCCCGCGTGTCGAGGTCCCAGACCGCCGGCCGTTCGATCCCTGCGCGCTCCTGCGTGAAGAGGAGGCGGCGAGCACCCCGCGCGGGCGACCAGGCGATCGCCTCCATCCGCAGCTCTGGTTCGACCTGGTCGCCCGCGGTCTCGCCGGATCGGCTGTCCAGGACCCTGAGGGCTTGCCGGTCGATGTCGCCGTGCTCGGAGTGATGGATGCAGACGAGGGCGCCGTCGGGCGACAGGCCGCCGCCGCCCTGTGGCCACTCGCTTCCCACCCCGGCAGGCCCCGGGTTCCGGTAGAGCTCGCGCGCGGGTTCGGCACCGACGGACACGAAGACCCGATAGTCCTCATCCGTCGCGAGCCCGGCCGCGACGCCACCGTCGATCAGGGAGAGGCCCATCATCCATCCGTCGTGGAAGCCTCGGAAGAGCGGTCGCGCGTCGCCGCCCTCGAACGGCGACACCATCCCCCGCCCACGTTCGTCCCCGACCTCGTCGTACCACCACACGACGCCCGACCCATCGGGGACGATGTGCGCTTCCTCCGCGCCGATACCCCCATGGGAGACGCGGCGCCGCTCGTTCGACCGCAGATCCCAAGACCAGGCTTGGGTGCTGCCGTCCTCGGTGGTCACCGCCGCCAGGTGGTCCGGCTTCTGAGGCGACCAGGCGATCTCCTCGATCGTCGGATGGGTGAATCGGAGGGTCCAATCCGGCCGGTCGCTCATCGGCGCAGAGGATAAGCATCCGAGGGGCAGAGGGACCGGCGGAGGCCTCAGACGGCCGATGGGCACTTGAGCGGGCCATTTGCCACTCGCCTTGGGCGGCCCATAGAATCGTTAGCACTCGGGTGTCTCGAGTGCTAGCAGTCGGAACCCCAGCCTGAGAAGCGCCAGGGACGCCCAAGCGGATCGAAGCCCCGAGAGAAGCCCCAGAGAAGCCCCAGAGAAGCCAAGGAACGAACCCGCGAGAACGAAGGAGGTCACGAGCGGATGGCTCCCAAACTCATCAGCTTCGACGAGGACGCGCGGCGCGCGCTCGAACGAGGCATGGACCAACTGGCGAACGCCGTGAAGATCACGCTCGGCCCGAAGGGCCGCAACGTCGTGCTCGAGAAGAAGTGGGGCGCCCCCACGATCACCAACGACGGGGTCTCCATCGCCAAGGAGATCGAGCTCGAGGACCCCATGGAGAAGATCGGGGCTGAGCTCGTCAAGGAGGTCGCCAAGAATACCGACGACGTCGCCGGCGACGGCACCACCACGGCGACGGTGCTCGCACAGGCGATCGTGAAGGAAGGGCTGCGCAACGTGGCGGCCGGCGCCAACCCGATGTCCATCAAGCGCGGCATCGAGAAGGCGGTCGAGCTCGCCGTCGAGGCGATCAAGAACTCCGCCAAGGAGGTCGACTCCAAGGACGACATCGCCCACGTCGGTGCGATCTCCGCGGCCGACCCCGAGATCGGCGAGAAGATCGCCGAGGCGGTCGACAAGGTGGGCAAGGACGGCGTCATCACCGTCGAGGAGTCCAACACCTTCGGCATGGAACTCGAGTTCACCGAGGGCATGCGCTTCGACAAGGGCTATATCTCGCCGTACTTCATCACCGATCCCGAGCGGATGGAGGCGGTGCTCGAGGAGCCGTACATCTTGATCGCCAACTCGAAGATCTCAGCGGTGAAGGATCTGCTGCCGCTTCTCGAGAAGGTGATGCAGACGGGCAAGCCGATCGTCGTGATCGCCGAGGACGTGGAGGGAGAGGCCCTCGCGACCCTCGTGGTCAACAAGATCCGGGGCACGTTCAAGTCGGTCGCCGTCAAGGCGCCCGGGTTCGGCGATCGCCGCAAGGCGATGCTGCAGGACATCTCGATCCTCACCGGAGGCCAGGTGATCTCCGAGGAGGTCGGCCTGAAGCTCGAGAACGTCACGCTCGATCTGATGGGACAGGCCCGCAAGGTCGTGGTCACCAAGGACGAGACGACGATCGTCGAGGGCGCCGGCAAGGACGAGGACATCAAGGGCCGGATCAACCAGATCAAGTCCGAGATCGAGAAGACGGACTCCGACTACGACCGAGAGAAGCTGCAGGAGCGGCTGGCGAAGCTCTCCGGCGGCGTCGCGGTGATCAAGGTCGGCGCGGCCACCGAGGTCGAGCTCAAGGAGAAGAAGCACCGCATCGAAGATGCGGTGCAGTCCACCAAGGCTGCGGTCGAGGAGGGCATCGTCGCCGGCGGCGGCGTCGCGCTCCTGAACGCTCAGAGCGCACTGGACAAGGTCGACCTCGAGGGCGATGAGCTCACCGGAGCGACGATCGTCCGGCGCGCGCTGGAGGAGCCTGTGAAGCAGATCGCCCACAACGCCGGCCTCGAGGGCGGCGTCGTCATCGAGAAGGTCCGTTCGATGGATCCCGGTCAGGGGCTGAACGCGGCCAACGGCGAGTACGGCGACATGTTCAAGTTCGGCGTCGTCGATCCCGCGAAGGTGACGCGCTCGGCACTCCAGAACGCCGCCAGCATCGCGGCGCTGTTCCTGACCACGGAAGCCGTGGTCGCCGAGAAGCCCGAGAAGGAGAAGGCCGCTCCCGCCATGCCCGGCGGGGGCGACATGGACTTCTAGGGAACTCGCCTCACGAAGATCCGAAGGGGCCTGCCCCCCTTCCCCTTCGCGTCACCTGCCGTGGTTCGTCGCGCGTTCCCGGTACCGTGACGGCCGTGACGGCCGTGACGGCAGAGGTGACCATCCCGATCCGCTGGCGTGATGTGGACGCCTACGGCCACGTCAACAACGCCGTGTTCCTGAACTACCTCGAGGAGGCGCGTGATCGCCTGGTCGGGTCTCTCTTCGGCGACCGGTCGTGGGACTTCGTGATCGCACGCGTGGCGATCGACTACCGGAGCGAGCTGAACCAGGACGACCGGGAGGTGGTCGTGGAGTGCCGGGTCACGGGGTTCGGCACCTCGAGCGTGCGCACCTCGGAGCGAGTGTTCGCCGCCGGGCGGAAGCTGTCCGCGGAATCCGAGTCCGTGATCGTGGCGCGAGACCCCGAGACGGGTCGAAGCCGTCCGTTGACCGACGAGGAGAAGGCGATCCTGCAGCGAGCGATCGACGGCGGCTAGGAGCTCGGCAGCACCCGCCGGCCGTGCACGAAGTGCTCCCGGTACCAGCCGGTCTGGACCCACATGAGCGTGACGCCACCGATGCTGCTCGAAGAGTCGAGCGCCCATCCTGCCCCGACGTAGACGTCGACGTGGTCGACGGTTCCGTCCCCGTCGCCGTCGTAGAACATCAGGTCCCCGGGACGCAGATCGGCGTAGCGGAGCCTGGTCTTCGTCACCCGGGACATCTCCGCGGACGACCGCTGCGGGAGCGCCCAGCCTTCGTGCGGACGGGGCGGCGAGATCTCCCAGTAAACGCCGTCATCGGCTCGCAGGGCCCACCAGGAGATACCTGAGCAGTCGAACCCCGGACCCGGCTGGCTGCCGAACGCGGCCGGGGATGTTGAGTTGAATCCCCATTCGCCCGCCCAGATGTAAGGGAAACCGACGTAACGGACGCCCCAGTCGACGATCGAGCGGCGGCTCGGACCCATCTTGGGCAAGACCATCCCGGCGTACTGGTCCACGAGGTAGGGGACGACCCAATCATCCAGCGTCGTCGCCCGGTACAGGGACCAGGCGGCCTGCTTGCGCCGCAGCCTCGTGTTCGGCGTCACGTCTTGCGACTCGTCGGACTTGTTGTTGAAGCGAAGACCGAGGCGCATCGCAAGGAGGTTGACGCCGAAGTATCGGGGTGTGTCGAACGCGTAGCCGTCGGTCGTCGCGAGTTGGTCGAGTGCGGCGGCCGTCGGTCCCATGCCGAGCGCTCGAACGAGCGAGCGGTGGACTTCGCGAGTGGTCACCGGTTTGTCCGGCCCGAATGTCCCTGCAGCCTGCCGGGTCATCCAACCTCGCTGCACCGCGATGGCCGCCCATCGATAGAACCGATCGGTCGGCTCGAGATCGGTGAACGTGACCGCGGGATCGGGCCGGGCATCAGGCTCGAAGGCGCGCACCATCGCTCGCGCCCACCGTTTCCGCGTCTCGAATCTGTCGGGCTGGAAGACCCAGTTGCCGTCGCGGTCCGGCGCGAAGTCGCGCATCCAGTCGTACGTACCGGCGACGTGGTTGATCGCGGGCCTCGCCCATGTGTCGTCCGATCCCAGGTCGGCCCAGGTGTTCGAGGGGATCCGAACCTGCTCGGCCCGGGAGGCCCCAGCCGGGAACGGGGCGGGACCGCTGCCGTGTTCGCCTTCGGTCCACGCCGGCGGCGTGGCCAGTACGGAGCTCGACCACAGCGACTGCAGGAGGGTGACAGTAAGGGTGAGCAGGACGACGGAAGTCAGGCGACGGCGAAGCCTGTCTCCCCATCTGGCCATACTTTCAACGTCGGCCCCCGGCACGCCGAACTTGAGCATCGGGTCGAGGCTAGTCGGCGGGCCCCTCCCCGCGCACCGCCTGCACCTTCCTCAGTGCCTCTCGGAGGTCCTTCAACCAATCTTCCTGACGCTCGGCCACGAGCCGGATGCACCAGGCGAGGGCGTGGCTCCGGCTCCTCGCCACACCCGCCTCGATCAGGGTGTCCAGCACGCGACGTTCATCCAGCCGGAGACGCGTCATCGCGGGGACGGACAGGGTCGTGAACGAGGCCGTGAGGTCCCCGCAAGCAGCCCCCCAACTGACCTTCCTGCCGAACCGTCGCTGGGCCTCGTCCGCGATACGCATCCGCTTGCCGCGCGTGTCCTCCCGGAAGCCTGAGATCCGGGCGGTGAGCGCCGCCTCCCGTGCCTCTGGACCGGCGTCGGCGGGGAGCTCGGGTTCGGAGAGGGCTCCCACCACCATGATCTCCTCGGGGTCGGCGGTCACCGTGGGCGCTCCCACGAACCACTCCGCCGGGATACGAGCTGCGAACCAACCGCCGAGTTCTTCCATGGAGGCCTCCCGTGAGTGTGAAAGGAAGATTACAGCATTACCGCACTAACGTCCTAGAGTGCAGCTTTCGACACTCCGGGCGTCGCCTCGATCGGCGGATGAGCGGTGTATTACCGTCAACCGGGATGAGAACCGTCGAGTTCGAGGTCGACACGCGTGGCCGCCGGGTGGTGGACCTGACTGAGCGCGTCCGGGCGTTCGCGGCGGAGGCGGCGGCCGGTGGGTTGCTGCATGTGTTCCTGCCGCACGCCACCGCGGGCCTGGCGTTGATGGAGACGGGCAGCGGCTCCGACGGCGATCTGGAGGAGCTCCTGGATCGGCTGCTGCCGCGAGACGACCGCTACACGCATCGTCACGGCTCGATCGGCCATGGCGGGGATCACCTCTTGCCCGTGCTCGTCGCCCCCTCGCTCACGTTGCCCGTCGAGGACGGGCGCCTCCTGCTCGGGACGTGGCAGTCCGTGGTCCTGATCGATCCGAACCGCGAGAACGACGTTCGGCGGGTGCGCCTGAGCTTCGTCTCCGACTAGAGGTACTGGCCCGGCGTCCGGTCGGCGCGCGTGCCGCCCGCGGGCGGGGACGAAACCGCCTGGACGTCCCGCTCGCGCAGCAGCACCAGATCCTGACCGTCCAGATCCACCTCGAGGCCCGATGACGGGAGGAAGAGCACACGATCCCCTTGCTTGGCCACTCGTACATCGGGGCCGATCAGCCTCACGTCCGCCCAGGCCAGGCGCCTCGGGGCGGGCGCTGCGGTCGCAGGGATCAAGAGGCCGCTCGCGGACGTGCGCTCCCCGTTCTCCGGCAGCTGCACGACCAGCCGATCACCGGTGAGCCGGACGTCCTCCCCGGAGTTGAGGGTCTTCTTGGCGCGGGGACGGCGAGGTTTCGCCGTCTTCCGGTCTGGAGCGGGCGGCGTCTGCGGCATGAGCCGAGTGTAGCGAGCGCCACTCGATAGGATGCCCGACGTTGAAGGCACGGAAGGTCCTGGACGACGCGGTCAAGGTCCTCAAGGCCTCGCCCGCGATCGACCACTGGCAACGGGGACGCGAGCGGATCGAGGCAGAGGACCTGCTCTGGCATGTCCTCGGTGAGAAGCCGGATCCGAAGGAGGACGTGTCGGCCGCCCATCAGCGAACGTTCGATCGCCTCGTCCGTCGCCGTGCGACGGGCGAGCCGATCCCGTTCATCAAGGGCTACGCCGAGTTCCGAGGGCTCGACCTGCTCGCTCGGCCCGGTGTGTTCGTGCCGCGGGACTCCTCCGAGAACCTGGTGACCCAAGCGACCCGCCGGCTGCGCGGGCGTCCTCGGCCCGTGCACGTCGATCTGGCGACCGGGGCCGGCACCATCGCGCTGGCGGTCGCGAACGAGGTGCCCGACGCGACCGTGGTCGGCACGGACCTGTCCGCGGACGCGGTCAGGCTCGCCCGGACGAACGCGAAGCGCCTCGGTCTGCGAGCGCGGTTCCTCACGGGGGATCTGTTCGGCGGCCTTCCCGGATCGCTCGCGGGCACAGTAGACGTCGTCACGGTGCACCCGCCGTACGTGCCGATGCGCGAGCTCAAGGACCTGCCGGAGGAGATCCGCGGCTGGGAACCGGAGCACACCCTGACGGACCGAAGCCGCGACGGGTTGGGGCTCATCGGCCGCACCGCTCGGGAGGCGCCCGACTGGCTTTCCCGCAACGGGTGGCTGTTGATGGAGGTGAGCCCCGACCGGGTCACGCACGTGAAGCGGGTGCTCGGAGGGGAGGGCTTCCGAGACATGCGCAGCACCAAGGGAGGGCCGATCCCGCTCACGAGGGTCGTCGTCGCGAGGCGCCCGGCGTGAGCCGGGTGGCCCCGTACGGCACCTGGGGATCCCCGATCAGCGCCGAGATGGTGTCGGTCGGCGGCGTCTCGCTCTCGGAGCCGTGGCTCGAGGACGGCTCCGTGTACTGGCGGGAGAGCAGGCCGGCAGAGGGCGGTCGATCGCTGGTGATGCGCGTGGCGCCGTTCTCCGAGCCGATCGAGGTGACCCCGCTCGGGTTCAATGTCCGCACCACGGTCCATGAGTACGGCGGAGGTGCCTACCTGATCCACCGAGGCACGGCGATCTTCTCCAACTTCACCGACCAACGGCTCTATCGCCAAGAGCCCGGTGCCGATCCGGTGCCGATCACGCCGGAGTCGGGAGGCCGGGATCGATACGCGGATGGGCGGGTCACGCCGGACGGACGAGGGCTGATCTACGTCCGGGAACGGCACCCCGATCCCGACGATCCGTCCGGCGTCACGAACGAGCTCGCGGCGATCCCTCTCGACGGGTCGACCGAGCCCGTGACGATCCGCTCGGGTCGCGACTTCTACTCCACGCCACGGTTCTCGGCCGACGGGTCGATGATCAGCTGGCTCGAATGGGATCTCCCATGGATGCCCTGGGACGGTTGCGAGGTGTTCGCTGCCGAGCTCGCCGATGACCACACGCTCCGCAACGGGCGGGGGGTCGCCGGCCGGGCAGGCGAGGAGTCGATCTTCCAGCCCTCGTGGAGCCCGGCCGGCGGCCTGCACTTCGTCTCCGACCGAACCGGCTGGTGGAACCTCTACCGGCAGCGGGACGGTCGCGTGGAGCCGCTTCATCCGGCAGAAGCGGAATTCGGCTGGCCGCAGTGGCTCTTCGGGATGTCCTCGTACGGATTCCTCGAGGACGGGCGGATCGTGTGTCTCTGGGAGCGCGACGGTGTCCAGCACCTGGCGATCCTGGATCCGGAGTCGCGCGAGCTCATCGATCTGGACGTCCCCTACTCCGCGATGTGGCCGGACCTGCATGTCGAGGGGGACCGTGTGGCGTTCGTCGGCGGCGGCCCGTCGATCCCCGACGAGGTGGTGCTCCTGGATGTCACCGCCCGCTCGGTCGACGTGCTCAGGTCGTCATCGACGGTCGACGTCGACGAGCGCTCCTTCTCGACCCCACGGCAGATCGAGTTCCCGACGGAGGGAGGCGTGACCGCGTTCGCGCACTTCTACCCGCCTCGCAGCGCGGATGCGACCGGCCCGGACGGCGAAGCCCCGCCGCTCATCGTGAAGAGTCACGGCGGACCGACGGCCGAGGCCACGCCCGGCTTCGACCTCGAGATGCAGTTCTGGACGAGCCGGGGGTTCGCCGTCGTGGACGTGAACTACGGCGGAAGCACCGGGTTCGGACGGGAATACCGACAACGCCTGAACGGCAACTGGGGCATCGTCGACACCGCCGACTGCATCAGCGCCGCGCGATGGCTGGCAGCGCAGGGAGACGTCGACGGGGACCGCCTCCTGATCACCGGGGGAAGCGCCGGCGGCTACACGACCCTCTGCGCGCTCACGATGCACGACGGGTTCGCTGCGGGCACCAGCTACTTCGGACTGGCGGACCTCGAGGCGTTCGTCGGCGGCGGCACCCACAAGTTCGAGTCGCGCTACCTCTTCTCGCTCGTGGGGCCCTATCCGGAAGAGGCCGAGCGGTACCGGTCCCGCTCGCCGGTCCACTTCACGGACGGGATCTCGTGCCCGATGCTGCTCCTGCAGGGGGCGGAGGATCGCGTCGTGCCGCCCGCCCAAGCGGAGATCATGGTGAAGGCTCTCAGGGAGCAGGGCCTGCCGTACGCCTACGTCCTCTTCGAGGGCGAGCAGCACGGGTTCCGGAAGGCGGAGTCGACCCGGAGCGCGTTGGAGGCGGAGCTCTCCTTCTACGCCCAGGTGCTGGGGTTTCCACGCGACGACGTGCCGAGGCTCCGGATCGAGAATCTCTCGGATCCTCCAGGGTAGGAGGTCGGGGGATCCGTGCGGCGCTCAGCCGCCGATCATCGACATCGATCTCTCGGGCTGGACGAAGTCCGGATGGTTGATCCGGTGCCCCGACCACTTCGACCAGATGCCCTGCCTGATCAGGAGCGCGAGCTCCTCGTCGGAGGCACCACCGCGGAGCGGGGCGCGGAGATCGGTCTCGCCCAACGCGAACAGGCAGTTGCGGAACATCCCCTCCGCCGTCAGGCGGAGTCGGTTGCAGGTGTCGCAGAACGGTTCCGTCACCGAGGGGATGACGCCGATCCGTCCGGGCGCGCCGTCGGCGAAACCGAACGTCGTCGCCGGTTGGTTGGCATGGCCCGCCGACACCAACGGGTGTACCGCGTCGATCGCATCGAGGATCCGGGCCGCCGGCACGACCTTCTCGCGCTCCCAGGCATGCTGCGCGTCCAAGGGCATATATTCGATGAAGCGAACCTCGTACCCGGTCTCGCGCGACCAGCGTGCGAACTCGACGACCTCGTCGTCGTTGATGCCACCTATCACCACGCAGTTGACCTTGATGGGAACGAGGCCGGCGGTCTCGGCCGCTTTCATCCCGGCGAGCACCTTGTCCAGCGCGTCGCGTCTGGTCATCTCGGCGAACCGGTGGCGCAGGAGCGAATCGCACGAGATCGTCGCGCGGTCGATCCCTGCCTCTGCCAGGGGAGCCGCCAGCCGGTCCAGGAGCACGCCGTTCGTGGTCAGCGAGATGTCGAGGTCAGGACCGACTTCTCGGAACATCCGGACCAGCACGGGGAGGTCGGCCCGAACCAACGGCTCGCCGCCCGTGACCTTCAGGCTGCGCACGCCCAAGCGCACGAAGATCCCGAGGACGCGTGTGAGCTCCTCGAACGTGAGGATCTCGTGCTTGGGGAGCCACGCGAGCCCCTCGGCCGGCATGCAGTAGGAGCACCGGAAGTTGCACCGGTCGGTAACGGAGATCCGCAGGTCGTCGGCCACGCGACCGAAGGTGTCCACGAGGGGACCTTCCAGGGGCATCGCGGGCGGCACCGAGGTGCGGTCGCTCATCCCGACAGCCTACCGCCGAGGGTCGTGCGGGTCAGGGCTCCTCGGCGGGCGGCGGAAGACGGAGCAGGAGCGCATGGATCGCATCCTCGATCGCGTCGTCCCGGGTCCGGTCGGCCATCTGGCTTCCGACGGACAGGCCGAGCACGTACATCGCGAGCGGAGTGGCCTTGCGCTCGATCCGGTGGGCGACCTCGCGCGACGCGGTCAGGAGATGTTCGTTCTCGTGCGCGGAAAGAGCCTCCAGGTGAAGCTCGGCGGCGAGCCGGTCGACCCATTCCATCGTGTGTGCCTCCTCGAGTACGGCATCTTGAGCGGGCGATCGGCCCGGGGTGTCTGCGCAATCCTAGGACCGTCACCGGGTCCACGCAGGAGCCGTGAGGAGTCTCTCTCGACGGCGCTAGGCTCCTGCCGTGGACGGAACCCGAGCAGCGGTGCTGACCGTGTCCGACGGGGTCACCAACGGCACCCGTGAGGACGAGTCCGGTGACGTCGCCGTGCAACTCCTCGCCGGAGCGGGGTTCGACGTGTCGGATCGCCGGGTGGTCCCGGACGAGCGGCAGGACATCGAGGCGGCCCTCCGGGAGCTGGCCGCGACGCACGAGCTGGTCGTCACCACCGGGGGAACGGGCTTCGGTCCGCGGGACGTGACGCCGGAAGCCACCCGGGCCGTCATCGAGCGAGAGGCCCCCGGTCTCGCCGAGCTGATGCGGGCCACCGGGCTCGCGCATACCCCGATGGCCGCGCTCTCTCGTGCGGTCGCAGGTGCCCTGGGAGGAGCGCTGATCCTCAATCTCCCCGGGAGCCCGCGGGGCGTCCGGGAGTCGCTCGAGTCCGTGCTCTCGGTGATCCCGCATGCGGTGGAGCTCCTCGGCGGCGCGACGGGAGCCCACCCGACGGGACATCGCGACGACGACGGAGCTCACTCCATGCCCGGTGCCCCGATCGCAGGCGTGCCCCCGATGGTCGGCGCTTCGCAGACATCCTCGCCGAAGAGATCGTGGCCGAAGACATCGTGGGTGGAGGCCAAGGCGGTGCGGATCATGGGCTCTCCCCCGTGCGCGGTCGGCAACGCGATGTCGATCGTGCCGGGGGGCGAGGTGCACGGGACCCTCGGATGCGCGGAGTTCGACGCGGCCGCCGTCCACGCGGCCGGGGAGGTACAGGCGCGGGGGGAGCCAGAGGTCCGCACGTTCCATCACGACCAGGGCGACGTCGAGGTCTACCTCGAGCCGCAGGCGGCCACGCCGCGCCTCGTCGTCATCTCGGCCACGGATGTCGCAAGGTCGCTGAAGGCGGAGATGGCGCGACAGGGCCGCGACGTTCTGCTGCTGGAGTCCCGGACGGAGCGGCTCACACCGGAGGACGAGCCGTGGATCCGCTCGCTCGGGGACGTACGGCTCGACCCTGATGACGAGGTCGTGTTCACCGACCATGACGCGCCCGACATCGCGGACATGCTGAGCACGCTCCTGCGCTCGCCGGTCGGATTCATCGGCGTGATGGGCTCCCGTCGTCACGTCGCGCACTACGTCGATGAGCTTCGGGACCGTGGGTTCGACGACGACGATCTCGGTCGTATCCGCAGCCCACTTGGTCTGGACCTGGGCGGGCGCCGGCCGGAAGAGATCGCCCTCTCGATCGCCGCCGGCCTCGTGGCGGCCCGCCACGATCGCGAAGGAGGGTGGCTGGACCGATGACGTCGGAGACGACCGAGCACGTCCGGAAGAACCGCGAACACTGGGAACGCGAGTCCGATGAGTACCAGGAGCGCAACCGAAACCAATTGAACCGCTGGGCCTCTCTCGGCTGGGGGGTCTTCGACGCTCCCGAGGACGAGATCCAAGCGCTCGGCGACGTCAGTGGGCACCGCGCGCTCGAGCTCGGCTGCGGCGCCTGTCAGTTCGGGATCAAAGTGGCGAAGCGCGGCGCGGAGGTGACCGGCTTGGACTTCTCGTTCGCGCAGCTCCGACATGCCGCCGGGCGCTTCGACGAGACCGGTGTCCGGTTCCCGATCGTCCAGGCCAACGGGGAGCGCATCCCGTTCCGGGACGATGCCTTCGACCTCGTGTTCTGCGATCACGGCGTGATGGGGTTCGCAGATCCGTATCTGACCGTGCCCGAGGTGGCGCGCGTGTTGCGGCCCGGCGGCCGGTTCGTCTTCAACGGCACGACGCCGTGGATCTGGGTCGCGTGGGGCGATCAAGAAGAGGAGCTGCCGGCGAGTCGAGAGATGCGGTCGAACTACTTCGGGCTGCGGTCGGCCGAGTTCACCGATCCCTCGTGGCGCACGACCGAGTTCCAGCTGACCTACGGGGACTGGATCCGGCTGTTCCGCGCGAACGGACTCGTGATCGAGGACCTGATCGAGCTCCGGCCGGATGAGGACGCCACCACGACCTACGACGACTACGCGCCGCTCGAGTGGGCGCGCGCTTTCCCGGCCGAGCACATCTGGAAGGTACGGAAGGAGTGAGCTCCGCTGCGCCCGGCCGCCGGATGGCGGGCGCGGTGCTGGCTGCGTTCGCCGGGCTCGGCTCCGGGTTGACGTGGCCCGTCGCCGAGGTTCCTCCGGATCGCCGGCTCAACGTGATCGTCGTGCTGACGGACGATCAGCGTGCGGACTCCTTCGGGGCGATGCCATGGCTCGGCGGGCAACTGGCGCGGAGCGATTCCAGTTGGGTGACGTTTCCGAATGCGTTCGCGAACACCCCTTTGTGCTGCCCGGCGAGGGCGAGCCTGCTCACCGGACGGTACGCGCGCCACACCGGCGTGGAGAACAACGAGGACGGTGCGGAACTCGACGAGTCATCAACGCTCGCCACCTGGCTTCACGAGGCCGGCTACCGCACGGGGCTCGTGGGCAAGTACCTCAACCGCTATCCGTTCGGCCGCCTCCCGTACGTCCCTGCGGGTTGGGACCGGTTCGTCGCGAAGCGGAACCAGAGCGGGGAGACGGTCTATCGTGACTTCCGCGCCCTGGACCAGGGGTCGCAGGTGCTCGTGCGAGAGTACGCGACCGACTGGTTGTCGGAGAAGGCCGTCGGGTTCGTCCGGACCGCGCCCTCCAGCCGTCCGTTCTTCCTCCTCTTCGCGCCGAGCGCTCCCCACGCACCCTGGATCTCGGCCGAGCGTCACGATGGTTCCTACCACGAACGGCCCGTCGGTGAGGCGCCGAACGTTGCGGGCGCGCTGCGTGGCGCGCCGCCCTGGGTGCGCTCGCGCCCGTGGCCGAGCGTCGCGCAGCGCGCCGAGTGGCGGGACGATCGTCGGCGAGCGGACGAGACGCTGCTGGCGGTCGATGACGCGCTTCGCGCGATGGTTGCCGCGCTCGGCGACCGCCTCGACGAGACCGTCATCTTCGTGCTGTCCGACAACGGGTACTCGTTCGGGGAGCACCGCTGGGAGGGCAAGAAGTGTCCGTACGAGGCCTGCGTCCGGATCCCGCTGGCGGTGCGCTCGCCTTCGGCGAGCGGAGGGGAGCTGCCACCGGTCGTGTCGATCGTGGACCTGGCGCCGACGATCCTGAGCGTTGCCGGAGTCGCTTCGCCGGGAGGGTTCGACGGGCAGCGATTCGCCGCATGGATCGAGCCGCGCGCGAGCACGCTGTTCGAACCTCGGAACGAAGCCGTGTTCCTCGAGTGGGTGGGCGATACGCAGGTCCCCGCGTGGGCCGCCGTGCGAACCACCGATCTCAAGCTGATCAGGTATGAGGACGGTGTCGAAGAGCTCTACGACATCGGTGGTCGCATCGGACCTTCGGATCCGTGGGAGATGGAGAACCGCGTCGCCGATCCAACGTACGCAGGGACCCTCGCGCGGCTCCGGACGCTTCTCGGTCGGGTCCTCGGCCCCCGATAGACTGACTCGGTGCGACCGGGGCCGATCATCAGACCAGTGCGCCGGAGTCGCGTGCGGCAGCGTCGGCAGACCTTCGGAGCGGTCGTTGTCGTGCTCGTCGCACTGCTGGCGTGGCAGTTCTGGCCATCCGCCGGCGCGGAACGCGGACAGAACCCGCCGCCCGGGGGGAACCCGACCGAGAGCCCGACCGGGTCGCCGGATCCTGCCAACGGCAACGACCCGATCCAGCATGTGATCTTCCTGGTGAAGGAGAACCGGTCGTTCGACCACTACTTCGGAACCTACCCGGGGGCTGAGGGCGCGACCGAAGGCGGCACGATCGCGGACTGCGGCGCGAGCAGGTTCGAGGACGGACCCGTCGTCCCTCTCACGGAGGCGCCGTCCGTCCTCCCGCACGATCTCGGCCACGCGTTCGCGCCCGGTCTGTACTCGATCAACGGCGGCAAGATGAACGGGTACAACTGTGTCTCCCTGGGCGAGGACATGATGGGCTACTCGCAACATTCGCGGGACACGCTGCCGGGATACTGGGCATATGCGGACCGGTTCGTCCTCGCGGATCACTTCTTCACGTCGATGTACGGTCCCACCTTCCCCGAGCACCTGTACACCGTCGCGGCGCAGTCCTACGGCATCGTCGACAACAAGACCACGACCAACGTTGAGGGCAACTACTGCGACGACGACACCGAGATCACGAAGCGCTTCCCGATCGAGGATCTCACCGACGCCGACGTGGCCGCCATCATGGAGCTCGAGGAGAACATCACCGACGAGGTGCCGGACCAGCTGATCCGCATCGCCGCCTACTGGGAGTCGACGCGCACCTGCATCGACATCAAGGTCCTCCCGGACATGCTGGAGCGCAGGGGGATCAGCTGGAAGTACTACGCGAACGCCGACTCATGGATGAACGCACTGCAAGCGGTCCGGCACGTGCGATCCGGCCCGATGTGGGAGAAGGTGCAACCTCCGGAGAGGTTCCTGCAGGACGTGCGACGGGGCGATCTCCCGGCGGTCTCGTGGCTCATCCCCCCGGAGGGCCATCCCAACGAACATCCCGGATCCAACACCAACGTGTGTGTCGGTGAGAACTGGACCACGGAGTACATCAACGCCGTGATGCAGAGCGAGTTCTGGCCGAACACGGCGATCGTGATCGTCTGGGACGACTTCGGGGGGTTCTACGACCACGTGGAGCCTCCGCACTACGACATCATGGGACTTGGGCCGCGCACCCCCGCGCTGATCATCTCGCCGTGGACCAAGCGCGGCGACAATCCCGACGGCGGATCAATCGACAAGACGGTGTACGAGTTCTCGTCGGTCCTGCGGTTCATCGAGAACCTCCACGGTCTGAAGCCGATGACGGCGCGGGACCGGCGGGCCGATCCGTTGTCGGGCGCCTTCGACTTCTCCCAGGAACCGCGGCTCGACCCACTGATCATCCCTCCGCGGGACTGTCCGAGCGCCTGATGCGCGCACGTGCGGCGCCCCACTGGGCGCTGCTCGCACTCCTTCCGGTTCTGATCGCCGCGTCGGACGCCGAGGGCGATGTGGTCGGGTGCACGGGAGGCGGCGGCTCCGGCGCGCCCGATCTGGTGGAGGCGCACGGCGAGATCGTCGAGTTCGGGACCTCCGCCCTGTGGAAGGTGACGTTCGCGGAGCCACCCGTCGTGCCGGATCCCGTGGGACGTCCCTTCCGCGTGGATATCGCGATCCGGGATCCGGACGTCCCCGCGCAGTCGTTCGCCTACTACCGCAACGTGAACCGGCTGGTCCGCGTGGATGCGACCGTCGGCCACCGGACCGAGATCTACCTGCTTCCCGAACGAGGTTCGAACGTGTTCAACCCGCCGATCGTCGAGGGGAGGTCGATGACGATCCAGGTTCCGGGGAGGATCCTCACCGAGGACGAGGAGCTCACCGGCACCTCGCCGGGGTTGGAGAGCCTTCGGTGGACGGTGATCGTGCGCGACGGACGCGCCTGCGATTTCCTGGGAGACGGACGCCCGACCGAACGGCTGGTCGCCCAGCCGTCAGACTCGCCGTCCCCCGAGCCCGAGCCCGAGCCGACGCCGGATGCGGGCGGCCTCTCCATCTGGTGGGTCGCGGCGGGCGCGGCCCTCGCGCTCCTGGCGATCGGCGGCTACGTGTTGCGACGCGCTCGGTAGGGGCGAAGGACCACGTCCCGTGGGCCTTCGAGGAAGTGCTGCCACGGCCGGCTCACCCCACGTGTGCCGCGGCGACGCACCTCGGCCACGCGATCCATGTCGACGATCTCGATCGAGAGCTCCTCGCCGGCGCCGGCTTCGAACAGGATCCGGCCTTCCGGGTCGACGCCCACGCTCCTGCCCTGTCCGAACGTCGACACCATGTTGGGATTGAAGACGAAGACCTGGTTGACGATCGCGTTGGATCGGGCGAGGACCACCTCTTCCTCGCGGTCGGGGGTCGTCGTGGCCGTGGGTTGCGCGATCAGCCCGGCTCCCTGCAACGCGAGACCTCGGGCGACTTCCGGGAACCAGCCGTCGTAGCAGATCATCATGCCGATGGTTCCCTTGCCCGGGATCTCGAACACGGGCGCCGGGTCGGAACCGGGGTCGGCGTCCTCGAACGGACGCCACGGGAAGAGTTTCCGATACACCGCCGCGATCTCCCCGTCGGGGGAGAAGGCGATCGCGGTGTTGTAAATCTTCCTCCCGCGCCGCTCGTTGATCGACCCCGCGACGATCCAGCGCTTGGCCCGTGCGGCGATCTTCCCGACGCGGTCGGTCAGGGGTCCGGGGATCTCCTCGGCCACGCGCCGTTCCCAATCACCGGTCCCGCCCGACGTGAACCCGTCGACGGCCGTGAGGTAGAGCTCCGGGAAGATCATCAGGTCGACGTCGGGGAACGCACGGCGCGCGACGCGGACGTGGTCTTCGAACCTGTCGAGGGTGGCCGGTGGATCCCAGGCGACGGGCGCGACCTGCGCGGACAGGACGGTGAGGGTTCGGCTCACGTCTCGGACCCTAGCAGCGCCGTCGGGCTCAGGCGCGCTGAGGCTGGAGCTCGGCGATCAGCTCGTCGACGCCCCGCGCGAGCTGCTCCCGC
The DNA here is from genome assembly GCA_050998695.1 of Actinomycetota bacterium. Lineage (GTDB taxonomy): Bacteria > Actinomycetota > UBA4738 > UBA4738 > HRBIN12 > JAJNBA01. The sequence goes on from JBPCPX010000042.1 coordinate 20,245, forward strand.
CACCACGCTTGGCCCTCTTGGGGGAGCGTGGAGATCGGGTCGTAGTAGTGGTAGCGGCGGGTGAACGCCTCCGGGTCGTCGCTCTCGATCCCGGTCCGGTAGTTCTTCGTCCAGCTCGAGATGCCCCGTGACCGGTCGTACTCGGCAACTTGGTGAGCCCACCTCTTGCCGACGAACGGCACGTCGACCACCATCCGCGGCGTCGCGAAGCCGGGCAGATACCCCATGATCGAGTGCTGCAGATCCTGCACCTCCCAGACGGCGGTCCGCCAGTGCTCTGCGTTCGGGATCATGTCGCAGATGTAGAAGTAGTACGGAAGGATCTTCGCGTGATCCAGGAGCATGAAACAGAGGTCGAGGAGCTGTTGCGGCGTCGTGTTCACCCCGCGGAGCAGCACGCCCTGGTTCCGGACGTCGCGGAACCCGGCATCGAGGAACACCTTCGTCGCGCGGCCCACGAGGGGCGTCACCTGCTGGGCAGCGTTCACGTGGGTGTGGACGGCGATGTCCACGCCGCGCGTGTTGGCGCGTGAGGCCATCCGCTCCGCGGCCGCCCGTACCTCGTCCTGCAGGAAGTGCTGCGGGATGCCCATCAGGCCCTTGGTGGCCAGCCGGATGTCACGCACGTTCTCGATGTCGAGGAGGCCGTTCACGAACGTCTCGAGCCGCTTGATGGGGACGTTCGCCATGTCCCCGCCGGATACGACCACGTCGCGCACGCTCGGCGTCCGCTTGAGGTAATCGAGCATCGCCTCCCAACGCTCGTTCTGCTGCGCCTCGAACTTGTACTTGAGGACCTGGACCGTGTCGTTGCCGACGAGGTCCATCCGGGTGCAGTGCCCGCAGTACTGGGGGCACGTCGGGATGAGCTCGGCCAGGACCTTCGTGGGGTACCGGTGCGTGAGGCCTTCGACCGCCCACATGTCGGCTTCGTGCAGGGAATCGCGTGACGCGAGGGGATGGGAGGGGAACTCCTGCTCCCGGTCGCTGTAAGCGGGGGCCATGTAAAGCCGGACCGGATCTGCGCGCAGATCGGTCTCGTCCATCGTGTTGATCATCTGGGGCGGCAGCAGCATCGACATCGTGGCGCGCTCCTGTTGGTCGCGTTCGATGTCGGCGAGGAGGTCGTCTCGGAGGTGGTCACCGAGAGCTCCCTTGAACTCCTTGAGGTTCTTGACCGTGTGCGCGCGCTGCCATTGCGCGGACTCCCATTGCTCGACGGTGACGTCTCGGTACGCGGGGAGCCGGGTCCAGTCGGGCTCGGCATAGGGTCGCTGGAGCGGGTAGGTGAAGGGTTGTGGGGTCGCGTGGGCGTGCGGATCCCGATGGCCGGGTCGACCGGCGCTCTGGGTGATGAACTCGACGCTCACCGATCCTCACCTTCCATCGCTCTCTCGGCCATCGGTGCGCTGGGATATCCCCGCACAGAGCGAGGTATGAAGATCATCCTACCCGAAGGAAGTCCTGTAAGACGTGGTGTTTACCGGATGATGTCCGGTCGCGCGCTTGTGCGGTAGGTATCGGCTAGCGTCGGCCGCCTCTGAACGAGCCGCCACCCCTGTTGTCCCGGCGCGGCCGGCGCTCGATCACGATCTCAGGGGCCTTCCTCGGCAATCTGGCCTGCATCGGAGCGTGTCCCGTCCGCTCGAACCGGGCCCAGATGTGGTCGGGCTGCTGCTTGCGCTCCGTCTCCCGCCATCCGTTCGCGAGGAGGTGCTTCAGGCGAGCCGCCGCGGTCTTGCGCAGCTTGTCGGTGCCCGGCACTCGGACGTAGAGGCGTTCGTGGAGGACCTGCTTGTAGTCGGCCATGGGTCGGAAAGGGTAACAGGGAGCATCCTTCAGCGGCTGAGCACCCCCGCCGATAGCTGAATCACATGGACACTCCTCAGGTCTCGTCCCCGGCCGCCGACCCGACGGCCGATGTCGGCGTGTCGGACGCCGCGTCGGCGTTCGCGCTGCTGTCGGAGTCCCTCGCGAACGTCGGGCGTGAGCTCGGCGCCGATCGCGTCTACGTGTTCGAGAACATCCGAGATCCCGACGGACGGCTGTGGATGAATCTCACCTCCGAGTGGCTCCGGAACGGCACCCGGGGGCTGTTCGATGCCCCCGATACGAAGCTGCACCCCTATTCCCCCGACTTCACCCGATGGATCGAAGTCCTCGGGGAACGCGCGGTGTTGACGGCACCGGTCGCTCAGCTGCTGGATCCCGAGCGACGGATCCTGTCGGCGGAGGGAACGGCGTCCATCGTGGCCGTCCCGATCTTCCTCGAGGATGGATGGTGGGGATACCTGGGCGCGGACGACTGCAGCGCCGGACGCGTCTGGAGCCCTGGCGAGATCGAGCTGTTGAAGGTCCTGGCCGACGCGATCGCGGCGGATGTCGGGCGCCAGCGGAGGATGTCCGCCGAGGAGATCCTGGGCGACCGATTCCGTTCGATCGTCCAGCACGTCCCGGCGGTTACCTACATCGACGCGATCGACGACGGCGCCTCGACGCTGTACGTGAGCCCGCAGGTCGAGCAGCTGCTCGGTTATCCGCCGCACGAGTGGATGGGCGACGGCGATCTCTGGCTCCGGATCATCCATCCCGAGGATCGTGTGCGCGCCGCAGCCGAGAACCAGCGCCACAACGAGACCGGCGAGTCGTTCTCACTCGACTACCGCATCTACCGGAAGGACGGTCGTCTCGCCTGGATCCACGACGAGGCGAGGATGATCCGCGACGAACGCGGGGTCCCCACCTTCTCGATCGGCGTGATGATCGACGTCACCGAGATGAAGCGAGGCGACGAGAAGGTCGCCTTCCTGACGTACCACGACGAGCTGACCGGTCTGCCGAGCCGTGCGATGTTCGAGGAGCTCCTGGACCTCTCGATCACCCGCGCGCGACATCACGAGGCGTCCGTCGCCGTCATGTGCGTCGACATCGACGACTTCCGGCTCGTGAACGACTCGCTCGGGCGGCTCGCGGGCGACGAGGTCCTCAACGTGGTCGCCGGCCGCCTCCGAGAGGCGGCGCGCGAGACGGATCTGGTGGCGCGGCGCTCGGGCGATACGTTCCTGCTGCTGCTGGCGGACCTCGAACGCGAGGGAGACGACGTCGAGCTGGCGGTGGCCAGAGCCGAAACGGCGGCACAACGCATCCTGGATTCTCTCGCGGTCCCGTTCCGTGCCGGCGGCACGGAGCTCTACGTGTCCGCGTCGATCGGGATCAGCCTGTTCCCCCAAGACGGTGACGAGACGGGCAGCCTGCTGCGAAACGCCGAGGCGGCGATGCTGGAGTCCAAGAAGGGTGGCCATGCCTACGTCGTCTCCAACCGGGGCGCGCTGGACTCCTCGGCGAAGCTCCGGTTCGTGACGAGACTCCGGAAAGCGGCGGAGAGCCAGCGCTGGACGCTTCATTACCAGCCGATCCTCGAGCTCGCGACCGGTCGCATGCAGGGCGTCGAGGCGCTGATCCGCTGGATCGAACCCGACGGGACGATGGTCCCGCCCGGAGACTTCATCCCCCTCGCCGAGGAGCTCGGTCTCATCGAGGCGATCGGAGACTGGGTGGTGCGGGAGCTGGTCTACCAGGCACAGGCCTGGCGGGAGCTGGACATCGATCTGGACATCGGCTTCAACCTGTCGCCCCGCCAGTTCTGGCAGCCGGACCTCGCGGAGGGGATCCTCGAGCGGATACGAGAGGGAGGCATCGATCCCTCGAAGATCGTGGTCGAGATCACGGAGTCTTCCGCGATGAACGACCCGGACAAGGCGCAGACGATCCTCGAGGATCTCCACGCCGGCGGTTTACGTATCGCGATCGACGACTTCGGCACAGGGTATTCCTCGCTCGCGCGGATCCGAGACATGCCGGTCGACGTGCTGAAGATCGACCGCGCGTTCGTGAGCGGCGTGGATGTCGACCCGCAGAACCAGAGCATCGTGTCGGCGTTCATCGAGCTGTCCCGAGGACTCGGTGTGACGACACTGGCCGAGGGGATCGAGACCGAGGGCGAGCTCGCGTTCGTTCGGGAACGCGGCTGCGTGATGGGCCAGGGCTTCTACTTCTCCAAGCCGGTTCCGCCGGAGGAGATCATCGCTCTGGCCCTCGGCGGTCTTCCCGCCGCGCGCGCGGCGAGCTGACCGGCGGGTCATGGCCCGTGTCTGAGACATCGAGCATCTCAGGAGCGCCTGGAACTGAGGCTGAGTGGCATCTCAGCCCGGGCGAAGCGCCTCTCGGACCGTCTCGACCACGGCGTCGGCATCGATCCTCGCCCACGCGCGGAGCTCTTCGGGCGTTCCCGAGCCGGGCATGTCGGTCACCGCGAGCTTGATCACGCGACCCGTCAGCATGCCCGTGCCGGCGAGCGCGCCCAGGACCGCATCACCCAGACCGCCCTCGATCCGGTGGTCTTCGACCACAAGGATCAGACCGATGTCGTCGACGGGAGGACGGAGCAAGCCCCCAAAGACCCGACTCACAAGCTCGAA
>JBPCPX010000057.1:0-32436 GCA_050998695.1 Actinomycetota bacterium
GGAAGCTCGAGAGCCAGCGGGACTGGGGGCATGCGGCCGACTACGTCGAGGCGATGTGGATGATGATGCAGGCGGACGAGCCCGATGATTACGTGATCGCGACCGGCGAGTCGCGCTCGGTCCAGGACTTCCTCGAGGAAGCGTTCACCTATGTCGGTCTCGACTGGGAACCGCACGTTCGCCAGGACCCACGATACTTCCGCCCGGTCGATCCGCCGATCCTCGTCGGGGACGCATCGAAGGCGCGCACGAAGCTCGGGTGGAAGCCGAAGGTGAGCTTCCAGGAGCTGGTCCGCTCGATGGTCGATGCGGAGCTGACCGCTGCCGGACTCGAACGTCCCGTTCCCGATCGGAGTGCCACGCATCCATGAACCGAGCCCGGTCGTGAGCGGCGCCTGGTCGGGGAAGACCGTCACGGTCCCGGGTGGATCCGGCTTCCTCGGCTCCGAGGTGGTGAAACGTCTCGAGGCCGCCGGGGCATCCGTCTTCGTCCCCCGCAGCCGTGACTACGATCTCACGACGGAGGATCGGGTTCGAGCGATGTACGAGGACTCGAGCCCCGACGTCGTGGTCCATCTCGCCGCTCGCGTCGGAGGCATCGGAGCGAACCAGCGATCCCCCGGCACGTTCTTCTACGACAACCTGCAGATGGGGGCGTTATTGATCGAGCACGCGCGGCGGCGGGGACTCGAGAAGTTCGTGTGCGTCGGCACGGTGTGCTCGTATCCGAAGTTCGCGGCCGTGCCGTTCCGCGAGGACGACCTCTGGTCGGGCTATCCGGAGGAGACGAACGCGCCGTACGGCATCGCGAAGAAGGCGCTCCTCGTGCAGCTCCAGGCGTACCGCCAGGAGTTCGGGATGCGCGGCATCTACCTGATCCCGGTGAACCTGTACGGGCCTCGGGACAACTTCGACCTGGAGAGCTCGCACGTGATCCCGGCGCTGATCCGCAAGTGCGTGGAGGCGGCGGAGCGGGGCGACGACGTGATCGAGGTGTGGGGATCGGGTGAGCCCACCCGCGAGTTCCTCTACGTGGAAGACGCCGCCGACGGGATCGTCGCGGCTGCGGAGCGCTACGAGGACGGCGAGCCCGTCAACCTCGGGACGGGCAGAGAGATATCGATCCGCGACCTCGCGGGCCTCATCGCGGAGCGCACCGGCTTCCGCGGGACGATCTCGTGGAACGCGGAGAGGCCAGACGGTCAGCCACGACGCGCCCTGGACGTGTCCCGGGCTCGTGACGGATTCGGCTGGACGGCCAAGGTCCCGTTCGAAGAAGGACTCGAAGCCACGATCTCCTGGTACCGGGAGTCGCGGATGCCCTCCCCGGCCGGCTGAGCTTCTCGCCTCTCACCTTGACGTGTGTCGGCATGGAGGCATATCGTGACCGACCCGAACATACGTTCGACCAGCGAGGCACTCATGACGAAGCGGTTCGACGAGGAGGTGCGGGTCGAGCGAGACGGGGGGATGCCCTCGGGCTTCGAATGGCGAGGGCGCCGCTATCGGGTCGTCGACGTGATCGGACGTTGGCGGATCGAGGGTCGGTGGTGGGAGGACGGCCGCGATCGCGAGTACTGGCGGGTCGAAGCCCGCGGGGGTGCCGTTTGGGACCTGTACCACGACCGTCAGCGCGACCGCTGGCACATGGAGCGGCTCTGGGACTGACGGAGTTCGGTCAGGCCCGTTCGGCCAGCGCGCTCACGATCCGCTCGAGCGACCACTCGAGATCCCCGCGCGACACCACCAGCGGTGGTGCCAGCCGGATCGTGGTCTCTTGCGTGTCCTTCGCGAGCACGCCCAGCTCCAACAGGCGCTCGCAGACGTCGCGCGCGGGCGCGGCCTCGGGCGTGACCTCGATGCCGAACCACAGGCCGCGCCCACGAACCTCCGTCACCGACGTGGGCGCCTCCTCGCGAAGCCGCTGGAGGAACCACGCTCCCAGATCCTTCGAACGCTGCTGAAACTCATGGGTGCGAAGGAGCGCCAGGACCTCGAGTCCCACCGCGCACGCGATCGGATTGCCTCCGAACGTGCTCCCGTGCTCGCCGGGCTGGAAGACCCCCAGCACCTCGGCCCGCGACACGACCGCCGACACAGGCAGGATCCCGCCGCCGAGCGCCTTCCCCAGGATGTACACGTCCGGCTTCACGCCTTCGTGATCGCAGGCGAACGTCGCACCGGTTCGCCCCAGCCCCGTCTGGATCTCGTCGGCCAGCAGGAGAACGTCGTGCTCGGTGCAGAGCCGTCGCGCCTCGCGGAGATATCCGTCGGGCGGGATCCGGACACCGGCCTCACCCTGAACCGGCTCGACGAGGAACGCGACGACGTCGGGATCCTCGAGCGCCGCCTTCAGCGCCTCGGCGTCACCGAACGGAACCGACACGAATCCCGGCGTGAACGGGCCGAAGCCCTTCGTCGCCGATGGATCGGAGGAGAAGCCGACGATCGTGATCGTCCGTCCGTGGAAGTTGCCGTCGCACACCACGACCTTCGCGCGCCCCTCCGGCACGCCCTTCACGTCGTAGCCCCAACGGCGTGCGGTCTTGAGGGCGGTCTCGACCGCCTCCGCGCCCGAGTTCATCGGAAGCGCCATGTCCATGGCGCAGAGCTCGGCGAGCTGCTCGCAGAACGGACCGAACCGATCGTGGTGGAACGCGCGGGAGGTGAGCGTGACGAGGTCGAGCTGCGCTTTGGCCGCACGGATCAGATCGGGATGGCGATGGCCGAAGTTCAACGCGGAGTAGGCCGACAGCATGTCGAGGTAGCGCTTGCCCTCGACGTCGGTGACCCAGGCGCCCTCGGCCTCGGACACGACGACGGGAAGCGGATGGTAGTTGTGCGCGCTGTGCAGCTCGGCATGCGCGATCAACTCGGCCGTCAGGAGCCCGCCCTCGGTCTTCATGGGTCGCATCCTACGCATCGATCGCCGACCGTCGAGTCGCTCACGTAGGATGCTGTCGCGGTCCCGGCGTCCTCGGGGACGAGGCATGCATATCCGATGAACCCGTGAGGATCGACACGACGGACGACGAGGCTCCGCCGTCTTCCGTACGACCCAGCGACGCGCTAATCGGAAGTGTGGCGCTCGTCGCGGGGTCGCTCCTTTCCGTGCTGCTCTATCTGAGAGCGTTCACGCAGGCGCTCGTCCCGCTCGGTCCCGACCTGTTCGGCTACATCTGGCAGACGCGCATCGTTGGGAACGCTCCGCTCTCGTCGATCGAGGCGCGCCCCGGGGTGCCGATCCTCGGCTCGGCGCTCGCCGGTCTCGGTCTGACCTCCGATGGGTTGGCGCCGCTCGTGCTCGCCCCGGTGATGATGTTGGCGCTCGGGTTCGCGGTCGCGGTGGCGCTCCGCCTGGCCTTCCGTCTTCCCCTCTGGACCGTGGGTGTCATCGGATCCGTCGTGACCCTCTGGGGCGGCGTGCTCCATCTCGCGCAAGGGCATCTGGCCAATCTCCTGAGCCTCGTGTGCATCGTTCCCGCCCTGGTCGTGCTCGCCTTGCCCCGTGAACCCTGGAGGGTCCGCGTGACGGGGGCGGCGGTGATGGTCACGGCATCGGGGCTGGCGCATGGAGGACTTCTGGCCTTCTGCGCCGTGACGGCCGGCGTTTGGGTCGTGCTCTCGGCCCCCTCGCTCCTGCGCGCCCGCCGAGCGGGCAGGCGATGGTGGCAGGAGCCGTCGTGCTCGTTCGTGATCGCGCTGGTGATCGGGGGCGCCGCGGTGGGCGTGGTGATCCTCGGCGCGATGGGGGTGACCGTGGAGGGGTTCACCAACATCGACGACCGTGTCACGGAGTTCGGGAACCGGCTCGCGCAGATCGCGAGAGCGATCGGATTGTGGGTGTCCGCGTTGACCGTGCTCGCCGCCGTCGGCGCTGTCGCGGCGTGGAGGTTGTCGCGGCGGTCGTCTCGGGCGCTCACCCTCCTGGGCATCGCCTGGCTGTCGGCGTCGGCGGTCGGAGGCCTCCTCGCCGTTCGGGATCCGACGTTCCCGGGTCATCGCGTACTCGGCGTGATCCTTCCTCTTCCGGCGTTGGCGGGGATGGGCATCGTCGGGATCGCCCTCGTCGTGAGTGGCTGGAAGGCGGCGGCGACCGATGGGCGAACCGGCTTCCGTCTGGCGCGTGCGTTGGCGGCGGCGTGTGTGGTGGTTGTGCTGATCATGCTCGTCGTGTCCCCGCGACTTGACTACCTCGTGAGGCGTGCCGCGGGCGAGCCCCGCGGAGCGCCCGCGCGCACCATCGCCTCCTACGTCGCGGCCGTCGATCCGCAGGTTCCGGTCGTGGTCTTCGTCGAGCCACCGACACGACTCGCCGCATTGTCGTGGAGAGGACAGCAGAATCAGGTCCGCGCCCTCGCGCCGACCGCCTCGATCGACCGGATCTTCTTCTTGGTCGGTCGACTCGGAGAAGACGGCCTGCCGGAACGGGGTGTGGCGCCGGGGTGGCAGGGGGACAGAGCGTTCGCGTACGCCGTCGAGCAGAGTTGGTCGGCTGGTGGAGCCGCGCTCGCGGAAGGGGCGATCATCCTGGCGCCCCGGGCATACGTGCGCGGCCAGGCGTGGAGACGGATCGCCTCCGACCCCAGCCGCGTGGTGATCCCCGAGCTCGCCGTCCTGCGAGGACCGCTTCAGCCGCCCGTCGACCTGGTGCCGACCGCGAGGGTTCCTCTCGCGCAGGCCCGGTGGCAGATCATCGCCTGCCTCCTGGCGCTCGCCGTGATGGGTGGGGGATACGGCGCGGCGGTCGCGTGGGGACGGGGAGGATCCGTGCTCGACGGCATCGCGCTCGCTCCCGCGCTCGGCATGGTGGTGGTCGTGACGATCGGTGTGACGGTGGCGGTGCTGGGCGCGGACCCGGCCGGAGCATCCGGTCTGACCCCGACGGCCATGGCCGTGGCGGGTGGCTACCTGCTGGCGTGGCGCCAGTGGCGAGAGCGCCGAACGAGCTCCGACACGCTCTGAGCCCCTAGACAGCCTCGATAGGAGCCGCCTAGTATCGAACATGTGTTCGAGTCGATAGCTGGCTCTGGAGGATTCGTCCATCTCGACGTCCGGTCCGCGTTCTCACTCAAGGAGGGGGCGTTCGTCCCCGAGCATCTCGCCGGGCTGGCGAGCGAGATGGGGATGCCGGCCGTGGCGCTCACCGACCGGGACGGTCTCTACGGCGCCGCTCGGTTCGTCGCGGCCTGCCAGAAGGAGGGGATCCGGCCGATCCTGGGTACCTCACTCACGGTCCGGGAGGGTGGACACGACGCTCCGCTCGTCCTGCTCGCGCAGGATGAGCGGGGCTACGCCAACCTCTGTCGCCTGATCACCGATGCGCACATGCTGGGGGAGCGCGGGGATCCCTCGATCACCGCGACCCAGATCTGCGCCCACGCAACCGGTCTCGTCGCACTCACCGGCCCGCGTTCGCACGCGGGCCGGCTCGCCACCCGCGGCCTCATCGACGCCGCGGCGGCCGCGCTCCATCCGTTCCGTGAAGCGTTCGGCCGCGAACGGCTCTTCGTCGCGGCCGAGCACCGGATGGAACGCGGCTCGAACACGGAGATCCGTTCGATGCTCCGTCTCGCCGAGCGGGTGGGCGTCCGCGGTGTCGCCACCAACCCCGTCCGCTACCTCGTGCCCGAGGACGCGTTCCTGGCCGACGCGCTCGAGTGCATGCGGCGGATCGTGCCGATCGCGGCCAACCACATCTCCCGCACCAACGCCGAAGGATGGGTGAAGCCCGTCGAGGCGATGCGACTGCTGTTCGCGGAGCGGCCGGACCTCTGTGACACGACCCTGGAGATCGCCGACTCGTGCCGGTTCGACCTCGGGCTGAAGCGGGTCCATTTCCCGGACTTCCCGACGCCGGCCGGACGCAGCGCCGACGCGATCTTGGCGGAGCGCTGCTGGGCCGGCGTCTACGACCGGGGGATGACCGAGGACGAGCGTCTCCGCGAACGGTTGCACCTCGAGCTCTCGATGATCCGCCGGATGGGCTACGCGGCGTTCTTCCTCACGGTCGCCGACATCACGGCCGACATCCGCGTGATGGGGATCCACGTCGCGTGCCGCGGCTCGGCCGCCGGCTCCCTGGTGTGCTATCTGCTCCGGATCTCCGACGTCGACGCGCTCCGTCACGACCTCTCGTTCGAACGCTTCCTGAACCCGATGCGCGACGAGCTCCCGGACATCGACATCGACGTCGAGTCCGCCCGGCGCGAGGACGTCTACGACATGGTGCTCTCCCGTCACGGCGACGAGCGGGCCGGCTGCATCGCGATGGTCGACACCTACCGGGCGCGTGCCGCGGTGCGCGAGGTTGGCAAGGCGCTCGGCCTGCCGGAGGTCGAGGTCGGGATGGTGGCGAAGTCGTTCCCGCACATCTCGGCGAGGAACCTCCGGGAGTCGCTCACGCGCCTCCCGGAGCGCGACGGGATCAACCTCCCGATGGCACAGCTGGAGCTCCTGTTCCGCGTGGCCGAGCGCCTGGACGGCTTCCCTCGTCACATCGCGCTGCATCCGTGCGGGATCGTCCTGTCGTCCCACGACCTGGCCGACCGGGTGCCGCTGGAGCGCTCCGCCAACGGGCATCGGATGATCCAGGCCGACAAGGACGACGTCGAGCTGCTCGGCTACCTGAAGCTCGACGTACTCGGCGTGCGGATGCTCTCGTCGATGCGCCATGCGATGGACGAGATCGCGCGCACGACGGGGGAGAAGGTCGACCTCGAGCGGATCCCCCTCGACGACGAGCTCACCTTCGAGATGATCCGCGACTCCGACACCCTCGGATGCTTCCAGATCGAGTCGCCGGGCCAGCGCGAGCTGCTGCAGAAGCTCCAGCCGAACCGGTGGGAGGACCTGATCGTCGACATCTCGCTGTTCCGGCCCGGCCCGGTGAAGTCCGACATGATCACCCCCTACCTCCGGCGGCGCGCCGCCTTGGAGCGGCCGGTCTACATCCATCCCGACGTGCGGCCCGCGCTGCGGGAGACGTTCGGGGTGATCGTCTACCACGAGCAGGTGATGCGGACGCTCGCCGCGGTCGCTGGCTGGGACCTCACCTACGCCGATCACGTCCGCCGTCATCTCGACCACGAGGAGCTCGTGCCCGGGTTCCGCGAGGAGTTCCTCCGGCGCGCGGCGGAGCGTGACGTGGATGCCGAGGCTGCCGAGAAGACATGGGACGCCGTCGCGCAGTTCGCCTCGTTCGGCTTCTGCAAGGCGCACGCGGCGGCGTTCGCGGTCCCGACGTATCGGAGCGCCTGGTTGAAGGCGCATCATCCGGCGCACTTCATGGCCGGGATCCTGACGCACGACCCCGGGATGTACCCTCGGCGGGCGCTCTTGGACGACGCGCGCCGTCACGGCATCCCGATCCTGCCGCTGGACGCGAACGTGAGCGAGCCTGGATACACCGCCGAGGAGACACCCGGCGGGGAGTACGGCATCCGATTGGCGCTCCAGGACGTGCACGGGATCTCGGAAGCGGAGGTCCGCTCGGTCCTCATGGCGCGCTCGGAGAGGCTCTTCGCGAGCGTGGAGGACTTCCTCGCCAGGACCTCGGTGGCCAAGCCGGTGGTGGAGGCGCTCGCGCACGCCGGCGCGTTCGACGCGCTCCCGGAGCGGGCCAACCGTCGCGGCCATCTCTATGTCGCGATGACCACACAGCCCGAGTGCGAAGGGGCTCAGCTGCGACTGTCGCTCGACGGGCGGATGACCGATCACCGGCCCTTCCCGTATGTCTTCAAGGATTACACCGACGCCGAGGTCGTGCGAGCGGAGCTCGAGGTCCTCGGGCTGGACGCGACCCGGCATATCGCGACCTTCTACGAACCGCTGTTCCGTGACCTCGGTGTGACGTACTCGCGAGACGTGTGGCGGTGTCGGGCCGACGAGTGGGTGATGGTGGCCGGGGTGAAGGTCTCCTCACAGACCCCAGCGATCCGAAGTGGTCAGCGGATCATCTTCCTCACGCTCGACGACGGCACCGGTCCGCTCGAGGTCACGGTCTTCGAGTCGGTGCAGCCGAGGGTCGCCAAGACGGTCTTCCACGCGTTCGCGATGGCGGTGTGGGGACAGGTGCGAAGGACCGGCCTCAAAGGGGTGAGCGTCGTGGCGGAAGACGTCTGGGACCTGACGGCGTTGCACCGGGCACGTGCCGGCGGCTCGCTCCGCGAGGTGATGGCCGAACCCGCGCAACCGCGGAGCCCGGATCGGCGACTCTGGCATGCGAGTCCTGGCTCTGCAGGGTGATGGGCTCCGCGGGATGATGTCTCCCGTGAGCGATCGTGAGCGTCCAAGCACCCATGACTCGTAGGCCGTCCGAGCCGATCCTCCACGTCGACCTCGACGCGTTCTATGCATCCGTCGCGATCCTGAAAGATCCGTCCTTGAAGGGGAAGCCGGTGATCGTCGGGGGGACCGGCGCGCGCGGCGTCGTCACCAGCGCCTCCTACGAGGCCAGGCGATACGGGGTCCACAGCGCGATGCCGTCGGTCCGTGCGCGCCGGTTGTGCCCGGACGGGATCTTCCTCCCCCCGGACTTCGACGCCTATCGCGTCCACTCGAACCGCTTCCGGGAGATCCTGCTCGCGCACACCCCGTTCGTGGAGCCCATCTCCCTGGACGAGGCGTTCCTGGACATCGCCGGCGCCGTCATCCTGTTCGGCTCGCCGGAGACGATCGCGAAGAGGATCCGCAGTGAGGTGGCCCGAGAGGTCGGGATCACCTGCTCGGTGGGCGTCGCGCCGACCAAGTTCGTTGCGAAGCTCGCCTCGGACGGCTGCAAGCCGGACGGGCTGCTCCACGTGCGTGCAGGGGAGGTCGCGAGCTTCCTCGAGCCCCTCGCCGTGGGGCGGCTCTGGGGTGTGGGGGCGAAGACCGCAGAGGTGTTGGGGCGCTTGGCGATCCGGACGGTGGGGGACCTGGGCAGGACGCCCGTGACGATCCTCGAACGGCTCCTCGGAGAGGCGGCGGCGAGGCATCTCGCCGAGCTGGCGAGAGGGATCGACGACCGGCCGGTCGTCCCGTACGAGCGGCCCAAGTCCATCGGTCACGAGGAGACGTTCGATCGGGATCTGGACGACGAGGACGAGATCCTGCGCGAGCTGCTCGCGCTGTCCGGTCGGGTGGCGGCTCGTCTCCGGGAGGACGGGTACCGATCGAGGACGGTCACACTGAAGGTCCGGCTCGCGAACTTCACGACGCTGACCCGTTCACGGACGCAGGCCGATCCCACCGATCTGGGGGCCGATCTCCATCGGATCGTCTCGGAGCTGTACCGAGGTCTGCCGGGAGCCACACGCCGGGTCCGGCTGCTTGGTGTCCAGGCGGGTGGGCTGGTCTCGGCCGGTGCCCAGCAACTGGCGCTCCTGCACACCGGACCTTGGCACACCGAACGCTGGGATGACGTGGAGCGGACCGTCGACCGCATCGAGCGCCGTTTCGGTCCCGGCGCGGCGGGTCCTGCGAGCCTGCTCCGCAGGACCCCTCGCCGGTAGGTTCCGCTCAGTCGGAACCCCTCTCTATAATCGAAGGAGAACGGGTCGTTCCACGGTCGGAGGTCGCGATGCCCCTCAACGAGAACGAGCAGAAGATCCTCGAGGAGATCGAGCGACGACTCTCTGAAGAGGATCCGAGGCTCGTCGAGCACGTCAACCGCACCGACCTCCACACACACGCCTGGCGTCGGATGAAGATGGCGATCGCCGGGTTCGTCCTCGGTCTCTTGCTGCTCCTGCTGGTCAGCCTCTCCGTGTGGATCGCCGCCGGAGGGTTCGTCGTGATGACGCTGTCGGCGTTGCTCGCGTACCGCTACGCCGGTCGCCTGGGCGACGACAGTATGGCTCCGGGCACGTTCGGAAGGATCGCCGCCCGCGTCGCCGGACGTCTCCGTCCGCCCGCGCCGGGCCGTCCTTCCGACGAGTGATCGACGATCGCGCCGACGCGCGCGCGCTCCGCCGGTGCGAACGTCGTGTCGATCACACCGTCTGACCACTGCGCTTGCCACGACTTCACGGATGGGTGTACAACGTGCATTCCTTCCCCTGGGTGCGAGTTGTCGCCGGAGGGCGGGTCTCCCAGGAGAGCCCGTGACGAACGCGCCGGATGGCTCGAGTCGTGAGGTGTGGATCGAAAGGGCGCGCGTCCGGATGGAAGGTTTCACCGCGCATCAAGCGTGCAAGTTCACGGGCTGCTCGGCACGTCAGCTCCGCTACTGGGATGAGATCGGCCTCGTGCAGCCGTCGGTCCAGGGCACCGGCGGACGTCCTGGCGTGCCGCGGCTGTATTCGTTCCGAGATCTCGTCGCTCTTCGCGTCGTGAAGTCGCTGCTGGACGGCGGCATGTCGCTCCAGCGGGTTCGCCGATCGTGGGAGTTCCTCACGAAGAAGGCGGGGCTCACGAAGCATCTCTCCGAGGTCAAGCTCGTGACCGATGGCCAGTCGATCTTCAAGATCTGTCGCCGTGACGGCGAGGTGATGGACGCCCTTCGGGACGGGCAGATGGCGTTCTTCGTCGCGATCGACGACATCGCGACGGGGGTGGAGACCCGGGTTCGCCAGTTCGAGGAGGACCGGGAGAAGTTCGTCCGGGCGTTGCGAGCCGCGGCAGCGCACACGGCGACGTCGCAGACGCAGGCCGCGGCCCGCTGAGACTCAGGGGCGTCGGTACAGCCCGACCAGCCACCTGGCCGGCCCGACGGCTCGCCTGATCTCCCGGATCGCCGTCTCCGCCGCCTCGCCCGCCTCCCTCGCCTGTTCGCCGTCGGGGTCGTGAGCGGAGTAGGCGGCCGCGCTCGCCAACCGCGTCAGCCGGTCGAGATCGCCGTTCGCGAGATAGCCGGTCTCGCGCACCTTGCGCCGATACTCCTCGAGGGTCTCCCCGGGGCTGCGGCCGAGCCCAAGCCCCGCCGCACGCTCGGTGAACTGCTCATACGTCACGAGGATCAGCCTCCGGGGCTCGGCCGCGGCCCCGCGGCGTCGCATCGCGCGCCGAAGGACACGGGCCGGCGGGACGACCAGGAGGATGACCGCTCCCACGATCGCAGCGATCAGCAGCGCGGTTCGCGCACCGATCGGCGGGTCGTTCCCGACCGGCGCGGCGGCGGGAAGATCGGTGGGGGGCCGTAGGGGGGCGTTCCCGAGCCTCGGGTCGCCCTCGATGCGCTCTCGCTGGCTCCCACCGGGTCCCGTCGGCGATGCCGTCTCGCCGCCCGTCTCCGTGCCCGTGTCGACGCAGCCCGGCCCGGGACATGCGTCGGCGGGGGGGTCGTAGCCAACGACCGTCGGGTTCACCCGCCTCGGGGTCGGCTCGAACGGCATCCATCCCCAGCCCGGGAAGTAGACCTCCACCCAGGCGTGGGCACGGTCCGTCATCACGGAGTACTGACCCGTCGTGCGGGTGAGGTTCCCCGTCGCGAAGCCGACGACCACCCGGGACTGGATGTCGATCGAGCGCAGCATCACGGCCATCGCGGTCGAGAACTGCTGGCAGAAACCCGATCGCGACTCTTGGAGGAACTCGAGGATCGACCGGGTTCCCGCGCGAAGCGGCGTGTCGATCGTGTACGTGAACTCCGACGGGTCCTGGAGGCGGTTCTGGATCGCGAGCGCTTTGTCGAAGGGGGTGCGGACGTCTTCCGTCCAGTCCCGGGCGAGCTCCCTGATCTGCTCGATCTCCTCGGAGTTCTCGGGGAGACGGAGGTACCGGCCGTTCTCGAGCGGAGTGGACACGGTCGTCTCGCGGAGTTCGTCGCCGGTCGGCTGGACGAGCGACGCGGCGACCACGTACGTGTCGCCCTGATCGAGAGGAGCGTCGACGAACGTGGTACCCGTGGCCGCGACGAAGCGGACGGTCCGGCCGGTCACGGAGATCGATGTCATGGGATAAGGCGTGGGCAGCCAGCGTTGCGCGAGGTCTGCCGTGACGTCGATGGTCATCCTGTCCGTGGGTTCGTCGGGCAGAGCCCCGGGGACCGGGTCGCCAGGACCGAGGATCGCTCCTTCCTCGGAGCCCGGCTTCCAGAGCACACCGTCGAAATCGGGAAGCGCCACGAGCCTGATGTAGGCGGGCTCCGAGGCGGTGACGCGGAGCACCTCGACCGGCGACTGCTGGGTCAGGTAGTTCTGCACGGAGACGAGTGGGTCGATCGCGACGCGGTCCGCCGCGGGTGTGCCGAAGTCGACGAGGGCCTTGGAACCGAAGCCGGGGACGAAGATCGGGGCGAGGACGGCCACACCCAACGCGGTGAGCGCGAGGCGCCGTGCCCCTCGGCTCGCGGATCGAGCGACCCCGCGCCGGGCAGACGACCAGATCGGACCCCATCCCTGCACTCGCGCCAGGCCGTCGGCGAACACCACGAGGAGCGCGGCCGCCAGGAACGCCACCCCGTAGAGAGGCTTCACGAACTCCTCCAGCACGGTGTCGGCGAACGCCACCAGGGCGACCGGCGGGATGAGCCCGAGGAGCGGGCTTCCGGCGCGGAAGGCGAGCGCATGCGCCGAGAACACCGCCGCCCAGAGCGAGACCACCGCGGCGAGCAGGAGCGGCCCGATCGGCTCCGCCGGCGCCGCCTGGATCCTCGCCTGCTCCCCGATCACGGCGGCGGCATCGAGGGCCGCGCGGAGCGTGTCGGCCGTCGGGAGGCCGTACCACGTGGTCCCCGGGTAGACGATCAAGCTGACCGCGAGGACGAGCCCGGCGGCGCTCGCGACCGTCGAGAGCAACAGGCTGCGCCGCTCGAACACGACCGCCAGACCGGCGGCCGCGACCGCGGCCCCCACCAGCTGCAGGCTGCTCGTCGCCCCCAGGAAGACCCGACCGAAGGCGAGGGCGGTCGTCGCCGCCAACAGGAGCGCGGCGAGGAGCCCGATCAAACGGTGCGTGCGAGCGGACGTTCCAGCGGCGTGTGCCATCGCTCCTGCAATCTCATCGAAGGAGGGAGGACGAGGACGTCCCACCCCGCGCGGGCGAGGGACAGACGGGCCTGGCTGGCCCGCCCTTCGAGCTGGGCCTGTCGTTCCGGGGGCAACCGGAGGGGGTCGGTGGGGTAGATCAGGACGGCGAGCTTCTGCCCGAAGCCGGCGCCGGCACGGATCAGTGGGCCGACCTCGGCGGGGACCGGTGGCGCGGATACGAAGACCAGCGAGGTGTCGGGAGAGGAGCCGGCCCGAAGGTGCGCGAGCGCCGGTCCCATCGATCGAACCTCCGCGTGGGAGATCCCCGTCAGCGCGTCCATGAAGCGATCCTCGGACAGAGCCGCCGCAGGGAGCTCCGTCGTCGCCAGACGGAGCACGAAGCCACGACGGGCCAGCAAGACGCCGATCGAGGCCGCCGCAGAGACCCCGCGCTCGAACGCCGGCGTGTGGGTTCGACCGAGCGCCGCGGTCCGCGTGTCGAGGAACACCAGCCCGCTCGCACGACGGGTGGACTCGTCCTGGCGGATCATCAGTTCGCCGGTCCGAGCGACGGAGGGCCAGTGGATCCGCCGGAGATCGTCACCCTCCTGGTACTGACGCATCGTGTAGTACTCCTGACCTGTGCGGAACAGCTGCCGAGCCCGCGAGGCGCCGAAGGACGGGCCCGACGCGGGATCTGGGGAGGCGCCGAGGTCCTCGATCTCGGGGGCGACGAGGAGCTCATCTCGTTCGGGGAACTCCAAGCGCAGCCGCGTCAGCGCGAACGGGTCCGACACGTCGACGACGAGGGGGCCCAGGAGGTAGCGGCCGCGCGACTGGGGCACCAGCGTGTAGGTCGCTCGCTCGTGCAACCCGGGTCGGATCCCGCCGATCACGAGCCTCGCCGCCCGCCCGAGCGGCGTGGGGAGACGATCTTCCAAGAGGAGGAACGACGTCGCGATCGGGGAGCGGTTCTCCACGTCGAGCGTCACCATGACCCGTGACCCCGGCTTGACGCGAACGTCGGACAGGCGCCGCCGCACCAGGATCCGCCGCGCCCCCCGCTTGGTGGCCATGGCCGCCAGCAGGGGGAGCGCGGCGATGCCGATCGCGATCACCTCGAGGCCGGGCGAGCCGAGGAGTCGCGAGGCGAGCCACATCGCGAGGCCAGTCACGAAGACGGTGACGCCGCGACCTGCGAGCATCATGGGCCCGCGAGCATCAGGGGTTCTCCGCCACGGGAACGTCGACCTCGTCGACGATCTCCCTCACCAGGACCTCGGCTGAGCGGCCGCTCATG
Organism: Actinomycetota bacterium; assembly: GCA_050998695.1. Classification (GTDB taxonomy): domain Bacteria; phylum Actinomycetota; class UBA4738; order UBA4738; family HRBIN12; genus JAJNBA01. The sequence goes on from JBPCPX010000057.1 coordinate 14,191, forward strand.
ATCGCGTCCGCGGTGACGATGATGCGATGGGACAACGCGGAGGGTGCGAGCGCCTTCACGTCGTCCGGGATCACGTAGTCCCGTTCCTCCGCGGCCGCGAGCGCGCGCGCCGCTCGCAGGATCATGATCGACGCCCGCGGGCTCGCCCCGAGATAGACGTCGGAGTGGCGTCGGGTCGCCTCCACGAGCTCGACGATGTACTTCCGGATCGCAGGGGCCGCGTGGATCTGCCGAGCTTCTTCGATCATGTCGCGGACGCCGCGTGCGTCGCTCACGGGCCGGATGTCGTCCAGGGGGGCGCCCGACGCGTGACTCGCGAGGATCTCCGCCTCCACCTCCGAAGACGGGTAGCCGATCGCGAGACGCAGCATGAATCGGTCCAGCTGCGCCTCGGGCAGAGGGTAGGTCCCCTCGTGCTCGATCGGGTTCTGCGTGGCGATGACGATGAAGGGGGTGCCGAGCGTGTGGGTTTCGGTGTCGACCGTGACCTGTCGCTCCTCCATGCACTCCAGCAGGGCGGACTGCGTCTTCGGGGAGGCTCGGTTGATCTCGTCGCCGAGCACGATGTTGGCGAAGATCGCACCCGGCTTGAATTCGAAGTCACCGGTGTCCTGGCTGAACACGTTGACGCCGGTCACATCGGTCGGCAGCAGGTCGGGGGTGAACTGGATCCGTCGGAAGGAACAATCGATCGATCGAGCGATGGACTTCGCGAGCATGGTCTTGCCGACGCCCGGTACGTCCTCGATCAGGAGATGCCCCTCGGCGATGAGCGCGACGAGCGCCAGCCTGATCTCGCGGTGCTTGCCCCGGACCACGCGCTCGACGTTCTCCTCGATCTCGCGGAACCGAGCGGCGAACGCCTGTGGATCCGGGAGCTTCTCTCGTACCTCCAACAGATAGACCCCCGAGTTCGGGACGTGAAGCAGGTGTCCAATAGTACGTCTGTGAGGGAAGGCAGGTTGCCCCGAGGAACAAGACGGAGTTGGGCGTAGGCAAGTTCCCGACAGGAGCTCACGGGATGGAGCGAGTACGGCAGGCCGGCCCGCGAACGGACGCCCCGAGCGGCCCCTATTCGCAGGATGCAGGCATCGCGCGCGGGCCGGCCCGCCTCGATCTGGAAGATTACACCCTTGTGATTCACCTGTTCGTATCCTCGCGATACCCTCGCAGCTCCTGCGAGGTCGCTACACTGCGCGCATGGGCCGCGCCCTCGTGCTGAACGCGTCGGAGTCGCCGCTCGCGGTGGTGGCAGCCAGGCGAGCGGTCGTCATGGTGCTCAAGGAGAAAGCCGACGTCGTGATCAGCAACGGGTTGGTCTTCCATTCAGCCCACCTGACGATCGAGGCGCCATCCGTCGTCCGCTTGCGCCGCTACGTGCACGTCCCGTACCGGCCGCATGCCCCCCTCACGCGACGGGCGGTCTTCGCCCGTGACCTCAGCACATGCCAATACTGCGGTGCCGCCGCGGAGAACCTCGACCACGTGATCCCGCGGTCCCGAGGCGGGCTCCATTCATGGGAGAACGTCGTGGCCTCGTGCCGGAAGTGCAACGCGCGGAAAGAAGACCGGACCCCGCACGAAGCGGGCTTCTCCTTGCTGCGCCAGCCCTACGCTCCTCGGGACGGATTCCACCTGACCCTCGGCCGGATCGAACCCGGCTGGGAGCTCTACCTGGCTTCTTAGGCCAGCCCGCCCCCGGACGGCCTTCTGGCGGCTCCATCCCAGGCGGTTGTTCCCCCTTTTCGACCGCACGGCCCTATTTCCCCCACTGATGTATTGACGTAGTGGAGTGTTAGTGGCATAAACGTGGAGCTTAGTGGAGGAGAGGGGAGGAAGGCGTGACCGAGCTCCTCGGCACGCATAGCTACTCACTCGACCCGAAAGGCAGGGTGTCGTTGCCCGCGAAGTTCCGCGAGGCGTTCGACGAAGGCCTCTGGCTCACCATGGGCCAGGACCGGTGCCTGTATTGCTTCCCCAGGGTCGAATGGGAGCGGCGGAGCAGCGAGGTCGACGCCTTCGCCCTCTCCGACAAGGACGGCCGCGCCTTCTCCCGACTGTTCTTCTCCTCGGCGGACGAGGTGAGGCTCGACGGGCAGGGACGCGTGACGATCCCGCAGCGGCTCCGAGAAGCGGTCGGCATCAACAAAGAGGTCGTGGTCCTCGGCGTGCGCGAGCGCATGGAGATCTGGGACCGCGGGGAGTTCGAGCGCTATCGGGATGCGCACGCCGTGGCGTACGAGAACGGAGACCTGGAGCCCCGGGGGCCGGCAGGTCGCGGCACCTAGTCGGGAGCCCGTGTCCCCAGGCACCAGGCGCCCAGGGCACACACGGACCCACGGATGACCAAGGAGGGAACATGCAGACGAAGCTCTCGACGGAGGTGCGGCAGAGCCTCTCGCTCCTCGCGATGACGGCGTTGACGCTGCTCGCGTCGATCGGTCTCGGGGTTCTGGCGGGACAGATCGGGTGACGTGGCGAACGACGACGTGCGGCACGAACCGGTCATGGTGGCCGAGGTCGTCGACCTCCTGGTCCGCGGGCGGTCGGGGACCACAGGAATGGTCGCCGACATGACGGTGGGTGCCGGCGGCCATGCCGGGTCCCTCCTCGAGGCCGGCGTGGGCCGGATCATCGGATTCGACCGAGATGAGGACGCCGTGCGCGTCGCGCGCGAGCGGTTGGCCGCCTACGGCGAGCGCTTCACGGCGGTGCATCGACGCTTCTCCCAGGTCGGAGAGGCCGAAGCCACGGGGCCGCTGCAAGGGGTCCTCTTCGACCTGGGAGTGTCGTCGATGCAACTCGACCAGCCCGCTCGCGGGTTCGGGTACCGCGTCGACGGACCCCTCGACATGCGGATGGGCTCGAACGACGTCACCGCGGCGGACCTCGTGAACGATCTTCCGGAGCACGAGCTTGCCGATCTGCTCTTCGAGTTCGGGCAGGAGCACCGGTCACGCCGCATCGCGCGGGCGATCGTCCGAGCTCGGGACCGAGCTCGCATCGAGACCACCGACCAGCTGGCCGGTGTGGTCGCGGGCGCTGTGGGACGACGTCCGGGGGGCCCCCACCCCGCGCGTCGTGCGTTCCAGGCGCTCCGTATCGCGGTCAACCGGGAGCTCGAGGAGCTCACCGCCTCCCTGCCTCGGGCGGTCGGGCTCCTCGGCCCCGGTGGCCGCGTGGTGGTGCTCTCGTACCACTCTTTGGAGGACGGCATCGTGAAGCGGGCGTTCCGCGACGACGACCGCCTCCGCGTGCTCACCAAGAAGCCACTGACTCCTTCCGCGGAGGAGACGGCTCGCAACCCGCGGGCTCGCAGCGCGAAGCTCCGCGCCGCCGAGCGCATCGGGGAGGCGGCATGAGCCTCCCCGCGCGCGAGGCGGAGCGGTGGGCGCAGCCCCGACCGCAGCCCGTCCGACGTCGTGCGATCACTCCCGCACGCGCGCCCGCGGCGCGCCCGCCGACCCATGAGCCTCCCCATCCCCATCGGCGGGCGCGCCGCGAGCATCATTCAGCCTTCTGGATCCTCACCGCGGTGGTCGTCTCCGCCATGGTGGTGGGGCTCGTGTCCCTGAACGCGATGCGGGTCGACGCCGCCTACCGGACCCGCTCGGTGACCGAGCGCGTCCGGCTGCTGAGCGACGAGCGACGGAACCTCGTCAATGACGTCGCGCGGCTCTCCTCGCCTTCTCGGATCGGCCCGTGGGCGCGCCGCGAGGGCTTCGTGCATCCCGCGTCGGGCGACGTCGTGATCCTCCAGGTACCCGGTTCGTCCTCATCGACGGGCGAGGTCGGGGAGTGAAACGTCCACCGGCGGGCCGCCTCGTGGCCTTGCTGGGTGCGATGGTGCTCGCGTTGGTGGGTGTCGTGGCTCGCCTGGTGCTCCTGCAGGTGGGCGATCATCGAGCCCTCGCAGCCCAAGGGCTCCGTCAGCGCGTCCATCCGACGGATCTGCCGGCAGAACGGGGCGCGATCGTCGACCGGACGGGCGTGCCGCTCGCGATCACCCTCGAGGCGCGCGACATCTACGCGGACCCTCGCTACGTGACCGACCCGGTCGGGGAGGCGGCGAAGGTCGCGCGGATCCTGAACCTGCGAGCCCGAGACGTCGAGCGACGGCTGCGGACGCCCGACGCCACGTTCGTTTACCTCGGTCGACAGGTGGACGTGCGGGTCGCGGATCGTCTCGAAGCGCTCGGACTCCCGGGCATCGGGTTCCTCGAGGTGCCGAAGCGCTACTACCCGGCGGGAGCGCTCGCGCCCCAGGTCCTCGGGTTCGTCGGCGTCGACGCAACCGGGCTCGCAGGTCTCGAGTTCGAATACGAAGACATCCTGGCGGGCACTCCCGGGACACGCACCGTCGAGCTGTCGGCCGACGGGCTGCCGATCGCGAGCGGCATGGAGATCGTGGAGCCGGCGATCGCCGGCAGGGCGCTCGTCACCACGCTCGATCGAGAGGTGCAGTACCTGGCCCAGGAGGCGCTCCGCAGAGCCGTGAAGGAGAACCACGCGAAGGGCGGGACGCTCGTCGTGATGGACGCACGCACCGGGGATATCTCCGCGATGGCCAGCTACCCATGGTTCGATCCGAACGATTTCGAGCACGCCGAGCGCGAGGCCGTTCGCAATCGAGCCGTCACCGACATGTTCGAACCGGGGTCGGTGAACAAGGTCGTGACCGCCGCCGCCGCGCTCGAGAGCGGGTCCGTGGGCGTTCGCGAGATCTTCCAGGTGCCGTGGTGGATGCGCGTGGGCGGATACACCGTGAACGACTCGCACTCCCATCCGATCCAGGCCATGACCCTCGGTGACATCGTGGCCCATTCCAGCAACATCGGATCCGCGATGGTGGCCGAGCGCGTGGGGAGCGCCGAGCTCGCCTCGGTCCTCGCGCGGTTCGGCTACGGGAGCCCGACCGGCGTCGGGTTCCCGGGCGAGGCGGGTGGTGTTGTGCCCGAACTCCTCAACTGGACCGATATCACGCGCGCGACCGTCGCCTACGGCCAGGGTATCTCGATGACGCCGCTCCAGATGGCGGCCGTCTACGCCACGGTGGCGAACGGTGGGGTCTGGGTGCAACCTCGCCTCGTTCGTGGAACCTCGGAGCCCGACGGGCGTCTGGACGAAGCACCACGCTCCGAGCCGCATCGGGTCCTGTCCGAGGAAACGGCGACGATGCTCACGCGGATGCTCGCGTCCGTCGTGGAGACAGGAACGGGTGGCGCGGCGCAGATCCCCGGCTACCAGGTGGCGGGGAAGACGGGCACGGCCCGGAAGCTGGTCGACGGCCGGTACGTCCGGCGGTACATGGCCTCGTTCGTGGGATTCCTGCCGGCCTCGGATCCCCGCGTGGTCATCGTGGTGTCGGTCGACGAGCCTCGCACCGTGTACGGCGGGGTCGCGGCAGCCCCGGTGTTCTCCGAGATCGCGCGCCACGTGATCCAGCGGCTCGCGATACCGGCCGCACCCCCCGTCCGACTGCCGCCGTTCGCATCCGATCTCTGAGGCTGCCGGTCCCGCGACCGAGCCCCGGTACGCTGGGCGGCGGTGAGACGTCTTCCCCACGTGCCGCTGTCCGCGGTCGCGGCCGCCGTGCCTGGCGCCGAGATCCGCGGTGATGCAGGCATCCCGGTCGGTGAGGCCACGTTCGACTCCCGTCAGGTCGTTCCGGGTGGCCTGTTCTTCTGCGTGCGCGGCGCCCGCGCCGACGGACACGATTTCACCGGAGACGCGGCTCGGTCGGGGGCGGCAGCCCTCGTGGTCGAGCGGTGGCTCGACCTCGACCTTCCGCAGCTCCTCGTCCCCTCCGCGCGGCAGGCGATGGGCCCGATGTCGGCGGTGGTGTTCGGCGAGCCCGCGCGCTCGCTCACGATCGTGGGAGTGACCGGCACCAACGGCAAGACCACGGTCGTCCATCTGCTCGACGCGGTGCTTCGGACCGCCGGACACCGGACCGGGGCGATCGGCACGGTCGGCGCCCACGTGGCGGGGGACCCGATCCCCCTCGCGCGGACCACTCCGGAGGCGCCGGACCTCCAGCGTCTGCTCGCGCGGATGCGGAACGCCGGCGTCACGACCGTGGCGATGGAGGTGTCGTCCCATGCGCTCGATCAGGGCAGGGTCGACGGGGTGGTCTTCGACGCGGCGGTGTTCACCAACCTCTCGCAGGATCACCTGGACCACCACGGTTCGATGGAGGCGTATTTCGCGGCGAAGGCGTCGTTGTTCGCCCCGGGGCGGAAAGAGCGCGCCCTCCTGAACCTCGACGATCCCTGGGGAAGGCGTCTCCTCGACGTCGCGGTGCCGGTCACCACCTTCGGGCTCGATCCGGGAGCGGACGTCCGCGCAGACGACGTTCGGGCGACCGTGGACGGTCTCAGGTTCCGGGTAGGCGACCGAGAGGTCACGAGCCCGCTCCGAGGCGTGTTCAACGTGTCGAACTGTCTCGCGGCGATCGCGTCCTCCGGGGTCGTCGGCGTGGACGCGGGGCATGCCATCCAGGGCTTGGCGAGCGCCGGGCAGGTGGTGGGCCGGATGGAGCCGGTGGACGGCGGGCAGGATTTCCTCGTGGTGGTGGATTACGCGCACACGCCGGATAGCATCCGAACAGTGCTTGCCGCGGCACGCCCGTTGGCGACGGGCCGGGTGATCGTCGTCTTCGGTTGCGGTGGTGACCGTGACAGCGCGAAGCGGTTCCCGATGGGAGCTGCGGCAACGGAGGGAGCTGATCTCACGGTCATCACCACCGACAATCCACGCTCCGAGGACCCCAACGACATCATCGCCGATGTCGAGCGAGGGGCAGCCGCGAGCGGCGGGCGCTACGTCGTCGAGCCGGATCGCCGCTCGGCGATCATGCTCGCCCTGGGCGAAGCGCGTCCCGGAGACGTGGTCGTTGTCGCCGGGAAAGGTCATGAGTCGGAGCAGGAGCTGGCCGGCGGATCCGTGCCGTTCGACGACCGCGTCGTCGTCCATGAGGAGCTCGAGAGCCTGGGGGGATCCGAGTGAGACCACGGCGGCTCGCCGAGGTGGCGCTCGCCGTGGAGGGGTCGCTCGAGGGCGAAGACGTCGAGGTGCGGTCGGTGACGACGGACTCGCGAGACGTGGCTGCCGGTGCACTGTTCGTTGCACTGTCGGGGGAACACACGGACGGTCATCGTTTCGTGGATCAAGCGTTCGCGAGCGGCGCGGTGGCGGCGATGATCGACGGGCCGAGGGACGTGGCGAGCGACGCCGACATCCGAGAGCGCCCCGTGGTGCGGGTGGGCTCGACGGCCGAAGCGTTGATGCGCTTGGCCGCCGACGAGCGCACCTCGATGACCGCGACCGTGGTCGGCGTCACGGGCGCGAACGGCAAGACCTCCACGAAGGATCTCGCGCACGCGGTCGCCCAGACCCGGTTCCGGGTGCACGCGAGCCCGGGCTCATTCAATAACGAGATCGGGCTGCCGCTGACCCTGCTCGGCGCGCCCCCCGACACCGAGGTCCTCGTCGCGGAGATGGGCGCGCGACGTCTCGGCGACGTGAAGCTCCTGTCGGGGATCGCCCGCCCCGACATCGTCGTGGTGACGAACGTGGGCGTCGCCCACATGGAGGTCTTCGGATCGTGGGCGTCGATCGTCGAGGCGTGCGCCGAGCCGATCGACGCGCTCGGTCCCGACGGGCTCGCGATCTTGAACGCGGACGATCCCGTCGTCATCGCGTACCGGGATCGGTGCCCGGGCAGGGTGATGACCTTCGGTGCCCGCCTTGACGCCGACGTGCGAGCCGACGACGTCGCGCTGGATCCCGACGGGCTCGCATCGTTCCGGCTCGTCTCCGGGGACGCGGAAGCTCGGGTGACGCTGGCCGTGCCGGGCGAGCACATGGTGTCGAACGCGCTGGCGGCCGCGGCCGTGGGCCTCGAGTTGGGCATCCCCCTGGAGGAAGTCGGTCCCGCGGTGGCGCAGGCGGGCGTGTCCCGCTGGCGGATGGAGACGTTCACGACGGCGGCGGGGGTCAGGGTCTTGAACGACGCGTACAACGCGAACCCCGAATCCACCGCGGCGGCGCTCCGGACCGCGCGGTGGATGGCGGGGCAAGGTCGCCTGATCGCGGTGCTCGGCGAGATGGCGGAGCTCGGCGCCATCTCGGTGGAAGAGCACGATCGGGTGGGGGACCTCGCCGCGCGGATCCGGGTCGACCGGCTGCTCACGGTGGGGGAGGCCGCGCGCGTGATCGCGCGCGCGGCGATCCGGGAAGGGATGGAGTCGGACGACGTCGCGAGCTACGACGACCCCGCGGAGGCACTCGATGACGTCCGGCGCTCCGCGGCATCAGGTGACCTGGTCCTGTGCAAAGGCTCGCGGGTGACCGGGCTCGAGACCCTGGCGGAGGCTCTCCGGTGATCCCGATCCTCGTGGCGGGCGCGGTCGGTCTGGCGGTGACGCTGCTCGGGACCCCCGTCGCGATCCGCGTCTTCCGGGTCTGGGGGTGGGGTCAGCGGATCCGCGAGGACGGTCCGCACACCCACTTCGAGAAAGTCGGCACGCCGACGATGGGCGGGATCGTGATGCTCGTGGCGCTCGTCGTCGCGTACCTCGCGACGCGGCCCACGATCGCCGCCGGGATCACGTTCAGCCCGGCGGGGCTCGCGCTGATCCTCGCGGCGGTGGGGTTCGGGCTCGTGGGATTCGTCGATGACTTCCTGAAGGTCCGACGGAAGCGATCCCTCGGTCTGTCGAAGGCGCAGAAGTTCATGGGCACCGCCCTCGTGTCGATGCTCTTCGCGATCGTCGTCGTCGCGTTCTCCGGCGACACCGGCACGTCGACGAGCCTTTCCTTCGTCCGGCCGACGGCGCTGGATCTCGGCGTGTTCTTCTACGTCTGGGTGTTCGTGGTGCTGACGTCCTCCTCGCACGCGGTGAACCTGACGGACGGGCTCGACGGGCTCGCGGCAGGCTCCTCGATCCTCGTCCTCGCGGGATACGTGTTCATCGCGTTCTGGCAGTTCCGGCACACCTGTGCCGATGGTCTGACCGCCGCGGCGTTGAAGGCCTGTTACAAGGGCGTCGACCTCCTCGCGATGCAGGACACCGCGATCATCGCCGCGGCGATGATGGGCGCCGCGATGGGCTTCCTGTGGTGGAACGCGGCGCCCGCGCGCATCTTCATGGGCGACACGGGCGCGCTGGCGCTCGGGGGCCTGTTCGGCGCCATGGCGATCACCACGAACACGCAGATGCTGCTGGTCATCTTGGGCGGCCTCTACGTCATCGAGACGATGTCGGTGATCATCCAGGTGATCTCGTTCCGGGGGTTCGGGAGGCGGATCTTCCGGATGTCGCCGATCCATCACCACTTCGAGCTCTCCGGCTGGCCAGAGTTCACCGTGATCGTGCGGTTCTGGATCATCGCCGGGCTCTGCGTCGCCGTCGGGCTGGGCGTGTTCTACGCGGACTTCATCGCCAGGGGAGGTCTCGATTGAGCGGGCGGTTCGCGGCGGAACGGGCAGTCGTGGTGGGCGCGGGGATCGCCGGCACCGGCGTGGCGCGCGCCTTGTCGGCGGAGGGCGCTCGCGTCCTCGTGACAGAGTCCCTTCCGGAGGCCGACGTGCCGTCCGCCGTCGAGCTGCGTGCGATCGGGGTCGAGGTCCGAACGGGCGGACATGAGCGGAGCCATTTCGATGACGCCACGCTGGTCGTCGTGGGCCCGGGCGTCTCCCCGGACGCCGACGTCGTCCGCTGGGCCCGTGAGCTCGGTCTCCCCGTCTGGGGTGAGATGGAGCTCGGCGCTCGGCTGGCCCGTATGCCGTACTTGGCCGTCACGGGCACGAACGGCAAGACGACCGTCACGGCGATGATCGAGGCCTGTCTGCGAGCCGACGGACACGACGCCCTCGCGTGCGGGAACATCGGCGTTTCCTTCCCCGAGGCAGCCCGTCAGCAACGCGAAGTTCTGATCGTGGAGGTTTCGAGCTTCCAGCTCGCCGTCCAGACGTCGTTCCACCCGACGATCTCCGTCCTTCTGAACGTCGCGCCCGACCACCTCGACTGGCACGGCTCCCTCGAAGCGTACATGGAGGCGAAGGGGAGGATCCATGCCCTCCAGACAGGATCCGACGTGCACATCGGCAACCGCGACGATCCGGCGACGGCGAAGATCTCCTCGAGGGCGACGTGTCTGCTTCGCTGGTTCCGCCAGGGTCCTCCGGACGAGGGGGAGGTCGGGTACGTGGGGGACGAGCTCGTCGCCCGGGTCGGCGGCACCCATCGGCTCGGTGCGATCGAAGGCGAGCGCGCGGGGTACCGGGAGGATGCGGCCGCCGTGGCGGCCGTCGCGCTTGCCTACGGCGTGGACGCGGCCGCCGTGGCGGCCGCGCTGGCCGGGTTCCAGACAGGGCCGCATCGTGGTGAGGTCGTCGCGATCGTCGACGGCGTGCGCTTCGTCGACAACTCCAAGGCCACCAACGTCCATGCGGCGGCGGCCGCGATCGACGCCTCCGGCGACGCCGTCTTGATCGCGGGCGGCCGTGCGAAGGGAGTGGATCTCTCCCCTCTGAGGGCACACGCCGGCCGTCTCCGGGCGGTCGTGGCGATCGGCGAGGCGGCCTCCGACGTCGTGGACGTGTTCGAGGGATCGGTCCCGACGAGCCTCGCCGGATCCATCGAGGAAGCCGTGCGGGATGCCTTCGCCGCCGCACGACCCGGAGATGCCGTGCTGCTGGCGCCGGCCTGCGCGAGCTGGGATCAGTTCACGAGCTACGTGGAGCGCGGGGACCGGTTCGCGGCCGCGGCACGGTCGTTGCGCGCGGAGGCCGGCGCCCGTGGCTGATCGCACCGTCACTCGTCGCCGTCCCAAGTCGATCGTCGCCCGAGGATCCCACCTGCGCCTCGTTCGCACGGAAGACCTCATGCGCGCGACCCCGACACCCGCCGCCGTCACGCGCCGGAACCTCTCGCTCCTGCTGGTGCCGACCGCCCTCCTCACGGTGATCGGCCTCGTGATGATCCTCTCGGCCGGCTCGATCTCCGCGGTCGAGGGCTACGGCACGAGCTTCTGGTATTTCAACCGGCAGACGCTCTACGCGGTCGCGGGCGTGGCAGGGCTCGTGGTGACCGCGCGCGTGCCGTACGCCTTCTGGCGCCGAGCGGCGATCCCGATGCTCCTCGCGGTGGTCCCGGTGATGCTGCTGACGCTGCACCCCGCGTTCGGGTCTTCCCTCTACGGCGCCTCCCGCTGGATCGATCTCGGACCCATCACCCTCCAGCCGGCGGAGTTCGCCAAGTTCTTCACCGTCTGCGCGGCTGCCGCGATCCTGTCCCGGCCGTGGAAGCATCTCGATCGGCCGCGCGACGCCTTCTTGCCGCTCGGCCCTCTCGTCGCGGTGGTGGCCGGCATCGTCATGCTGCAGAGGGACCTCGGCACGACCGTCGTCATCTGCGGAAGCGTCTTCCTGCTGCTCTTCGCCGCCGGTCTCCGGCTGCGTCACCTCGCATGGACGGGCCTCGCGGGTGCGGCCGTGATGGCATTCTTCATCTTCGGGACTGCCTACCGGCGCACCCGATTCCTGGAGGCGTGGCTCAACTGGGAGTTGGATCCCAGCGGTGCGGGGTGGCAGCTGCGTCAGGGCTTGATCGCGCTCGGGTCCGGCGGGTGGCTGGGGATCGGCCTCGGCAACAGCCGTCAGAAATGGGACTACCTGCCCAACGCGCACAGCGACTTCGTGTTCGCCGTCCTCGGGGAGGAGCTCGGCCTGATCGGCGCGCTGGCGGTCCTGACGCTGTTCGGCATGCTGCTCTTCGCCGGCATCCGTATCGCGCTGAACGCAGGGGACACGTTCGGTCGGCTGCTGGCCGCGGGGATCACCGGCTGGATCGGACTGCAGACCCTCGTGAACCTCGGGGCCGTCACGGGCCTCCTGCCGATCACCGGCGTCCCGCTGCCGTTCCTGTCGTTCGGCGGGACCGCGCTCGTGGTCACACTCGCCGGGGTGGGTGTCATGGCGAGCGTCGCGCTCGACGGCGTGCGATCCGCGGAGAGGAGGCACATCCGCGATCGGCGCCGCTCCGGCGGCGAGGGGAGCCGACGGTGAGGGTCGTGATCGCCGGCGGCGGCACCGCCGGACACATCTCCCCTTCGATCGCGGTGGCCGACCGTCTCCGGGACGATGGGGCGACCGTCGAGTTCATCGGCTCCCCGGCAGGACCGGAGGCCTCGATCGTGCCGGCCGCCGGGTACCCATATCATCCCGTGGCCGCGGCGCCGTTCCGCCGTGAGCTCTCCCTCCGCTCGGCGGCGGCCCCGTTCGTGGCGATGCGCTCGGTGGTCACCTGTCGACCCATCGTGCGTGAGGCGGATGCGGTGCTGGGGGTGGGCGGATACGCGAGCATCGCTCCGGTCGTCGCGGCCCGGTCGGTCGGGGTTCCCACGATCCTGCACGAGCAGAACGCGATCCCGGGGCTCGCCAACCGTCTCCTCGCGAGGCTCGCGACCGCGGTGGCGCTCACGTTCGAGGACTCGCGCGGCCGACTTCCCCGATCCGTCCGGACCGAGGTCACGGGACTGCCGCTCCGCCGCGAGATCCGAGACGTGGCGGCCCGACGCGAGCGACTCGAGGAAGAGGCGCGTCGCGAGTGGGACCTCGCGTCCGGTCGGACGAGCCTCCTCGTCACGGGGGGTAGTCAGGGGGCGCTCCACCTGAACCGGACGATCGCGGATGCGATCCCGCTGCTGGCAGGCCGATCCGATCTTCAGATCGTGGTGCTCACCGGAGCGGCGCACGAGCCGGTCGTCGCCACCGTCGCGGGTCGGGAGATGGAGCTGATCGTGCGGACCGTGGACTTCCTCGAACGGATGGAGCTCGCGCTCGCCGTCGCGGATCTCGCGGTCGCGCGGGCGGGAGCGAACACGATCCACGAGCTCGCGGCATGCGCGATCCCCGCGATCCTGGTGCCGTACCCGCACGCGACCGACGATCATCAGACGGCGAACGCGAGGGAGCTCGAGCGCGCCGGAGCCGCCGAGGTGTACCCGGATCGTGAACTGACGCCGGAGGGGCTCGCCCGGCGGGTCCTCTCGCTCGCCGCGGACGCGGAACGCCGGACCCTGATGGCGGAGGCGGGGGCCGCGTGGGCCAAGCCTGACGCCGACCATCGTGTGGCGGAGCTCGTGCGGGAAGTGGCGAGGCGATGAACAGGCCGCCGCTCTACCGTGCGCGGCCCGGCTCGATCCCCACGCTCGGGGTGCCCTCCCTGGACGGCGTGCGGACCGTGCACATGATCGGAGTCGGGGGGGCAGGCATGCGCAACCTCGCCCGCCTCTTCCTGGCCCGCGGCATCGAGGTCTCGGGTTCGGACCTCAAGGACTCGGACGGCCTGCGGGAGCTCGAGGCGGAGGGCGCGCGTGTTCGCGTGGGTCACAACCCCGACACTCTCGGCGATCCTGACGCCGTGGTGGTCTCGAGCGCGATCGCCGAGGAGAACCCCGAGCTCGCCGTCGCTCGTGCCCGCGGTCTCGCCGTGTGGGCGCGCCAGCAGGCGATCGCCGCCTTCGCCGCGGACCACCGGTCGATCGCCGTGGCGGGCACGACCGGGAAGACGACGACCACGTCGATGATCGCCACCGTCCTCGAGCACGCCGGGCTCGATCCCACCTACCTGATCGGCGGCGACCTGAACGAGAGCGGCAGCGGGACGCGTGCCGGGCGGAGCGACCTCTTCCTGTTCGAAGCGGACGAGAGTGACGGCTCCTTCCTCCTCACCGACCCCTCGATCGGCGTGGTGACCAACGTCGAGGTGGACCATGTCGACTTCTATCCGGGCGGAGCGGAAGAGCTGCGCATGGCCTTCGCGGAGTTCTGCGCGCGATCGGGCCGGGTCGTGACGTGTATCGACGACGAGGGAGCCCGCGAGTCGGTGCGGATCGCGGGGGTCGAGCCGATCGGGTATGGGATCGGTGAGGACGCGCACGTTCGCCTCGCGATCGAGACGCCGGGTCCGGGAGGCGCCCACGGCGCGATCCACGTCGACGGCGCCATCGTCCCGCTGACCCTGCGGATCGACGGCGCTCACAACCTGCTCGACGCGGCTGCCGCGATCGCGGTGGGGGGGGTCGTCGGCGTCCCCGCCGAGGACGCTGCCCGCACGCTGTCCACCTTCGGCGGGATACGCCGTCGCTTCGAGCACCGTGGGGACGTCCGTGGGGCCGAGTTCTACGACGATTACGCGCACGTCCCGACGGAGCTCGCCGTCACGCTGGAGGTGGCGCGGGCGCGGGGGCCGCATCGGTTGGTCGCGGTGTTCCAGCCCCATCGGTACTCCAGGACCCAGGCTCTCTGGCGCGAGCTGGGGGCGAGCCTCACGGAAGCCGATCTGATCGTGGTGACCGATGTCTACGGTGCGAGCCAACCGCCGATCCCCGGCGTCACCGGTGCGCTCGTGGTCGACGGCGTGCGTCGCGCGGCTCCCGAGCGGGAGGTGGTCTACGCGCCGCACGGTGAGGATGTGGTCTCCTTCCTGGCGCGGGAGGTGCGCGAGGGCGACCTCGTCATCACGCTCGGATGTGGTGACGTGTGGATGCTGGGGGATGCGGCGCTCTCGCGGATCCAGGAGGCCGACGGTGGCTCCTGATCTCGCGGATGCGGAGCGGCTCCTTCGCGAACGCTTGGGCTCGCGGCTGCGCGTCGCGTTCCCTCTCGCGCCGTTGACGAGCTTCCGGATCGGCGGACCGGCCGCGTTGTTCGTCGAGGCCGAGGACGACGGCGCACTCGAAGCGGTCGGCGACGCGGCTGAGCAGACGGGCGCGCCGGTGCTGGTGATCGGCAAAGGGTCCAACGTCTTGGTGTCGGACGAAGGGTTCGCCGGCATCGTGGTCCGCCTGGGTCGCGGGTACCGGTGGGCGGGGCGCGACGGGGGACTGCTCACCGCAGGCGGCGCGATGCCGCTTCCGGCCCTGGCCGGGATCGCGATGCGCCACCGCCTCGCCGGACTCGAGTTCGGGGTCGCGATCCCGGCCAGCCTGGGTGGGGCCGTGAAGATGAACGCCGGTGCCCACGGGCGGTCGATGTCCGAGGTGATCGAGCGGGTGGACGTCTATTCCCTCTCCCGCCGCGCCCGGGACTCACTCTCGCTCGGCGAGGCCGGATTCGGCTATCGCCGGTCGGGACTGCCGCCCGGTGACATCGTGGTCGCCGCGGTGGCAAGGCTCGAGCCCGGCGGTGAGGAAGTGATCCGGGCCCGGATGGAGGAGGCGCGGGACTGGCGGCGGCGCACGCAACCGCTCGCGGAACCGAACTGTGGATCGGTGTTCAAGAATCCCGACGGCGACCATGCCGCGAGGCTGATCGAGGCAGCCGGCGCGAAAGGACTTCGGATCGGAGGGGCGCAGGTTTCCGAGAAGCACTCGAACTTCATCGTCGCGGGTCCGGGTGCCTCTTCCTCCGACGTGTGGGAGCTGATCGAACAGGTGCGAGCGCTCGTGGAGTCCCACGCCGGGGTCCGGCTCGAGACCGAGGTCGAGTTGATGGGAGCGGTCGGCGATGCGGACCGCTGACAGGAAGGGGCGGATCCTCCGGCGGTGGACGGTGGCCGCGATCGTGTCGATCGTCGTGGCGACGCTGGCGGTCGCGGCCACCTACACCCCGTTGTTCGCGGCGAGCGACATCCAGCTCCACGGGTCCGACGGGATCCCGGATGCCGATCTTCTCGCGCTCGCTCGCGTGGACGAGAGCTCCAACGTGTTCCATCTCGACACCCGTGCCGTGGAACGACGTCTGGAAGGCGACCCGCGGATCCTCGAAGCGTCGGTCACGACGACGCTTCCCGACGCGCTCACCATCGAGATCGTCACTCGAACCCCCGTCGGGGTGATGGACACGGGAGGGCCGGGCACACGGATGGATCTCGTCGGCGCCGACGGCGTCGTGATCGGACCCGCCGGCCGCACGGTCGACCTGCCGGCGCTGCTGGCCCCCGATGGCGGTCCGGTCGGAGCCGAGAGCCTTGCGACCGCGGCGACCGCGGCCGGAGCGCTCGACGCCACGCTGCGCCGCGCCGTGGACGCCGTGGTCGTGGCTCCGGACGGGGGAGTGGAGGTCCGGCTCGCCGCCGGCTTCTCCGCCTCTCTCGGAGATGCGTCGGAGCTCACCGCGAAGGCCGCTTCGCTGGCCGCTCTGCTGGCGTGGGTGCAGGATCGGGATGTCCGCGTGGAGTCGGCCGATCTGAGCGTGCCCGGGAGCCCCACCGCGAAACTCGAACAGGGCGCCACCGCCGTGCCGATCCCCTGATCCGCCACGCGCTTCTGATCGTCACGAGTAAGCGCAAGCGAGCACCCGGAGGAGGCGTCGCAACTTCTTGACGGACCTGCGATTACGAAGTAGGGTCGCTACCTCCACATGAGCTAGATATGGTAATAACGTTCAAGTGGAGGCTTAGGCTTCATGGTTGCAGAGAGTGCGGGAATGCAGTGAGTTCGCAGCGAACGGTCGACCACAGGTGGCAGTCGGAGGCGGGACCTCCAGGTACGCGGGCCGGGGCCCGGGAGGGATGCGGATGATGGACGCTCCTCAGAACTACCTCGCCGTGATCAAGGTTGTGGGCATCGGCGGGGGCGGCGTGAACGCCGTGAACCGGATGATCGAGGCAGGCCTCCGGGGCGTCGAGTTCACCGCCGTCAACACGGACGCACAGACATTGCTGATGTCCGATGCCGAGGTGAAGCTCGACATCGGCCGGGAGACGACGCGCGGTCTGGGCGCCGGCTCAGATCCGGACGTCGGCCGGCGTGCGGCGGAGGAGCACGCCGACGAGATCGAGGAGATCCTCAAGGGCGCCGACATGGTCTTCATCACCGCCGGTGAGGGCGGAGGCACGGGAACCGGCGGCGCTCCTATCGTCGCGGAGGTCGCGAGGAACCTCGGCGCTCTCACGATCGGCGTCGTGACACGTCCTTTCGGCTTCGAAGGGCGCAGGCGCGCGACCCAGGCGGACCTCGGGATCACGGAGCTCAAGAAAGCCGTCGACACGCTGATCGTGGTGCCGAACGA
The DNA here is from genome assembly GCA_050998695.1 of Actinomycetota bacterium. Taxonomy (GTDB): domain Bacteria; phylum Actinomycetota; class UBA4738; order UBA4738; family HRBIN12; genus JAJNBA01. The sequence continues at coordinate 31,214 of JBPCPX010000057.1, forward strand.
TCGGCTCCTTCAGGTAGCCGACGCCAGCATGCCGATGCTCGACGCGTTCCGGATGGCGGACCAGGTCCTCTATCAAGGTGTCGACGGCATCACCTCGCTCATCACCACGCCGGGACTGATCAACCTCGACTTCGCCGATGTGAAGTCGATCATGGCGGGCGCAGGATCCGCACTGATGGGGATCGGCCTCGGGTCCGGACAGGATCGCGCCACGGAGGCCGCCAAGGCAGCGATCAGCTCCCCGTTGCTGGAGTCCTCGATCGATGGCGCGAAGGGCGTCTTGCTCTCGATCGCCGGCCCGACCGACCTGACGCTTCACGAGGTGAACGCGGCGGCGGATGCCATCACACGCGTCGCCCACCCGGACGCCAACATCATCTTCGGTGCGGTCGTCGACGACGCCTTGGGCGAGGAGGTGCGCGTCACGGTCGTGGCCGCGGGCTTCGACAAGGTGACGGCCGTGCCCGACAGCCGCTTCGAGAGCCGGCTCTCCCGGCTCCTCGAGGAACCCACCGACGAAGCAGCCGCGAGCGAAGAGCCGCTTCCATCGATCCTGGCCGAGGATGACGAGGACCGGGTCTTCTCGAGTGGTGAGGGATCTGCCCCGCTGACCTTCGACGCCGAGGAGGATCTGGACATCCCGGACTTCCTCAAGAGCTGACATCCGCCCCGCGCGGCCCTCGAACCGGGGCGGGGAGGTTCACGAGAGGAGGCGCCCTTCCCCCGCCTCCTCCCGAGGAGGACCTCCCCGCCCCGTTCGTCTGTCCGGACACCGCCAGGGCAACGAGGATGGCCGCATCACTTCACGATCACGAGAGGACACGGTGACCGCGGATCGCGAGGAGATGCGTCGGAACATCGACGAGGTGCGATCGCGCATCGCCGCCTCCGCGACGCGGTCCGGCAGGAACCCCGACGACGTCTCGCTGATCGCGGTGACGAAGACGGTCGAGATCGAGCAGATCCGGTGGGCGTTCGAGCTGGGCGTCCGTGAGCTCGGCGAGAACTACGTGCAGGAGCTGCATCGCAAGCGGGACGAGATCGGCACCGGGACGTGGCACTTCATCGGCACGCTGCAGTCGGGTACGGCGCACCGGGTCGCCGACCATGCGGACGTCGTGCAGACGGTCGCGGGAGAGGGGGGAGATCGCCCCCTTCCGGAGCAGCCCCTCCCCCTCACCCCGACACCAGAACCCGCCGCCAAGACCCACCCCCCCGGAGGG
>JBPCPX010000089.1:0-19409 GCA_050998695.1 Actinomycetota bacterium
GGACCAAGGGACGACGTCCGGCCGAGATCTTCTACGCGCATCGACCCGACCTGCTCGAGCTGAAAGGATGGGATCCTGATGAGTTCTTCGCCCCGCAAAGTGTCCGGCTCTAACGAAAGCCGCAAGGTCTAGAGAGTCCGAATCACCACGAACCTATCGGGGTCGACGCCCTCGGAGGAGCTCTCGAGCCCGTCGAACTCGGCGACGACGTCGTGAACCAACTTACGCTCGTAGGCGTTCATCGGATCCAGCCGCTCCTCGGTGCCGGTGCTCCTGACCCTCTCGGCGACTTCCCGGGCATCCTCGATCAGTCGTTCCTCTTGGCGCTTCCGGTAGTCACCCACATCGACGAGTACCCGGATCCGATCGTCCAAACGCCGCCCAACCGAGGTGCGGGCGAGCTCCTGGATGGCGTCGAGCGTTTGGCCGTGACGGCCGATCAGCAAGGCCATGTCGTCTTCGGGTCCTTCGACGATGTCGACGTAGACGTGCCCTCGATGCGACACGGGCTCGGCGATCGCGTCTATCCCCATCCGCTCCAGGAGCTCTTCCACGAAGTCCGCGACGGCGTCCGCCTGCTCTTCCAGGTCGGCGCCCTCCATGTGGTCTGCGGCAGTGTCGCTCTGTCCGCTGGCCGCTGCATCCGGTTCGCGTTCCATCCGCTACCTCCCGGGCCGCTTCGGACGGTTCGGCCCCGGCCCCTTCGGTCGACCCGAACCACTTCTCGTTCCCTTGCCGGTGCCACTCTTCCCCGCTGTGCCCTTCCCGTTCCCCGGGGTGCGGGGCGGGGGCTTCCGAAGGGTCGTCTCTTCGCCCTGGCGTCGCTTCCGCTCCTGCTCGGCCCGCTCCATCATCTTCCCCATGAAGCCACCCTTTGGCTTTTCCGACTTCGTGGAGGCCTTCGACTGCACCTCCGTGAGGCGCCGGTTCATCGCCTCCGGCCCGATGTGCCCCAGCCGGAGCATCACGGCTTGCTGGCCGATCTGGAAGAGGTTGGACATGGTCCAATAGAGGATCAGGCCGGTCGGGAACCCGAAGCCGAAGATCCCGAACATCACGGGCATGACCTTGGTGATGATCTGTGTCTGCGGGTTCTGGGCCGAAGCCGGCGTCGCCTTCTGGGTCTGGCGACTCGAATAGTAGGTCGTCCCGATCATCAGGATGAGGATGAGGTAGTAGGGGATCCGATCCGGGATCGCATCGCCGCAGTTGAGCGTGTCGCCGGTCGGCTTCCGCTCCGTGTTGAGGACAGAGACCGTCCTGCCGGCCTGCTGGGGGGAACACTGGAGATTCAAGAGGAGGAAGTGCTGTCCGCGCCCGTCGTTCTGCGTGACGTCGATGAAGAGCTGCGAGTCCTCCGGAAGGTGGTTGTCCTTGAACTGGACCACTCCCGGCGTGTCGGGATCAGCGGGGAGAGGGACAGGGGCGCGGATGACCGAGTACATCGCGATGAGGATGGGGAACTGCAGGAGGAGAGGCAGACACCCGCCGAGCGGGTTCACCCCGTACTCCTGGTAGAGCTTCATCGTCTGTTCTTGGACCTTCTGCTTGTTCCCCTTGTACTTCTTCTGGATCTCCTTGATCTTCGGTTGCAGAGCCTGCATGGCCTGCATCGACTTGATCTGCTTGATGCCGAGCGGCAGCAGCACGATGCGGAAGACGATCGTGAGGATGATGATCGCGAAGCCGAAGTTGCCGGTGAGGTCGTAGAGCCACGCGAGCAGCCAGCCGATCGCGTCGAGCAGGGCCTGGAAGGGGCCGATCTCAGCCAGCATGACGCCCGCTCATGGATGGGGTGGGTATGGCGTCATCATACGTACGCCGAGGCGGAACCGGGTCGGGGCCCCCCCGCCCGAAAGGGTTGCAGCGCAGTACACGCTGGCTCGCCAAGAGGCAGCCTCGAACAGCTCCGTGGGTCCGGATCGCGTCCGTCGCATAGTGGGAGCAAGTGGGGGAGAACCGGCATTGCCCGCCCAGCCAGCCCGAGAGCGTGAGGCGGTACACAGAGATCGCGCCGAGCAGAAGCAGCCGGGCGGGGGCGCCCGCACTCCACAGGAAGCGTCGGACGGACATCATGGACGCACCTCTCCACGCGCGAGCAGCTCGGTCATCTCCGAGATCACATCCGGTGTCCGGGCGTCTCGGATGGCCTCGCGGGCCACCAGGACGATGTCGTGTCCTTCGAGTCCTTGCGGCGCGACCTCATGGAGCGCCGCGCGGAGGACCCGCCGGGCTCGGTTCCGCTGCACCGCGCCACCGATCTTCTTGCCCGCGATCAGCGCGAGCCCGCCCGAGCCGGACGCGGCGAACAACACGACCCGCTTGCCGTGCACCGGCTTGCCGTCACGGAAGACCCTCTGGATCCCCGCGGTGCGCACCGTCTCGCTCAGCCGGAGACGCTGAGACGGCTGCGGCCCTTGCGCCGCCTCGCGGCGAGGATCGCCCGGCCGGCCCGCGTTCGCATCCGGAGACGGAAGCCGTGGGTCTTCGCCCGGCGGCGGGTGTTCGGCTGGTACGTGCGCTTCCCCTTGGCCATCGTCAGATCCCTTGCGAAAGGAAGGCCGGCTGCCCGCCGGCCGAAGAGGGAAGTATACGGAAACATCCCAGGATGGAGGGGTTGACAAGAGAAAGTGCGTCAAGAGGGCGGCAGTGCGTCGCGTTGTGGAAAACCTCGGTGCTATAGTCCGCCCGTTCTTCCCCGGGGTGATGGGGCCCCCGGCGACCTCCGACCCCGATGCCTCCCCGGATGTGGGTTATCCACAGGTGTGGAAAGGTTCTGTGGAATCTCAGATGGCCGTTGCATTGCCCGATCAGGAAGCTCGGCGAACGTGGTCGGTCGTCTTGGACCGAGCCCGAGCCGAGCTGCCTGAGACCACGTTCCTGATGTGGTTCACGGACGTCCGCCCGATCGGTCTGCGCGAGGAGGTGCTGTCCCTCGCCGTTCCCAGCCAGTTCGTGAGAGAGCGTTTGCAGCACAACCATCTTGGGCTTATCGAAGAGGCAGCCGAGGACGCCTTCGGGCGCCCGGTGAAGATCGAGATGGAGGTGGACGAGGCGATCCGCCACGAGGAGGACCCACTCGTCGACCTGACCTCGGTGCCGCCGGCCGCCTACGCGGCGATCGGTGCGCCGCCTACCCGCGCGCCCGCAACGGCGCCCGCAACGGGGAGACCCCTCGGCGCGCCTGGCCTGCCGTTCCCCAACTACACCTTCGATGCGTTCGTGCCGGGTCCGTCCAGCCGGTTCGCGCACGCGGCAGCCATGGCGGTCGCGGAGGCGCCGCTGTCGACGGCCTACAACCCGCTCTTCATCTACGGCGGAACGGGACTGGGGAAGACCCACCTGCTCCTCGCGATCGGTCACCACATCTGGCGTCTGATGCCCGACACCCGGATCAAGTACGTGACGTCTGAGCAGTTCGTGACCGAGTTCATCAAGGCGGTCCGCGAGCGACAGGGCGACGCCTTCCGTCACAAGTACCGCGAGGTCGACATCCTGCTCGTCGACGACATCCAATTCCTGGCCAAACGCGAAGAGACGCAGACGGAGTTCTTCCACACGTTCAACCATCTGCACGGCGCCGGCCGGCAGATCGTGATCGCGTCGGATCGGCCCCCACACGAGCTCTCCGGACTGGAGGAGCGGCTCGTGAGCCGTTTCCGATGGGGGCTCTGCGTGGACGTCCAGCCGCCGGATCTCGAGACGCGGATCGCGATCCTGCAGCTCAAGGCCGAGCGCGAGAACATCCCGGCGGTCGTCCCCGAGGTGATCGAGTTCGTGGCGTCCAAGTTCGACCAGTCGGTTCGAGAGCTCGAGGGTGCGCTGGTGCGGGTCGTCGCCTGGTCAGAGCTCACCCGGCAACCGATCGACATCGAGCTCGCGGAGCGGGCGCTTCAGGATCTGATCCCTCAGACGGAGCACGAGATCCCGCCGCCGCTCATCCTCGAGGAGACCGCGACGTACTTCCACCTGTCCACCGGTGATCTCGTATCCAAGTCCCGCTCCCGGCCGCTCACACAGGCGAGGCACATCGCGATGTACCTGATGCGTGAATGCACGGGCCTCTCCCTGGTGAAGATCGGCGAGATCTTCGGAGGCCGCGACCACACCACCGCCCTGCACGGCATCAAGAAGGTCGAAGACGAGATGCGGTCCCGCGACGACACCTTCCGGCACGTTCAGGATCTGACCCGGATCATCCGAGGCCGGGTCCGCGGAGTGGTGTGATGTCGGTGGATATCATCGCGGCGAAGGCCCTCGGACCGGGCGACAGATCGACTCGACCCCGGAGCGACAGAGACCGTTCACCGCGTGTCCACATGTCGGCCATGCCCGGTACGCTGCGCAGACCACCCACCCATGCACATTTCCACCGCCCCTACTACTGCTTCTCTTCTAAGAAGACCCTAGAAGCATCAGGAGGTTGACGATGAAGTTCCGATGCGACCGCGACGACCTGTCGGAGGCGTTGCAGACCGTCCAACGCGGCGTGTCCTCACGCCCCGGGATCCCCGCGCTCACGGGTGTGCTTCTGGACGCGTCGGAGGACGGGACGCTGACGCTCACCACCACCGACCTCGAGGTCTCGGCCCGACTCACGATTAGCGTGCATGTCCAGGAAGCGGGCATCGCACTGGTGCCGGCACGACTCCTGGCCGACACGGTGAAGTCCCTGTCGGAGGCTCCGGTGGACTTCGAGACGGACAAATCGCAAGCCCATATCCGTTGCGCCGCCTATGAAGGAGCGCTCCGGCTTCTTCCGGCCGACGATTTCCCAGGCGTGCAGGAACCGTCGGGAACAGCCATCTCGGTCGACCCGGCCGCGTTCGCCGAAGCCGTGGCACAGGTCGCCAGGGCGGCCTCTCGGGACGAGGCCCGCCCGGTTCTGACCGGGATCCTGCTGGAGATCAACCGGGAGGGTGTCGTCCTGGTCGCCACGGATTCCTACCGGCTCGCGGTGCGAGATCTGGTCGCGACGGCAGACGGCGAGGCCAAGGCGATCGTCCCCGAGCGCGCGCTCTCCGAGGCCGGACGCGCCGCGGTCGACCAGAAGGCAGAGGTCCAGGCATCCACCAACGGGTCCCAGATCGCGTTCCGTGTCGGCTCGTTGACGCTGACGTCCCGGCTGATCGAGGGCGAGTTCCCCAACTACCGGCAGCTCCTGCCCGAGACCTACGAGAGCCGGCTCACGATCTCGCGCCAACAGTTCCTGGAGGCCGTTCGCCGCGTTGGGCTGCTCGCGCGCGACACCACGCCCGTGCGGGTGGAGTTCAATGCCCTCGGCGTGAAGCTCTCGTCGTCCAGTCCCGACCTCGGACAGGCGGTCGAGACGGTCGAAGCGCGGTACGAAGGCGAGGACCTGACCGCGGCGTTCAATCCCCAGTACCTTGTCGACGGCCTGACCGCAGCCACCGGAGAGAGCGTTCGGATCGACGTCCGCGACGGACTGAAGCCCGGCGTCATCCGCGGCGACGGCGACGAGCTCACCTACCTGGTGATGCCGGTCCGGCTCCCCGCCGCGGTCGGCTGACTCGCGGCGAGCGCGAGCTCGGATGCACCTGGAGTGGCTCGAGCTCCGGGACTTCCGGAACCATCGACGGACCGCCGTGGAGCGCATCCCTGAAGGGCTCGTCGTGGTGGTCGGGCCCAACGGGGAGGGGAAGACCAACCTGCTCGAGGGGATGTTCTTCCTGTACTCGCTCCGTTCACCGAGAACGTCGACGAACGCGCCGCTGGTCCGTGAAGGAGCCGACATCGGCTACGCCAGGGGCGAGTTCGAGGGCAGGGAAGGGCGAGCCCTCGTCGAGGTGGAGATCCCGCGGAAGGGTGCGAGCCGAGTGAAGCTGAACAAGAGCCCGATCAGGCGGAAGCGAGAGCTCCGCCGGCAGGTGCGGGCCGTGCTGTTCGGTCCGTTCGACCTGCCCGTAGTGATCGGCGATCCCTCCAAGCGTCGCGACCTGATGGACGAGGCCGTCGTTGCGCTCTGGCCCCTGAAGGACGGCGTCTCGTCCGCGTACGACCGGGCGCTCCGCCAGCGGAATCGGCTTCTCAAGGAGTGGGAGGGCGGCCGCGGGGGCCCGCCGGGGATGGATGCGTGGGATGAAGAGCTGGTCCGGACCGGCGTGCCCGTGATCGAGGCCCGGCACGAAGCCGTCGCGCGCCTCGCCACCGGTGCCTCGTCCGAGTTCGAGGCGCTGAGCGGATACGAGCTCGTGGTGGCATACGCGCCCAACGTGACGGGGCCGGGTACCGCCGAGGAGGCGTTCCGCGAGCAACTCGTGACGCGGCGGGCGGACGAGCTCATCCGCAGGACGTCGCTCGTCGGCCCGCACCGCGACGACCTGACCCTGGCGGTCCGGGACCTCGGCGCCCGGGCCTTCGGCTCGCACGGCGAGACGTGGGCGGCGGCGCTCTGTGTGCGGCTCGGGCTCTCCTCGGCGGTCGCGGCCGAGACCGGTGAGCCTCCGCTCCTGCTCGTCGACGACCCATTCAGCGCATTGGATCCGAGCCGCCGAGACCGCATCGCGCAACGCCTCGCGGACCGAGGCGGCCAGGTCGTGATCAGCGTCGCGGACGAGGCCGACGTGCCTCCGGCCTTTCCCGCGGTCTGGCAGGTCGACGCCGGTGTCGTGAAGGTGAGGTCCTGACGTGCCGCATTCCAAGGGGTTCCGGCGGCGCAGCGGAGACCCGAGCCCGGAGCCGGTGGAGCTCGGCGACGTGATCGACAACCTGATGGCCGACCAGCTCTTCGCGCGAGGCATGCCTGTCGCGCAGCTGGCAGCGGCGTGGCCCTCGGTGGTGGGGGAGCGGCTGGCTTCGGAGACGGCGCCGGCCACCCTCGAAGGGGGCGTTCTGACCGTCACGGCGACCTCCGGGCCGTGGGGAGTGCAGGCCCGATTCCTGCACGAGGAGATCCGCCGTCGAGCCGACGAGGCACTGGGCGGCGGCCAGATCACGGTGGTCCGGATCGTCGTGCGAAACCGCAGGTAGACGGCCTATTTCCGCGACTCGAAACGCCGTTTCCGTCACCCCTGATTGGTAGAATCTAAGGGTTCGTGCGACGGCCCCGCGCACGCCCCCAGCTCCGATGCGTGGGGCGGGCCTGCGCGGGGCACCGACAGGAGGACGATTGGCCACCGCGAAGGCGAAGAAACAGACCTACGACGCACATGACATCCAGGTCCTCGAGGGCGTCGAGCACGTCAGGCTCCGCCCGGGGATGTACATCGGCACCACCAGCTCACGCGGGATGCACCACCTCGTCTACGAGGTCGTCGACAACTCGGTGGATGAAGCGATGGCCGGCCGGGCCAGCAGGATCGTCGTCACGATCCACACCGACAACAGCGTGTCGGTCCAAGACGACGGCGCGGGGATCCCGGTCAAGCCGATCCCCAAAGCGAAGGACCGCCGTCCCGCCGTCGAGGTCGCGCTCACCACGCTGAACGCCGGAGGGAAGTTCGGCGGCGGCGGGTACAGCATCTCGGGCGGCCTCCACGGCGTGGGCGTATCCGTCGTGAACGCGCTCTCTGCCAAGATGACGGCCGAGGTCCAGCGAGACGGCTTCTCGTGGACGCAGGCCTACGCGCGCGGACGCTCCACGTCCAAGCTGATCAAGGGCAGGGCGTCCCGGAAGACCGGTACGGCGATCCGATTCTGGCCCGACTCCGAGATCTTCACGGAAGAGCTCGAGTTCAAGCGCTCGGAGCTGACGGACCGACTCCGCGAGCTGGCGTTCCTGAACGCGGGCCTCGAGATCCAGCTCGTGGACGAGCGCGAGAAGCCGGTGCACAAGGACGTCTTCAAGTACAACGGCGGCCTCGTCGACTTCGTGAAGCATCTCGCCACCGGCAAGGATGCGATCACTCGGGTCGTGGCGATCGGCGACAAGGCCGAGGACGCGGAGGTCGAGCTCGCGCTGCAGTGGACGACGGGTTACTCGGAGTCCGTCTACTCGTTCGCCAACACGATCAACACACACGAAGGCGGTATGCACGAGGAAGGGCTCAAGAAGTCCCTCACCAACGTCTTGAACCGTTACGCGCGCTCCAAGGGGCTCCTCAAGGAGAAGGAGGACAACCTGATCGGCGAGGACGTGCGCGAAGGATTGGTCGCCATCCTGTCGGTCAAGCTCCGCAACCCGCAGTTCGAGGGACAGACCAAGACCAAGCTCGGGAACGCCACGATGCGTTCCTTCGTGGAGACGACGGTGAACGCGCAGCTGGCCGAGTGGCTCGAGGAGCACCCCACGGAGGCGCGACGCATCGTCCAGAAGACGCTCGCGGCGGCCAAGGCACGGATGGCGGCCAAGCAGGCCCGGGACCTGACCCGCCGCAAGTCGTTCCTGGAGGGCGGGTCGCTTCCCGGCAAGCTCGCCGACTGCCAGCTGAGCGATCCGGCCTCGTGCGAGCTCTATATCGTCGAGGGGGACTCCGCGGGCGGCAGCGCCAAGCAAGCTCGCGACCCCGCGACCCAGGCGATCCTGCCGATCAGGGGAAAGATCCTGAATGTGGAGAAGGCGAGGCTGCACAAGATCCTCGAGAACATCGAGATCCAGGCGTTGATCACCGCGATCGGCACCGGCATCGGCGACGAGTTCGAGCTCGACAAAGCCCGGTACCACCGCATCGTCTTGATGGCCGACGCCGACGTGGACGGCGCGCACATCCGCACGTTGCTCCTCACGTTCTTCTTCCGGAACATGCCGCAGCTGATCGACGCCGGCTATATGTATTTAGCCCAGCCGCCGCTCTACCTGCTGAAGAACGGCAAGGCAGAACAGTACTTCTACACGGAGCGCGAGTGGGATCTGTTCCGAAAGAAGAACGGCAACGGGGAGAAGAAGCTCGACCCGCAGCGCTTCAAGGGCCTCGGTGAGATGGACGCGCACCAGCTCTGGGACACCACGATGGATCCCGAACGGCGGACGCTGCTGCAGGTCACGCTCGAGGATGCGACCGCCGCCGATCGGCTCTTCACGATCCTGATGGGCGAGGACGTGCCGTCCCGCAAGGAGTTTATCGAGACCAACGCGAGGTACGTCCGCAACCTGGACGTGTAGGAGGGGTATGGCGCAGGAGGGATTGTTCGCGGGCCGTGTCGAGCCCGTGCAGCTCGAGGAGGAGATCCAGAGGTCCTACCTCGACTACGCGATGTCCGTCATCGTGGGACGGGCGCTGCCCGAGGTGCGGGACGGCCTGAAGCCGGTTCATCGTCGGATCCTCTGGTCGATGCTCGAGCAGGGTTTGCGGCCCGATCGCCCGCACCGGAAGTCGGCAAACGTCGTGGGCGGCGTGATGGCCAAGTACCACCCACATGGCGACGCCCCGATCTACGACTCCCTCGTCCGGATGGCGCAGGAATTCTCCCTCCGCCATCCGTTGATCGACCCTCACGGGAACTTCGGATCCGTCGACGGCGACCCACCCGCGGCCTCCCGGTATACGGAAGCGCGTCTGGCACCGATCGCGATGGAGCTCCTGCGCGACATCGATGCGGAGACGGTCGACTTCGTGCCCAACTACGACGGGTACGAGCAGCAGCCCGTGGTCTTGCCGTCGCGCTTCCCCAACCTGTTGGTGAACGGTTCCGGCGGGATCGCCGTCGGGATGGCGACGAACATCCCTCCGCACAACCTCGGCGAGGTGATCGACGCGGTCGTCCACTACCTGGAGCATCCGGAGGCCACGCCGAAGGACCTCATGAAGTTCGTCAAGGGACCTGACTTCCCTACGGGCGCGATCATCATGGGTCGCGACGGCATCCGCGACGCGTACGAGACCGGCCGAGGCTCGATCAAGATCCGCGCGGTGGCCTCCGTCGAAGAAGGATCGGCAGGCCGCGCACGCGTCGTCATCACCGAGCTGCCGTATCAGGTGAACAAGGCGCGGCTGGCGGAGAAGATCGCCGATCTCGTGAAGTCCGGCAAGGTGAAGGACATCGCGGACCTGAAGGACCACTCCTCGGGTCGGGCCGGGATGCGTCTCGTGATCGATCTCAAGCGCGGCGCCAACCCCCAAGTCGTCCTCAACCAGCTCCACAAGCACACCCAGCTCCAGGAGTCCTTCGGCGTGATCATGCTGGCGCTCGTCGACGGGGTCCCTCGCACGCTGAACCTCGCGGAGATGATCGGCTACTACGTCGACCACCAGATCGACGTCGTCACCCGGCGGACCCGATACGACCTCCGGAAAGCCGAGGAGCGTGACCACATCGTCCAGGGCCTCCTGATCGCGCTCGATCACCTGGACGAGGTCATCAAGGTCATCCGAGGCTCGCAGGACGCGGAGCAGGCGCGGACCAAGCTGATGTCGACGTTCAAGCTCTCGGAGATCCAAGCCAACCACATCCTGGACATGCCGCTCCGGCGGCTCACCAAGCTCGCGCGCACGGAGCTGGAGCAGGAGCACAAGGAGCTGCTCGCGAAGATCAAGCACCTGAAGGCGCTCCTGAAGGACCCCAAGAAGATCCGCGGCGTGATCAAGGACGAGATCCTGCAGATCAAGCAGAAGCACGGGAACCCCAGGAGGACCCAGATCAAGGCGGACGAGGGTTCGTTCGACGTCGAGGACCTGATCGCCGAGGAGGACGTGGTCATCACCATCAGCCGGGCCGGCTACGTGAAGCGCGTGCCCATCGACACGTTCCGCCGGCAGGGCCGGGGCGGGAAGGGCGTCCGTGGGGCGACCTTGAAGGAGGAGGACGTGGTCGCCGACGTCTTCACGACGACCACGCACAACTGGCTCCTGTTCTTCAGCACCAGGGGCAAGGTCTACCGGGTGAAGGTGCACGAGGTGCCCGACTCGTCGCGGACGGCTCGCGGCTTGTACGCGGCCAACCTTCCCGGCGTGGCCATCGCGGGCGACGAACGCGTCTCCGCGGTGCTGCATCTGAAGGAGTACGACCCGAAGCGCTTCCTGCTCTTCGCGACCAAGAAGGGGATGGTGAAGAAGACACCGCTGTCGGAGTATGAGTCGGCGCGGACCGGCCTGGCGGCGATCAACCTGAAGCCCGGCGACGAGCTGATCGACGTGAAGCTCACCGACGGTAAGGACGAGGTTTTCCTGGTCTCCCGCAAGGGCCAGGCGATCCGGTTCAAAGAGCAGTTCGTTCGCCCGATGGGGCGATCCACCGCAGGAGTGATCGGGATGCGGCTGGCCGAGGACGACGAGGTCATCTCCATCAGCCTCGCCTCGGACGGCGAGGAGATGATCAGCGTCTCGCAGCAGGGTTACGGGAAGCGTTCACCGCTCAGGGACTACCCCGTCAAGGGCCGCGGTGGGAAGGGCGTGATCGGCCACCAGATCACGACGAAGACGGGCCTGCTCGCCGGTGCGTTCGTCGGCTCCAAGGAGCAAGACCTGTTCGCCATCTCCTCCAGCGGGATCGTCATCCGCGTGCCTGCCGGGGAGATCCGCAGGGTCGGCCGATCCAGCCAGGGCGTTCGCACGATGCGCGTAGAGGAAGGCGCACACGTCGTCGCGCTCGCGCCCGTGATCATGCAGATGGACGAGTAGGACCGACCGGGGGAACCCGAGGGCATCGCCGGGGGTTACTGCGATGATGTCGGGACTCCCATGAACAACATCGGACTCGGCTTCCTGGTCGTGGTCGTCGCATTCGGGGCGGCCGCCTACGTGGTCGTGGCGCTCCGACCTCGTTACCCGCGACAGTTGACCGACCTCCTGCTCGCCTCGATCGGGTGCGTGATCGGAGCCGGAGCCCTGCTGTTCCAGCAGGACGTGAGTCTCATGGGCGGCGTGGTCGCACCCCCTTTCGCTGCCCTCCTGCTCGTGGCCCATGTGCGCGTATGGGATGCGGTCGGCGTGACGCTCCCCCAGTGGGTGAACATCCCCCCGCTCGGGCGTGGACGGGCGTACGCTAGCGGCCCAGTCCCGTCACAGACGATCGAGGAACCCATGCAGCAACCGAATTCCACGACGCAGCCGGAGCCGACGTCCGGGTTCGATCCTGAGCCCCTGACGGACCCGGAGCCGTTTCCGGGAGAAGAGGACGTCGGCGCGCCGCTGGCGCCGCCTCTCGCGCCACTGCCGGCTGAGGATCCGTGGCCATCCACGATCGTCAGGGCCCCCGCCCAGACGCGGCTTCCGAAGCGGGGCGCGCGTCGCACGCGCGTGGAGATCCGGCGGGTCGGTCCGGTCTCGGTGCTGAAGTTCTCGCTGATCTTCTACTTCTGCGTCTTCCTGGTGCTCTATCTGGCCCTCGCGATCATCTGGGCCATCCTGTCCGCGAGCGGCGTCATCGATTCGTTCGAGCAGCTCCTCGGGACGATCTTCCCGTCGGGGAGAGGCATCTCGCCCACGGGTGAGGTCAGCACCGGCGGCGCCCCACCGATCGAGATCGACAGCGGGAAGTTCTTCACCTGGTTGTTCCTCGCGGGATGTGTCGGGGTCGCGATCTGGTCGTTCATCAACGTCTTCATTTCCGTGATGTACAACCTGATCAGCGACATCGTCGGCGGGGTGGAGGTCACGCTCGCCGACCGCCGCGACTGAGGGGCTCTCGATTGACAGGGTTTCCGAGGCCTGACTACCCTGCGGCGAGGGGCTCGTGGCCCTCGGGCCTGTAGCTCAGCTCGGTTAGAGCGCTTCCCTGATAAGGAAGAGGTCGATGGTTCAAGTCCATCCAGGCCCACAACCTTGGCGGGGCGGCCTACTGCCTCGGCCGGGCCCACCCACCCGATAGGAGGCTGGTTCCAGATGGGAGACGACATCGAAGCGGCGGAGAAGAAGGGCGGTTTCTTCAGGAAGCTCCTGAAGCTCGCCTTCATCGGCGCGATCGTCGCCGGCATCGTCCAGTTCATGAAGCGGCGCCGGGGCGAGGACCTTGACGACGTCGAATGGCAGGAGTTGCCGCCGCCGGCCGGCGGATAACCGAGCATCACGTGCGCTGCGGAGGGCCCGCCGTCAGGCGGGCCTTTTCCGTTCTTTCGCCGCCCTCCCGGCGGCTTCCTAAGGGCCACTAGACTCGCCCGGTGGACGAGCCCGGAACAGCGTGGGCCCTCGCCCGCGAGGCGGCCGTGGCTGCGAACGTCGACCTTCGTCCCCTCTCCTCGCTCGACCAGTTCGACGACGCGATCGGGATCATGGTCGCCACGTGGGGCCCGTTCCAGCTGCCTCCTCGAGAGGTGCTGACCGCGCTCGCGCACAGCGGCAACGTCCCGCTGGGCGCCTACGACGGCGAGCATCTCGTCGGCTTCGTCCTCGGCTGGGCCGGTGTGGACGACGGGGGACTCCATGTCCACTCGCACATGCTCGCCGCGATGCCGGATCGGCGCCACCGAGGTGTCGGCTACGCGCTGAAGCTCGGTCAACGAGCCCAGGCGCTCGATCAGGACATCCATGTTGCCCGGTGGACGTTCGACCCCCTCGTGGCGCGGAACGCGTGGTTCAACCTCGGGAAGCTGGGCGCCGTCGCCGACCGGTTCGGGCGCGCCTTCTACGGAGAGATGTCGGATGAGATCAATCGAGGTGATCGCACGGATCGCCTCGTGGTCAGGTGGGATCTCGACTCGGCTCCCACGCCGAGGGCCGTGCGCGTGGGACTCCCCACCGTGCTCGCGGCCGAGGGTGATCCCGTCGCTCCCGATCCCGTTCGGAGGACGCAACCCACCGCCCAGGGAGGCCTCGTGGAAGTGCCCCTGGACCATGCCGAGATCCGCCGCCGAGATCCGGAGCTCGCGTCCCGGTGGCGTGACGCTGCCGCCGACGCACTGGAGACGTGCTTCGCCACGGGATCGATCGCGGCCGGCTTCGATCGAGACCGTTCCGCGTACCAGTTGGTTCCCGAGGCGTTGCGATGAGTCGCGTTCGCACCGTCGAGCTGCTCATGGCCGAGCTACCGCTGGTTCGACCGTTCAGGACCAGCTTCGGCGAGGTGAGCGACAAACGCTGCGTCCTGGTGCGCGTGGAGACCGACGCCGCTGAGGGCTGGGGGGAGTGCGTCGCCGACTCGCGACCGGATTTCAGCGGTGAGTTCAACGAAGGGGCCTGGATCGTGCTCCGCGACTTCCTTGCCCCCGCGCTTTTCGGCGCGGGGAACGTGGACGTGGAGGGCGCAGAGCGGGCGTTCGCCGAGGTCCGCGGCAACCCGATGGCGAAGGCAGCCCTGCTCGATGCCTTCGTCGACGCCGAGCTGCGGGCGAGCGGATCGTCCCTGGCCTCGTGGCTCGGCGCCGAGCGCGACCGGGTCGAGTGCGGCGTCAGCATCGGGATCGCGTCCTCGACCGAGGCGCTCCTCGACCAGGTGGCCGGCTACCTGGAGCAGGGTTACCGGCGCATCAAGCTCAAGATCGAACCGGGGACCGACGTCGAGCGCGTCCGGGCCGTGCGTGGCGCGAATCCCGACATCCTGCTCTCCGTCGACGCGAATGCCGCGTACGCGCCGGCTGACGTCGACGTGTTCCGTTCGCTGGAGGATGCGGATCTCCTGATGATCGAGCAGCCTCTCCATCACGAGGACCTGTTCCGACACGCGGAGCTCCAGGCGCTCCTGCGCACCGACCTCTGCCTCGACGAATCCATCCGTTCGGTTGCCGACGCGGCGGCCGCCCTCGATCTCGAGGCGTGTCGGATCGTGAACATCAAGCAGGGACGCGTCGGGGGCGTGCTCGAGGCGAAGAGGATCCACGATCTCTGCCTCGCGCGAGGTATCCCCGTGTGGTGTGGCGGGATGCTCGAGACAGGGGTCGGCCGAGGGCTCAACCTGGCGCTGGCGAGCCTGCCGGGCTTCACGCTGCCCGGCGACACGAGCGCGTCGGCACGGTACTTCCACGAGGACCTGACCGAGCCGTTCGAGATGGCTCCCGACGGGACGATGGCCGTCCCCACGGGGCCGGGGATCGGCGTCTCGCCTCTGCCGGAGCGGCTCCGAGCCTGTGTGACCCGCCGGGAGACCCTCCGTCCTTCGGACAAAGAGTGACAAAAGCACCGACCCCGGCTTGACGGTCGATGCGCTGGGGCCCTATGGTTCGTCTCGAGAAGCCGCTGGAGCCCTCGGGTTCCGGCGGTTTCTCACTTTCCGGCCCCCCGGCGACGGCTCACTCCTCGTTCGCCGTCGGATCCGCCCGGACCCCCCGCCGCGAACCCCTGAGCTCGTGCTCGTCTCGTGCTTGCTTGTGTACGGCGCTGTCGCGAGCGACGATAGGGTGACGCCGACCGTGCCGGGGATCCGACCAATCCGATGAAGAAACGTGTCATCAGAGCCGAGGAGTTCGAGGTCCTGGATACCGCGGGACGGGTTCGACTGCGGATCGGTCTGTCCAACGACGACTCGCCGTTCTTCTCGATGCTCGACCCCCACGGACAGGTCCGCGCTCGCTTCGGTCTGTCCTCGGACGGGTCCGCAGGGCTCGCGATCGGCGACGACAACGGCAAGGTCCGCGCGACGCTCGGCCTGTCCACCGACGGTTCGGCCAGCCTCGCGTTCGGGGATCGCAACGGAAAGATCCGCGCCAAGTTCGGTCTGGCCTCTGACGCCTCGCCTACGCTCGGCGCACACGTGGACGGAGATGAGGTGACCCACCGCTACACACTGGCGGATCAGGGATCGCCGACGCTCGGGTTGTACGACCGCGCGGGGCGAGTTCGGATCCGGCTGGGTCTGGCGGCCGACGGATTCCCTATCCTCCGGCTGCTGGACGCCGAGGGCGAGCTGCGAGCGCTGGTCGGCCTGGCCGACGACGGGAGCCCGTTGATCCAGTTCATGGACGAACGCAAGCAACCGACATGGACGATGCGATGACCGGATGGTGGATGGCGGCGTTCGTGGCCCAATGGGTCCTCCTCCTGGTTCTCTGCGTCGTCGTGGTCGCGCTGGCACGACAGGTGGGCACGCTCCATCTCCGGATGGGGCCGCGCGGGGCACTGGAGATCGACACGGAGGGCCCCGCCCTCGGCGAGGCCCTGCCGCCCCTCGACGCCCGCGGCGCCGACGGCGCTCCGATCGTCCTCGGTGGAGCCGGGGCACGGCGACTCGTCCTGTTCTCGTCGCCGACCTGCATGGTCTGCCGCGAGGTGGCGCCGGCGCTGCCGGCCGCGGCTCGAGCGGCGGATCTCGTGCCGCAGGTGGTCCACGACCCGGATGCGGAGGGTGCGTTCGAGATCCCCGGCACGCCCTTCCTGCTGGTGCTCGACGAGCTCGGGATCGTCCGGGCGAAAGGCACCGTGAACAACCTCGAGCAGATGGAGGGGCTGGTCGACACGGCGGAACGGCGGATGCGGGAGGAGGGTGAGCGATGGGCGAGCTGACGTCCATGGAGCTCGCGCAGCGAGCGCTCGCGCAGCGCACCAGCCGGCGTGGGTTCCTCGGAAAGGTCGGCCGCGGCGTCGTGGCCCTGGCCGGCGGCTCTTTGGTCGCCACCGCGCTCGCACCCGACCGGGCCGAGGCGTACCACATCTGTGGCCACACCTGGACGACGGGGTCATGTCCTCACCCCTTCTCTCCCCTGTCACGGACCGACCGCTACGGCTTCCCCGTCCACCCGACCTACGGATATCCGGTGGACGACCGAGGGAAGCTGTACCGCGACCCGGACACCCAATGGCGATCGAAGACCTGTCAGCAGAAGGTCCGCGAGGTCTACTCCTTCGCGAACGACACACGGCACGGCGGGGGTTGGACACGCTGCTGCTCCGGTCGGCTGCGTCACATCTCGGACTGCTGCTCCCGATCGAACATCCGGATCAATGGGGACTACGCGGTACGGGGTTACTGTCCCGTCGGGTTCAAGGTCTTCTGCATCACGTACCGGGAGCTCACGCAGAGATGCTGACCGACGCCGGGGTCGCGGCGTTGGCGGTCGCGGCGGCGATCGCCGGCTGGTCCGCGCTCTGGGGGCCTTGAGGGCTTTCGATGGTGGAGACCATCAGCCCCGTCGTGTACGGGACGCGCGCGAGGTGGGCCGCCGCGGTGGCGCTCCACGCGGCGGGGGCGGCGGCTACCGCGGCCGCCTTCGGAGCCGGGGTCGCCGCCCTGGGCGCCCTCCTGGGCGCTCCGTGGGGCAAGGCCGGTGCCGCGATCCTCGCGGGGGTCGCGCTGGTCTACGTCGCGCGCGAGCTCACGGGCGCGCGGATCGCCGTTCCGCAGCTCCGCCGACAGGTGCCCGATTGGTGGCGGACCTACTTCGGCCGTCCGCTCGCCGCGTTCCTCTACGGCGCCGGCCTCGGGATCGGGTTCCTCACGTTCCTCGGTCATGGGACGCTCGTCGTCGTCACCGTGGGCGCGGCGTCGGCCGGCAGGCCGCTCCTGGGCGCGCTCGTGATGGCCCCCTTCGGCCTCGCGAGGGGGCTGGCGCCTCTGGTCGGCGCCCGATCGAGGGGGCCCGAAGACGGCGCCCGCCTCGTGGACCGGCTGAGCTCGATGTCCGGGCGCCTCCGGTCCGGGGTGAACGCCGTGGCATCGGTGACCGTGGGGGTCGCGGCCGCCGCCGCGGCCTCGCGCACGGACGGGGGGTGGGGCCGGGCGGCCGCCGCGATCCTCGCCGTGTCGTTCGCATGGGCCGCCGTCTCGAAGCTGGCCGGATGGAGCCGGTGGCGCCGCACACTTTCCGCACACGCGCTGCCTCGGAACGTCGAGCGGCTCGCCGCCTGGGCCGTCCCGGCAACGGAGTCCCTCATACCGATCCTCACGGTCCTCGGGGGGGAGCGCGCCGCGGCCGCCGTCGCGCTCGCCTCGATCGCCGTGTTCTCGCTCGCCCTCGTGCGGATCGCCCTCCGCGACGGCGTCCGCGTCGCCTGCGGCTGCTTCGGTCGAGCCTCGATCGACGTGCGGCTCGCGCTCGCCAGGAACGCCGCCCTGGCGGCGACGGCGGTCGCCAGCTGGTCGCTCGCCACTCCGGATCCCTCGCTCATGCTTCCGGAGGGCATCGACGTCGTACCCGCCTTGCTCGTCGGAGGCGCGTTGACCGCGGCGGCGGTCACCGCCTGGCGGACCACCGCCTGGTTGGGAAGGGGCCGGGCATGAGGTCATCCCGCTTCGTGCGTGCCGCGACACCCTTCGTGGCTGCGCTCGCCGCCGTCGCGCTGATGGCCGCCATCGCCGGCGCCCACCACACCGACCGCCAGGACCCGAACGACACCCCCGGGAAGCTCGATGTCAAGCAGGTACGTTTCGCGCATCGCTCGGGTCCCCCAGAGTGGCAGATCGTGACGATCGGCCGATGGGGGACCGGCGAGATCTGGGATACCGGCTACCTGATGGTCATGATCGACACGGAGGCAGGCGCGCCAGCCGAGCACTACGTTCTCGTTCGCTCGACGGGATCGTCGCTCGTGGGATCCCTCTGGCGGGCCCGGAACGTCGGCGTCGACACCTATCTCGGCACGGTCCCGGTGACGCGGCCCTCTCGCCGAAGCGCGTTGGTCCAGGTGGGATTGTTCCGCCTGACGTTCGGCGAGGATCGGTCCTTCTATCGGTGGTGGGTCGAGACGCTGTTCACGGGCAGCACGTGTCGCCGAAGCTGCCAGGATCGCGTCCCCAACAGGAACGCGGTCCTGCAATGGCGGCCGGGCATGTCCCCGTCGCCATCGCCCTCGCCGACCCCATCCCCGTCCCCGTCCCCGTCGGGCTCCTCTTCGCCCTGAGGTAGCCGAACCGCCTTCGGCCGCGTTCGACTTCCTCCCCGTCACCTGGAGCTTTCGGGGTGCCGCCGGGGGGTCCGACCGGCAGGGATCCGGGCGTCACGCCTCCTCCGGGTGACGTGTGAGCACGGCCGAGGCCGTGAAGGGGGCACCTGGGGATGAGAGGCGGCTTTCGCGGTCGTGATCGTCAGCACGCTGTTGATCGGGCTCGTCGGACCGACCGCGCCGCCCGCGCTGGCCGCGACGCCGGACTTCCCGTGGCACTGGACGGAACGGGAATGGGATCCCTATTGGGCCGAGCTCCCGGTGGGGTGGGGAACCCGGGCCTATACCGAGAAGATGCTCCCCTGGTTCAACCCCTCGCTCCAAGGCGACGAGCGTGCGATCGCATGGTGGGCGCGACTCATGCGGCAAGACGCGAGCCTGAACTCTGCGGTCGCGATCGAGCGCGTGTGACATCAGATCGATACACGGCCGCTGCTGCCGGCGATCAGCGCGCCCACGCTCGTGATGCACTGCACCGACGACCAGGTCGAGGTCATCGAGGTGGGCAGGCACATCGCGGCGCGGATACCTGGCGCTCGGCAGCAGCTCGACCTCCACCCGCCGGCGATCCATCACCCAGTGCGCGACGCCCGCGCCCTCGGTACGCTTCGCTTCCACCGTTCGCGACCCGGGAGCGTCCATGACCTGCACCGCCTGCGGCACCGAGAACGAAGCGGGGCGCAAGTTCTGCATGGAGTGCGGCGCGCCGCTCGCGCGCATGTGCCCTTCCTGCGGTGCCGCGAACCCGGAGGCGGGCAAGTTCTG